>JBMOPI010000019.1:0-15641 GCA_049324975.1 Bacillota bacterium
ACCTCCTTTGCTAATAGTGCGGCTGGCGAAACCGACACTATTCTATCAAATGGAGGTAGTTTTTTCTACTCATAGCTAAAGCTTTTTGGAACCACCTGCATAGCAGGTGGTTTTCGTCATACAAAAAAAACCCATTAACACTTAAGTTAATGGGTTTACGGCTTTTTTATCCGCCGTTTCC
This sequence comes from Bacillota bacterium, assembly GCA_049324975.1. Taxonomy (GTDB): domain Bacteria; phylum Bacillota; class Thermincolia; order Thermincolales; family CAZWUW01; genus JBMOPI01. The sequence goes on from JBMOPI010000019.1 coordinate 182, forward strand.
TTGCCGCCCCGGGGCGCTGTCAGCTTGTTGATGATTAAAATAGAACCCCCAAAAACAACCAGGAGTATGGCCAGGCCGGCCCCGTAACTTACTCCCAGGGAACTGTGGATTGTCAGCGGGCCGTAATTAAGCGGGGTGATTAACGGTTTTTCCAGCGCGGAATAAAAGTGGGCAAAAAAAGCCGCTCCCACCAAACCGCCCAATATCCCCCACCGGGCGTCCTTCTTGCCTTCACCGAGAGCTACCATAACCGTGCCGGGGCAGGCGCCCAGGAGGGCGAAGCCCACACCGAAGATCAATCCACCGACAAGCAGCCGCACCAACTGCAGCGGGGCGATGTAAATCACACTGTTCGTGAGAAATATGCCGACAGCCGCCGCCATTACCGCCATCATCATAAACTTGAGGATGGTAAAATCCTTAAGCAGGAGCATCCTGACAATTTTATCGAAGCGGGACGCGCCCACTTTAAAGATGACAAAACCAAAAGCAATTCCGGTGATGAGTCCCAACAACAGCGTACCGGCCATTATGCATCCCTCCTGTAAAGAAGTTTAGCTGTAATGATACCTGAGGCGAACATGCCGCCGGCAAAAACCAGGGCTGCCAATGCCAGTTGACTGCCGCCGCTGATGAACAGGCCGCTGGTACAGCCGCCGGCTATCCGGGACCCCAGCAGCAGCAGGAAACCGCCCAGGAAAGCGTACAGATACCTTTTCCCTTTGCTGTCGCCCATATTGGCGGCCCACATTTCCGGCACGGCTTCACCTTTACGTTTAGTGACAAAATAACGGGCAATCAAACCGGAAACCACCATACCCAGGACAAACATCATCTGCCACTCCACTACCGGCGCCGCCTGATTCATGTAATAACTGTTGCCGGCCACGTAGTCGGGAACAAAAAACTTAAGAATGATAGCGTCAAGCCGTGAATAGGTTGTGGCTGTTCCAACCGGGTGCCCGGTAACAAAGGCAAAGACAACTACCAGCCCAAGCAGGGCCCCGGCAATATGCCACGGCCAAAAACGTTGGTTATTCTGGTCCACATCGACCCCTCCTCTTTATACCCCATTAAGGTATTTTTATTAACTAAATTTTACCCCCATGGGGTATTTTTGTCAAGAGGGGTTTTTATTGCCGCCTTCATATTTCCTTAAATACCACATTACAGTCTGATACAGCCCGTTTTCAAAATCTTCTCCAGCCTGCCAGCCAAGTTCATTTTCTATTTTTGCGGGGTCAATGGCATACCTCTTGTCATGGCCGGGACGGTCAGGCACAAAATGAATCAGATCCCTGTAACTACTGATCGCTGAACCCTCTTTAATCTGCGGAGCAGTCCTGTCAAGTATTTCACATATTTTTTGGGCCACCTCAATATTTTCCCGTTCATTCCTGCCCCCGATATTGTATGTTTCCCCGCCTGCACCATGATGAAAGACCATGTCAATACCCCTGCAGTGGTCAAGGACAAACAACCAGTCCCTGACATTCCTGCCATCACCGTATACCGGTATCTTTTCCAATGCCAGCGCCTTCCTGACAACTGTCGGGATGAATTTTTCATCATGCTGCCCGGGCCCGTAATTATTGGAACAGTTCGATATAACAACATTTAATCCATATGTACTGTGATAGCTTTTTACAATCATGTCAGAACCGGCTTTGCTGGCGCTGTAAGGATTGTTAGGCGCATACCGGTGCTCCTCGGTGAAAAGTCCCGTATCAGCCAGTGACCCGTATACTTCATCGTAGAAATATGATGAAACCTGCATTCCCCGTAACCCGGCCGGTACCGGTTTGGCGCCAGGGTCCAGTAATTCCTGGCCACGTCAAGCACATTAAAAGTACCGAACACATTTGTATGAATAAAGTCCCCTGGGGCCTGAATGGAATTATCCACATGGGATTCGGCGGCAAAATGAATAACCCCTTTGATGTCATACTCGCAAAAGACAGACTCTACCAGCTCCCGATGGCAGATATCCCCTTTAACAAAGGCATAACGGGGGTGTGATGCTATTTCTTTTATATTATCCAGGCTGCCGGCATAGGTTAATTTGTCTCAATTGATAATCATGTAGTTTTCATATTTGCCCAAAAAATAAGGGATAAAGTTGGCGCCGATAAAGCCGGCCCCGCCGGTGACCAGCAAACTTTTAAGAGGTTCGTTGTTTTTCATATCCACCTGTCCGTATTTTTGATTTTTTTATTCCAGGTAACTCGTCACCTAATAATTGTTGGTATCTTGGTGTATCCTCCGGTGTGGAAATTATCAATATTTCCCTGATTCCTGCCAGCATAAGCACTGACAAGGGGTAATAGATCATCGGTTTATCATAGACAGGGAGCAGTTGTTTGGACATGTACCGTGTCAACGGATATAGCCGGGTCCCATTGCCGCCGGCCAGGATTATGCCTTTCACCCTAATACACCTTCCTCAAAAACTAAGTTTGTTTTTTAATTCTATAATTACGACAACTATTCCTTTTTGGCGACGGTAAATTACAATATATTTGAGCCGCTCCTGGTTATACTAATCCCGGAGGTGTATAGATGATGCGTTTAATTGCGGTTATGCCGGACAAAAGACAGGTCGGCTTCCTGGTTGACGCCCTGCGCAACAGCGGTTTTAACCGGAAGGACCTTATTATCAGTGACCTGGCGGAAGAACAGGATTATAGCGCCCCGGAACAGGCCATGGAAGAAGTGGCTTTTGTTAAAACGGAACGGGAAGGCCTGTGGGAAATCGGCACATTTGCCGAAGGGGTCAAAGGGCTCAAAAGCAACCGGGGAATTATCGTGGCGGTAGAAACCCCAAAGCATGAGACTGACCGGGTCCGGGCCATGATGGAACAGTCCGGCGCTGTTGAAATTATACAGGATTAAATAGTTTTTTCAAAGGTTTTTTCCCGTAGGCGTAGAATATAATGGGTATGAGCGGAGAGAAAATCCTTTTCAGGGGCGAGCACTTTAACCTTGAGGTAATTGAGTGTGACCGCAAGACTACAAAAGTAAAAATTAATGATACTGACCTTCTGGCCTATGTTGACCGCAGCCTGCCCCGGCAAGCCCGGAGCAGAGAAATCCGCATCAAATTAGAACAGTGGTTCAGGCTCATGGCCAGGGAAACTTTTACCGAAACAGCAGACTATTATAAAGCAAAACTTGGCGTTGAATATAGGGCAATCCGCATCAAGAACCAAAAAACCAGGTGGGGCAGCTGCTCGCAGAGAGGCAACCTTAACTTTAACTGGCGGCTGGTCATGGCGCCTATCGAAATCATTGACTACGTGGTGGTCCACGAACTCTGCCACCTGGTCTATATGGACCATTCCAAGGACTTCTGGCGTCTGGTGGAAAGCCTGCTGCCGGATTACAGGCAAAGAAAAGGCTGGCTCAAGGAAAACGGCATGAGGTTGCGATTATAAAGGCTTCAGCTGGCGCGAAGCGCCGAGTTAGCCTTTTTTATACCGCAGGCGTCGTTATACTTTCCTATGGTGGAACAAACCGGCCGGGGATAATTTCCCCGGCCTTAATAATTCATCCTCCCGGCATTTGCAGGAAAAACTCGGAAAACGTCGAAAGATGGTTTTAGTAATATTACGCAAATTCTAAGTTGCTAATGGGGGGGAATCCGGTGAAAATTAAAATAGCCGTTAAAGTCGCCGGCGGGTTTGCAGTGATGTTCTGGCTTCTTGTCGCCGTGGCAGCCTTTGCCTGGTTCAACCTGTGGGAACTGAAAAGTGTTAGTGAAACTGCCCTGGCCCAAAACAAAGAAGCCCTGGCCATGGTGGCCGGTATTGTTAAACGGGCGGCCTGGGGGCTGGCGATAATCGTTATTGTCGCTTTATGGCTTAGTGTTCCCTATACCATCTATATAGTTCGCGGGGTCAACAAACCGGTCAGGGCGCTTACCGATGCGGCAAAAAAGATGTCCACAGGGGACCTGGCCGTAAAACCGGAGAAAATTTCCACCGGTGACGAACTGCAGGACCTCGGCAACGCCTTTGGTGAAATGCACCGGAACCTCAAAAAATTCCTTTTACACATGTTTACCACAACAGACCAAATGGTGGTTTCCAGCAGTGACCTGGCTGATAACACTGAACGCAATCTTTATGCTATTGAACAGGTGGCCAAGGCCATCGAACAGGTGACCACCGGTAACCAGGCCCAATCTCAGGACGTGCAGAAAACAGTTGAAGTAATAACCAAATTGGACGGGGTGACCGCCAGGATCAGGGACGGGGCAGTCAGACAACAGGAAAAAGTGGATAAAACCAATGAGTTGATCCTCGAAATGTCCCAGGCCATAGAAAAAGTAGCAGACAGTACCCGGCTGATTGCTGAAGACATTGATAATTCATACAATGCCGCCAGCGAAGGCAAGGACCTGGTGGATGAAGTCGGCCAAAACATGGAAACCATAAAAACAATGTTCAATAACCTGACAGAAAAAATGGCCGCCCTGGAGGAGCGTTCCAAACATATAGGTGAAATCGTCCAGGTCATTGATGATATCGCCGAGCAAACCAACCTGCTCGCCCTGAACGCTGCCATCGAGGCTGCCCGGGCCGGGGAACACGGCAGGGGCTTTGCCGTGGTGGCCGATGAAGTCAGAAAACTGGCGGAAAGCAGCAGCAAATCCACAGAAGAAATCAGGCAACTGATTACCGGCATCCAGCAGGAGACCAAAATAGTAACTGAGGAGATGGATAAAGGCAAAGAAGATGTGGAACAGGGCGCCAAGGTTTCATATAAATCTGGAACAGCGTTAAGAAACATCCTCAAGGCTGTAAACAAAGTAGTAACTCAGGTGGATGATATCAACGACGCAGTCCGGAATATCAAGGTAAACAGTGATGAAATAGCCGGCTCCGTAAAAACTATCGCCCGGATTTCCGAAGAAAACACCGCCATCACCGGGGAACTGACAGCGGAAAGTAAAACAGTCACCGATTCAATCATGAATGTTACCTCTATTTCAGAACAGACAGCGGCTTCCGCCGAAGAAGTCAATGCCTCGGCTCAGGAAATTACTGCCGCCACTCACGCTATCCAGACCGAGATAGATAAACTGAACGGAATGATTACCAGGATGCAGGAAGCTTCGAAATATTATAGGCTTAAATAAAGTAAAACAATTTATCTAAACCTTTTTCTCCGGCGCCAGAGGAGCCAGCCTGTCACTAACAGGCCCAGGGCGACAAATACCACATAGTTGAATTCGTGCAGGTAAGCCTGCAGTTCATCCCAGCGGTCGGTGAATATATATCCGAGATAGACCAGGGCCAGGTTCCAGGGCAGGGCGCCAATAAATGAGTAGACGCTGAATTTAAGTAAATTCATCTTGGCAATCCCGGCCGGCAGCGAAATGAAGGTCCGCACCGCCGGCAGCATACGGGAGACAAAGACCGTCATCTCGCCCCGGTTGGCAAACCACCGGTCCGCCATGGCCAGGTGCTTTTGGGACAACAGGATATACCGCCCGTATTTTTCAATGAAGCCCCGGCCGCCGAACCTGCCTGCGGCATAGGCTATCCAGGAACCTGTAAGGTTGGCCGCCCCCGCCACCAGAGTAGCCTCCCAAAGGCCCATCTGCCCCCTGGCCACCAGGTGCCCGGCATAAGGCATGACAATCTCACTGGGGATAGGGATGCAGGCACTCTCCAGGGCCATAGTGATAAATACTGCCACTAGTCCGTATTGGGCCACTTCTGTTGTCAAAAAATGCTCCAGCCAGGCAAACATCAATTACTCCCCTTTCTGTACAGTGCGGCTCTGATGGATTGCCGGCGCCAGCGCATCGTCCGCCGTAAACAACCGGCGATATGACAACCCCACCAGTAACAGGCAGCCGACAGCCACAGCTGCGGCAATCATCAGCATGACAACAATCTGGTACCTTACCGCACTCTTGGGGTCGGCTCCGCCCAGGATCTGGCCGGTCATCATCCCCGGCAGGCTGACCAGTCCTACGACCATCAGTGAATTAATCGTCGGTGTCATGCCTGCCCGGACGGCTTCCCGGATACAGTCGCGCACCGCTTCCCAAGGGGTTGCGCCAAAGGCCAGCAGGGCTTCTACCTCCCCGGCCCGGGCCCGGACCTCACCATATAAACGGTCCAGAGACAGGGCGATACCGTTCATGGAATTTCCCAGAATCATGCCAAAAATAGGTATAACAATGCGTGCAGAATACAGCGGCTCAGGTTGGATAACCAGCCCCACCACCATCACCCCTACCAAAAAAGTGCTGGCCAAAAGGGACAAAAAACCCAGGCCGGCCGGGTAGTCCGGCACGTTCGGTGTCCGGCCTGTGGCGGCCCTGGCGGCGATACCGCACATAATAACAACCATCACCAAAACCAGCCAGGCATTGTCAAGGGAAAACACATATGTCAGGACATAGCCGATCAGTGTTAACTGCACAAAAGTCCTTAACGTTCCCCACAAGAGCGGTTTCAGGAGGCCGAGCCGCAAGGCGGCCGAAACTCCCCCGGCCAGTACTATGAGGAGAACACTCAAAGCCAGCTGATAATCCGTTATTGGTATGACTCCCTGGTTCACCGAATTATTCCCCCTTAACCGGGTCTATGTTGAGGGTACACAACTGCGAGAAGCAGCCGGTGTCACCGGCATGCGAAACCATCACCACGCCGCGGTTCGGTTCCGCAGCCAGCCAGTTGCTGATAACGTCCAACACTGCCAGCCGGGCCTTTTCATCGAGAGCCGCGGTTGGTTCATCCAGCAGCAGTACGGCAGGATTGAGCAGCAGCGCCCGCAGCAAAGCCACCCGCGCCGCCTCCCCGCCGGACAGGGTACGGGCATCCTGATGCAGCAGTCCGGAAGGCAGGAGCAGTTGTTCCATGCACCTGTTAGCGGCCGCTGTATCAAATACCAGGTCCTTTTTCACCGCTGCCAGTTCGAAAGGCTTATTAAGATTATCCAGCACCGTCCCGTCAAATATCGCCGGCTTTTGTGCCAGATAATGCACCAGCCGCCGCCATAAACCGGCGGGAAAATTACGCCAGCCAATGCCGCCCAGCCGGACTTCCCCGGCGGAGCATTCCAGAAGCCTGGCCAACACCCTGAGCAATGTGGATTTGCCGGCCCCCGAGGGACCGCTGACCACAAGCACGCCGCCCGCGGGCAGGTTGGCGGAAACATTAATCTGCCGCCGGTTTATGCCTGTTGAAAAAGACAGTTCATCGATCTCAAAAAATTCCGGCAAGTCGCCCGCCTCCCCTTATACGTCAAGCAAACGTCTCTTTAGTTATAACATTTTTTGGCTGGTTAAACAATACCGGAGATTTTTTAAAAAAATTTAAAAGATATGGAAGGAATTTTTCATTCTATGTTGTATATATATTAGTGTAAAAATTCACTTTCGTAAAAGGCAAATTCACCGAAAGGTGAGGACGCAAAGCCACGGGTCTAACGCTGTGTCGCTATGACGGCCGGGCTACCGAAAGGACTCTGATCAACGTGAATAGATGTGCCGGATTTCTTACGGCGGGAGACAAAGACGTTTCCAAAAATTATAACGAAGGGTGTACGGCATGTATCTGGTGGCTGCCGACCGCTGAAAGATGCGCCTTTCACGAAAATCCCGCCAACCACACCGTAAAGGCCCCTACAAAACAGTTCAACCTCAATCAGACATCCGAATTTCTTAAAAAACAAGGCATTTTACCCCATCTTAAAGGCTACTATTACCTGCTGACCGCCCTGGAAGAAATGGGCCGGATCCCCCTTAACCCGTATTTCCACCGTAACCTGTATCAGAAGGTCGCAGAAAAATTTGATACCAGTTCCAATATCATCGAACGGTCCATCCACGGCGCAATTAAAAGCGCGTGGCTGCGGGGCGGGTTACAGGACCGCTGGAATAAGCCGCCGAGTCCCCGGGCGCTGCTCCGGGCCCTGGCCACAATGATTAATAAAGAAGCTACTGCCATTGATGACGATAAAATATAACTGAATAAATTAATATTAATTAAAACCGGGAGGAACAGTCCGCCTGGTTTTTTCATGTTTTTTTTCACAGTCAGACCTCATGGGTTTCCTGCACACATTTTACCCGGCCACATATTATAAAGCAAAAGGAACCTTCGACAGGCGGTTCCCAAAACAAAGGGAGGTTATAATATGGGCGGTTTTGGTGGTTTCAAAGGATTCGGCGGCAGCGGAGCATTTGCCGTATTTCTAATCCTCATCTTATTACTTTTTGCCGATGACTAAAAATTTACTCCGAAGGGCTGCACAGCAATGCAGCCCTTTAAAATTCGCAAAAAAATGCTATCGAGGAGGAAAAACTTGTATAAAAAAGTAATGACAAAAAACGAACTCCGGGCTTTTACCCGGTTTCCGTACAATCTTTATAAAGATGACGCTAAATGGTTTCCGCCGGTGCTGGGGGTAAGAGAGCAGGACTTTGACCGGAGGCTGAACCCTCCCCTGGCAGAGGTAGACTGTGAACTGTACCTGGTACAGGGCGCCGGCCCGGCGCCGAATGAGGTACTCGGGCGGATCGCCGCCATGGTCAATAGGCGGTATAACGCATACCAAAAGGAAAAAACGGCCTTTTTCGGATTTTTTGAGTGTGTCGATGACCCTATAGTGGCAAAGTCACTCCTGGCGGCAGCAGGTAAATTTGCCGTGGCCCGGGGTATGCAGCGGATTATGGGGCCGATAGACTTTTCCACTAACTACCCGTGCGGAGTGGTGATTAAGGGCGGCCACCTCCCTCCTACCGTGACCACGCCGTACACCAAACCATATTACTCCCGGCTGATGGAAGCATGTGGTTACCGGAAAGCAATGGATTATTACGCCTATACCTACCAAAGGAGCCAAGGTATCCCGGAAAGGATGGCCCGGCTGCGCCCCCCGCTCGAAAAACGATACCCGGGCCTCGTGGTCCGGCCTCTCCGACGGAAGGACATCCGCCGGGACATGGCCGCCCTGGGCGAAGTCTTAAATGCCGCCTTCGCTGATAACTGGGGGTTTGTGCCTTTATCCGGCCGGGAATTTGAGGTTATGCGGCAGGGCTTTTTAAGTCTCAACTGCCTGGATACAGTATTGCTGGCCACAGTGGACAGCAGGCCGGCCGGCATCCTTATCGCCATACCGGACATCAACCAAAAAAAGATTGACCGGCTGCGGCTCTCAATCCTGGGAGTAAAACCGGAATTCCGGGGCCGGGGTATCGAAACCCTGCTCATTCTAAAGCTTTTGGACTTTTTCTACCGCCATGGCTACCGGGAAATAGACTGTTCGCTGATCCTGGAGAACAACATCCCCATGAACACCTTTATCGGCAAAGAATTTGGCTGCCCGCTGACCAGAGTCTTCCGGGTTTATGAAAAACCGTGCGGCCTTGCAGGAAATTGTTGCTAGGTGTAGAACTTTTTACAACAAAATACGACAAGTTTTTCGGAAAAAAACTGGAGGCGAGACAGGGCAATGCTAACTGACAAGAAAAAATGCCGGGAAACTTTTCTCGAAAAGTTGCAAAACATGCACGGCAAAAGCCTGGAGGAAGCCACGGCCATGGATAAATACACGGCCCTCGGCAGCCTGATGCGGGATTATATCAGTAAAAGATGGGTCAGGACCAATGCCTGTTACGCGGAAAAAGACGTCAAGCAGGTCTACTATTTCTCCCTGGAATTTTTACTGGGCCGGCTGCTGGGCACTAACCTGATCAACCTGGGGACCCGCGAGGAGTGTGGGGCAGCACTTAAGGAAATGGGCATCGACCTTAACGAACTGGAGGAGATGGAGCAGGACGCCGGTCTCGGCAACGGCGGCCTGGGCCGGCTTGCCGCCTGTTTCCTCGATTCCCTGGCCTCCCTTAACCTGCCCGGCCACGGCTGTGGGATCCGTTACAAGTATGGCCTTTTTGAGCAGCGGATTATTGACGGCTACCAGGTGGAACTGCCTGATAACTGGTTAAAGGACGGCAACGTCTGGGAAATCCGCAAGGCGGATAAAGCTGTGGAAGTGCGTTTCTACGGCAGTGTCAGGGAAGAAACTATTAACGGAAAAACAGTTTTTATCCACGAAAACTATATACCGGTAATGGCTGTTCCTTATGACACGCCGATTATCGGTTATCATAACAACACAGTAAACAACCTCCGGTTATGGAGCGCGGAAGCAGCCATCACGGATTTCGACTTCTACTCCTTCAACCGCGGCGACTACCTGGAAGCTGTTGAGTACAAGTATGCCACCGAAGCCATTTCCCAGGTGCTTTACCCCGATGACAACCATTATAAGGGCCGGGAACTAAGACTAAAACAGCAGTATTTCTTTGTGTCTGCCGGCGTCCAGAGCATTGTCCGCAGGTATAAGAAAACCCATGACACCATGGAAGATTTTGCCGATAAGGTCGCTATCCACATCAACGACACCCACCCAGTGCTGGCTATCCCGGAACTGATGCGGATATTGATTGACGAAGAAGGCCTGGGCTGGGACGAGGCCTGGCAGATTACAACCAATACGATTTCCTACACCAACCATACTATCATGTCGGAAGCCCTGGAAAAATGGCCGGTGGAAATTTTAAAAAACCTGCTGCCCAGGATTTATATGATTGTCCATGAAATTAACGAGCGTTTCTGCCGGGAACTCTGGAACAAATACCCGGGCGACTGGGACCGCATCCACCAGATGGCTGTAATAGCCGATGGCTATGTCAAAATGGCCCACCTGGCCATTGCCGGCAGCCACAGTGTGAACGGGGTGGCCCAGATCCACACGGAGATCCTGAAAAAACACGAAATGCGCAATTTCAGTGAGTTTTATCCGTTTAAATTCAACAACAAGACTAACGGCATTACCCACCGCCGGTGGCTTCTGAAGGCAAATCCGGGTTTGGCCGGTCTGATCACCGAAACCATCGGTGACGGCTGGGTCAGGCACCCGTCAGACCTGGTCAATCTTCATAAATACGCCGAAGATGCCGCCTTCCAGGACCGAATCGCCGCTGTAAGGCAGCAAAACAAAGCAAACCTGGCCAGGCTGATTAAGGACAAGTATAATATCGACATTGATTTACAGTCTGTTTTCGATGTCCAGGTAAAGCGGCTGCACGCATACAAACGCCAGGTTTTAAATGTGCTGCATGTGATGGACATGTATAACCGGCTTAAGGCCGACCCGGACCTTGACATCGTGCCCCATACCTTTATCTTCGGGGCTAAAGCCGCGCCCAGCTACTACCAGGCCAAAACCACCATTAAACTCATTAACACCCTGGCCGGAGTTGTCAATAACGATAAATCTATTAAAGACAAACTCAAGGTGGTCTTCCTGGAAAATTACCGGGTATCACTGGCAGAACTTATAATCCCCGCCGCTGATGTCAGTGAGCAGATCTCCACCGCCGGCAAAGAGGCCTCCGGCACCGGCAATATGAAATTTATGATGAACGGGTCAGTCACCATCGGCACTATGGACGGCGCCAACATAGAAATCCGGGAGGAAGTGGGCGACGACAACATCTTTATCTTCGGCCTTACCGCCGCCGAGGTGTTGGACTACTACCAGAAGGGCGGCTACAGCGCATACCAGACGGTTGACTCCGACCTCAGGCTGAAGACCGTGCTCGACCAGTTGATAAACGGCTTCTTCCCCACAGCTCCCGAAGAGTTCAGGAACCTGTACAACTCCCTGCTGGTCAACAATGACGAGTTCTTTGTATTGAAGGATTTCGCTTCTTATGCCGACGCCCATGTCAGATTGGACCAGGCTTTCCGGAACAGGAGAAAATGGTTGAAAATGTCTGTGCAAAATATCGCCCATTCCGGCAGGTTCTCCAGCGACCGGACCATTGGCGAATATGCGGCGGGGATATGGAAGATCAAACCGGTGGAGATTGACTGTTAGTCAATCTCCATATTTTCTTAATACTTTCACGAAACTTCCCAAACATTCAGTGGGTATGATAAAACCAAGCAAGAACAAAAAACAATCAACTGAAAGGATGATGAAAGATGACAACTACAAGGAAATGGATTGCCGGAGCTTTATCCGCCCTGGCCGTTGGCGGCCTGCTGGCGGTATCCCCCCTCACCTCCTCGGCGTTGGAACAACCCGCGGCAAAAAACCCGCCGGCCGTAACAGCACCCCAGCCGGGCACCGGCTACTGCGGCGGCGCAGGCGGCGGTATGATGGGCGGCATGATGGGCGCCGGGATGATGCAGGGCACCGTGGTCAACACTGTATATGAATTAACCGGCATTGACAAGCAGGAAATCATCAACCAGCGCCGGGCCGGCAAGTCCTTCGTGGAAATCGCCAAAACCAAAGGGGTCACTGAAGAAAAGCTCCTGGAAGCAGTTAAAAAAGACCACCAGACCATGATTGATCAAAGAGTGGATGACGGTATGATGACCGAAGAGATGGCCGAATACTGCACCCAAAACTTTGAAGCAAACATTAAGACCATGCTGAACAACACCACCTTTGGACCTAAAGGCGGGCGCGGCAAAGGCGGGCAGAGGGGCTTCGGCGGCATGATGCAAGGTGGCTATGGCGGAATGATGAGAGGCTGGGGCCAGCAAGCCCCCGCAGTACAGGGACAAAGTTTATAAGGTATGATGATTTGGGCCTGCCAGTGTTGGCAGGCCCTTGTTTAATATTAATTATTTTCTTAATAAACGCGTAATACTTTTGTAAGATTCACCCGTTATAGTAATTATTACTGATATTATTATGGACGGTGACAACCATGTTTGAATACTTTGATCACGACCTAAAGCGATGTTTCCACCTTGCAAGGCGATGTCTCAACCTTGAAAAGCGATGTCTCTAGATTAAAATTTACTGTCACAAGACTTGAAGCCCGGATGGAAAACGAAGTTATTGATAAAATCCGGGTACTGTTTGACGGTTATAAAATTCACGATGAAAAACTTGACCGCATAGAGCAAAAAGTTGACGCATTAACTAAAAAAGAAGATATTCATGATATAGAAATCGGGTTAATTAAAAAACGGCTAAGTATGTAATATACTTTTTATACAGTACCATCATAAACTGACACTTGTTTGTCAGTTTATTTATCAGCCTGGAAAATATTTACCCAACACCTTTTCCAACTTCTCCCGCATATCCCCGGCGCAAGTGCTCATCATATTTCCACAATATTCGATAATCATTATAGGCCAGGCAGCAGCTTTTCAAACTCACCGGCCGGCACAGGTCTGCTGAATAAATACCCCTGCATCTCCTCACACCGGCGTTGTTTGAGAAATACCATCTGCTCCTCCGTTTCCACGCCTTCAGCAATCACCTTAAGGTTAAGGTTTTGCCCCAGCACGATGATGGCCGTGACAATCGCTGCGTCTTCCGGACTGGTAATGATATCGCGCACAAAGAAACGGTCAATCTTCAGAGTATGGATGGGGAAACGCTTTAAGTAATTCAGGGAGGAATACCCGGTGCCAAAATCGTCTATGGCAATTTGGATGCCCATCGCGCTTAAATCCCGGAGGATAGAAACGGTATATTCCACATCTTTCATGGCGGTGCTCTCCGTAATTTCCAGCTCCAGCCACCCGGGTTCCAGGCCTGTTTCCTCAAGTACCCGGGCCACTGTTTCCGCCAGGTTCTGCTGCCGGAACTGGTAAGCCGAAATATTTACCGTTACCCGCATCGGCGGCCAACCCGCTTTCTGCCAGGCCTTGTTTTGGGCACAGGCGGTGTACAGCACCCATTCTCCGAGGGGCACAATCAGACCGGTTTCTTCGGCTATAGGGATAAATTGGTCCGGTGTAACTACGCCCCTTTCGGGGTGCAGCCAGCGCACCAGTGCTTCCATGCCGGTAATCCGGCCGGTGCCGGTATGCACCTGGGGCTGGTAAAAGACGATAAATTCCCCGCGGTCCAGCGCATGGCGCAGGCTGTTCTCCATGGCCTGGCGTGCCAGGATCCGGTCATTCATGGCCGGGGTAAAAAGCTGATAATTGTTGCGGCCCTGCTCTTTTGCCCGGTACATGGCGATATCGGCATGCTTCATCAGGGTTTCAGAATTATCCCCGTCATTGGGATAAAAGGCTATGCCGATACTGGCCGTGATATGGAATTCATGGCCGTTTATTACCCAGGGCTGCTGCAGAACATTAAGCACTTTCCGGGCTACCCTGACCGCGCCTTCTCCATCACTGAGCTGCAGCAGCAGCATGGTAAATTCGTCACCGCCCATGCGGGCAATGGTATCCTTCTCCCGCAAACATCCGGCCAGGCGCGCTGCGACCTCCGCGAGAAGCTTGTCCCCTGCAGCATGTCCCAGTGTATCGTTTACTGTTTTAAACTGGTCCAGGTCAAAAAACAGCACGGCCAGCATTTCTTTGTTGCGGCGGGCATGGGCCAGGGCCATGGTCAGGCGGTCATTAAACAGCAGCCGGTTCGGCAGGCCGGTCAGCGGATCATGAAAGGCCTGATGTTTCATCTGCCCGAGCAGGTTCTGGGCGCGCTCTTTTTCTTCCCAGAGATCCATAAAATTTTGCCGGAGGATAGCGGCCATGGTCTTAAAATTGTTTACCAGGGAATCCATCTCCCTGATGGGACTGCTTGGCCAATCAACCGACTCCCGGTGGATGATTTTGACGGGCAGATTAGTCGTCACCCGGGCCAGGCTGTCCATCGGTCTTGCCAGATTGCGGCTGACAAGGCCGGCGAGGAAAAGCGCCGCAAAAGTAACCGCCAGCATGCCGGACAGGCTCTGGATGTCATGGCGCTGCAGTTCTTTTTGATAAGGCGCCACCGCTTCTTCCACCACCAGTGTCCAGGGCAGGGAGTCACTGATAAAAGTTTCTTTGACATAAAAGGACTTCTGCCACCGAACGGCTTCCGCCATGTTTTTTTCAGGCCGCGGCAGCCATTGATAAATACCGTTACGTAAAGAGATGACCTCCCCTTTTTGCTTGTGGTCAAAAACTTCCATCGGCTTCATATCATCACGGGTGCTGGCAATGACCCGGCCCTTGCCATCGATCACAGTTGCTTCCATTAGCCCGCATTCCGTGCCCCGTTCCAGCAGCTTTTTGATATAACCCAGGTCCAATGTCCCAATTACGTAACCGTTAAAACGGTTTTGTAAGATTATCGGCACTCCCATGGTCACAACAGGGGTGGGCATGCCTACCCGGCTCATGAAGATGTCGGACATGACAGGCTTGAGTGTTGTCTTCAGCTGTTTATAATATGGCCGGTCGGCAAAATTCAGTCCGACGGCTGGTTTACCGTTTTCGTCAACGGCCGGGGCAAAAGTAATGCTTGTTCCCCCGGCATCGTCAATGTGGATGCGGAGGAAATCCGGCAGCGCCTCTTTAAAAACTTCTGTGCTGTGCTGCAGCGCGGCTGACGGGGCCATATCAGATTTGGCAGCAATCCCGGCAAGCCCTTCCAATGCCTGCATATGTTCCATATGCCAGTA
>JBMOPI010000020.1:0-15608 GCA_049324975.1 Bacillota bacterium
TTTAATAAGAGGAGGAAACAGTAAGTGGAAAAAGTGGATTATAGCAAAACCCTGAACCTGCCGCAAACAGACTTTCCGATGCGGGCAAACCTGCCTGAGCGGGAACCGGAGATCCTGAAGTTCTGGGAAGAAAAGGATGTCTACCGGCAGGTACAGCAAAAAAATAAGGGCAAGGAGAAATTCATCCTGCATGACGGGCCACCTTATGCCAACGGGGATATCCACCTCGGGCATACCCTGAACAAGGTCCTGAAGGATATTATTGTCAAGTTCAAGTCCATGAACGGATTTGATGCTCCGTATGTGCACGGTTGGGATACCCACGGCCTGCCCATCGAACAGCGGGCTATCAAAGAGCTTGGTATTAACCGGCATGCCGTGGGACCGGTGGAATTCCGCCGCCGCTGCAAGGAATATGCGCTCAAGTATGTGGATATCCAAAAGGGTGAGATGAAGCGGCTGGGTGTCCGCGGTGACTGGGAAAACTCGTATCTCACTTTACTCCCGCACTTTGAGGCCAGGCAGATTGAGGTTTTCGGTGAAATGGCCAAAAGGGGCTATATTTATAAGGGTTTAAAACCCGTATACTGGTGTGCCAGCTGTGAGACAGCCCTGGCGGAAGCCGAAGTGGAGTACGGGGATAAAAAATCTGCCTCTATTTATGTAAAGTTTGCCGTCAGTGACGGTAAGGGCAAACTGCCGGAAAAAAACACCCATGTGGTCATCTGGACCACCACCCCGTGGACCCTGCCGGCCAATGTGGCCATCTGCCTGCATCCGGATTTTGAATACAGCCTGATTGATGTAAACGGGGAAAACCTGCTGGTGGCCACGGACCTGATGGAAAGTTTTCTGAACGCCGTAGGCCAGGAGCACAGCGGGGTGCTTAAGACCTTCCGCGGTGATGAGCTGGAAGGGATTAAGACCCAACATCCCTTTATGGACAGGCAGTCTGTCCTGATCCTGGGCGATCATGTTACCCTCGAGCAGGGTACCGGTTGTGTCCATACCGCGCCCGGCCACGGGGTGGAAGACTTTGAAGTGGGTAAAAAATATGACCTGCCGGTGGTATCGCCGCTGGACAACCGGGGCGTCTTTACTTCCGAAGGCGGCTTTGTGGAAGGCAAAACCACGGATGAAGCCAACAAAGCCGTGGTGGTGAAGCTGGACGAACTGGGCGCCCTGATGAAAATGGGCTGGATCCAGCACCAGTACCCCCACTGCTGGCGGTGCAAAAACCCCATTCTGTTCCGGGCTACCGAGCAGTGGTTTGCCTCCATTGACGGCTTCCGGCAGCAGGCGTTGGAGGAAATCGACAGGGTGCAGTGGATCCCTGCCTGGGGACGGGACCGTATTTACAACATGATAGCTGACCGGGGCGACTGGTGTATTTCCCGGCAGCGGACCTGGGGCGTGCCTATTCCGATCTTTTACTGTACCGACTGCAGCAAGGAAGTTATTACTGACGAGACTATTAATCACGTTGCCGGGCTTATCAGGGAGCACGGTTCTGATGTCTGGTTTGCCCGGGAGGCTGCGGAATTGGTGCCACCGGGGCTCAAATGCCCGGCGTGCGGCAGCGGCAAGTTCCGCAAGGAAACCGACATTATGGATGTCTGGTTCGATTCCGGCTCCAGCCACAAGGCAGTATTGGACCAGCCGGAGTACTGGCCTGACTTAAGATGGCCTGCCGATCTCTACCTGGAAGGCAGCGACCAGCACCGGGGATGGTTCAACTCTTCGCTGTGCACTTCTGTCGCTACTACCGGCCAGGCCCCGTATAAGGCGGTGCTGACCCACGGTTTCGTAGTGGATGAACAGGGGCGCAAACAGTCCAAGTCCCTGGGCAACGTTACTGACCCGTTGGACGTAATTAAGCAGATGGGCGCCGATATCCTGCGACTGTGGGTATCGTCTACCGATTACCGGTCAGATGTGGCCTGCTCGCCGAATATATTAAAGCAGATGTCCGAGGCATACCGGAAAATCAGGAATACCTGCCGGTATATGCTGGGCAACCTGTATGATTTTGATCCGGCCAAAGACAGTGTCCCTTATGAAAAACTGAGTGAACTGGACCGGCTGGCCCTGTTGAAACTGCACAAGCTGATTAAACGGGTTACCGACGCTTACCGGGACTTTGAATTCCATATTGTTTACCATGCCGTGCATAATTTCTGTGCCGTGGATATGAGCGCTTTTTATCTGGATATCATCAAGGACCGGCTCTATACCTCCCGGCCCGATTCCGCGGAACGCCGGGCGGCCCAGACGGTCATGTATGAAATTATCCAGGCCCTGGTCAGGCTCTTAACGCCGGTGCTGGCCTTCACCTCGGAGGAAATCTGGCGCTACCTGCCGAAAACAGGCGGTTCTCCCGCCAGTGTCCAGATGACGGATATGCCTGAGGTGAAAGAATCTTACCTTGACGCCGCCCTGGAGGAAAAATGGGAGCGGATCATTAAGGTACGGGAAGAGGTGGCCCGGGTCCTGGAAGGCGCCCGGAAGGAGAAGGCCATCGGCCATTCGCTGGATGCGGCGGTAGGGATTTATGCCGATGCCGCCCTGTATGAATTTTTAAAACCGCTGACTGACCAGCTGGCCATCATTTTCATTGTTTCCAAAGTGAATTTATACGGACCGGAACAGGCGGCGCCGGACAACGCTGTAAGTGCCCCGGACACTCCGGGGCTTAAAGTGGCGGTCAGCCAGGCCCCGGGCGTGAAATGCGAGCGGTGCTGGATTTATGACGAGGGCGTGGGCGCCGATATTGACCACCCGGCCCTGTGCCCCCGCTGCGCAGGTGTTGTCAAAGGCATTTAGTACTGGTATTTGGGTATAAATAATAATATAATAAAAAATATAGGGTTTTGACGTTACAGAGAAAGGGGGAGAAGTTGTGTCCGAATTTAAATGTGCAAACTGTGAGTTGTGCGGAAAAGAGGTGCCTGCCGACTTGACCTGCACCATGATCCTGAACGACGAGAACAAAACGGAAAAAGCCTGCTGGTGTATTTGTAAAGACTGTATGCAGAAGTTTCAGGATAACATTGCCAATTATTATAAAGAGATGATCAATGACAAGAAATAATTTAGTAAAGCCGCTGTTTAAACGACAGCGGCTTTTTACATACCTGGCTACATGTGCAATTTACACTTATACAATTTTCCGGTTGACACCGGATCAATAAAAGATTAGAATATAAACGTGATACCCATCAGGGGTATATTGTCAGTGGAGGGGATATAATGGCAGACCAAAGAGCAGTAATAGATCCGGAGAAATGTGACAGGTCCCCGTTCTGCCCGGCTAAAAAGGCGTGCCCGGCCCAGGCCATAGAACGGGAAGACAATGACGAGCCATATTTTGTGAATGCCTATTGTCAGGGTTGCCGGAAATGCATCCCTTACTGTCCGAACAAAGCCATCATAATGGTTTAGGTTGTACTTTATTCTATGTGGGGAGTTGAGATTTTGAAAGATAAGCTTGCCAGCATAGGTTCGGTTATCTCTGCATTTTTTGCCTGTATCGCCTGACTCGGCCCGCTGGTGTTTGCATCACTCGGGTTAAGTGGTGTGGGGTTTGCGGCGGTCGGCGCCTTCTCAAAATACAGTGACATTTTTATGGCCGTGACAGTGGTTCTGCTGGTTATTTCCCATTGGATGGCCCGGAAGAACAAGAGACGGCTCAACAGGATTATCCTGTGGGTGTCAACCGTACTTGTTGTATTCATCATTGCTTACGGCCCAGGGATAAAAAAGTTGTTATCGTTTGCGCCTCGGGTTCAAGGAGTCCCCAGGTTGCGGAATATTTGGTCCAGTTGGGTTATCCGGAGGTTTATAACCTCAGTGACGGACTGATGGTCTGGACCGGTGAACTGGTAAAATAAAGTTTGTGTTAAAGAAGCCGCTGTGGTGCTTACAGCGGCTTATGTTTTTCCTGGTTTATTTTTTTGCCCAGCAGGCCGCCGATTTTGCCGGTTTCGGCAGCGCTTAAGCCTCCCCAGCCTTCATGCTGTAATTTATAGAGCAACCCCAGCTCGGCGGCGATCTCTATTTTCATCAGGTCGCGCGGGGTGGCGGGTTTTCTTTTTTTCACCTTTTTTTTCGGGGGTTTGGTGTTGGCCATAAGACTCTACCTCCGCTGTTAGTATTTGCGGAAATAGAAAAATTATAGATTTTTACAACACCAGTCCCCCGTCAACGCTCAGGATGGCGCCGTTGATATAACTTGCTTCCTCCGAAGCCAGGAAGAGGTAAGCGTTGGCGATATCCACAGGTTTACCCAGACGCCCGAGGGGCGTTTTTTCTTTTACCAGGGTTAAAAATTTATCCGGCACCTTTGCCGTCATTTCAGTGACGATAAAACCCGGCGCCACCGCGTTGACATTTATCCCCCGGCTGCCCAGTTCCTTGGCCCAGCTTTTGGTCATGCCGATTACACCGGCCTTGGTGGCGGCGTAGTTGGTCTGGCCCACGTTACCGTACAGGCCGACAACAGAGGTGGTGTTAACGATTTTTCCGCTGCCCTGCTGCAGCATAATTTCAGCCACCGCCTGGGTGCAGTTGAAAACACCCTTCAAGTTGACGGCTACCACCTGGTCCCACTGCTCTTCTGTCATTTTTTTCAGCAGGGCATCGCGGGTAATGCCGGCATTGTTAACCAGAACATCAATCCGGCCGTATTTTTCCGCCACCGCATTGATCCTCTCCCGGACCTGTGTCCTGTCAGCCACATCCACTTTGAAGAAGCTGCTTCCGGGGCTTTGGGCCTGCACTTCTTTCAGGGTTGCCCGGCCGGCCGCCTCATCGAAGTCACATACTGCCACCTGCGCCCCTTCCCGGGCAAACAGCAGGGCGGTTTCCCTGCCTATGCCTGCGGCCCCGCCGGTGATTACTGCTACTTTGTTTTCCAGTCTCATGTAAAAAAGCCTCCTTGTGCAAAGTTGTATGACTATATCTATTACGGGCTTTGTTAAATTATGGCTGGATTTTTTTGAAAAAAACTTTTTTAAATTGACAGGCATTTTTTCTTACATCCGCAATAAGATGTTCACGTAGTGTTTTTTCCAAAAGAGTCCAAAACCGTGTTGCGAAGGGAGTGATCAGCGGGCCTTCAGGGGAACTAAGTTTTACAGACCGTTATCAATAAAAAATTAGGGGGAATTTTTTAATGAGTGAACAAAATGGACAGTTTGATCAGTTTGGGAAGAATGGGAGCGCCATGCCTGATTTTATGAATTACTGGATGGCTACCCTGGGCACCCTGTCCTGGAGCCAGGAGCAGGCAGAAAACCTTGCCGTCAAAATGATTGAGCAGCATAGACTGACTAAAGATGAAGGCAAACGGATAATGGAGGAAATGGTCAGGCAGGTCAGGCAGAACCAGGAACAGCTGTTAAAGATGATCCGGGAAGGCGTGCAGGCGACTTTTGCTTCATTTAACTCGGTCACGCAGTCCCAGCTTGACGATATGAAAAAGAGACTGGATGATTTGGCGGCAAAGCTCGAAAACCGCTAGAAATTTGGAGGGCGGCGGCAGTGCAGGCGCCTGCCGCCCCTCACCCTTGCACCATAAGAAAGTATAACGCGCCTGCGGTATAAAAAAGGCTAACTCGGCGCTTCGCGCCAGCGAAGCCTTTTTAAAGATCCGGAGGTTTAAAATGACCAAACAAAACGGACCCGACCCCTTTGCATTTTACAAACAGTATTGCGAAATGAACGAAGAAGCGTGGGCCAAGATGGTGGAACAGGCCATGGCTTCGGACTCTTTTGCCAGCGCTATGGGCCAGCAGATCAATGTTTACCTGAATTTTTTGCAGGCGCTGAAAAAGTCTGCGGAGGGTTACTGCGAGGCTTTGCAGCTGCCCAAGGAGCAGGATATTGTCCGGTTATCGCTGCAAATTATTAACCTGGAACAAAAGATTGACAGCCTGGAAAAAAAGCTTGGGGACATTGAACAGCTGTTCAGGGGAGAGGGCGCGTAAATTATGACCGTAACAGCAAATTTTCAGGAACTGGTGGAAAAGTGGTTTCAGGAAGCCGGAAAAAATTTTGAGCGGCAAAAAAAACTGGCGGAGTTAATGTATCAAGACCCGGAGCCGGCAGTGGGGCTGACGCCAAAAGAAGTGGTCTGGACCAGAAACAAAGCCAAACTATACAGATTTGTGCCCCAAAAAGACACCCTCCACCCGGTGCCGGTGCTGATGGTCTATGCCCTGATCAACAAGCCTTATATCCTGGATCTTTGTCCAGGCAACAGCCTGGTGGAATTCCTGGTCAGCCACGGGTTCGATGTTTATATGCTGGACTGGGGGACCGCCGGACCCGAGGATAAAGGCAATACCTATGACACCTATGTGCTGGATTATATGCCTGATGCGGTGGCCAGGGTTCTAAAAACCGCCCGGGCGGAACAGCTGACACTGATCGGTTACTGTATGGGCGGTACCTTTACCGCCATGTACGCCGGGGTGCACCCGACGGCCCCGGTCAAAAATATGGTTTTCCTGGCGGCGCCTATTGATTTCAGCGACGCCGGTCTGTTTTCCAAGTGGCTTGACGAGAAGTATTTTAACGTTGACAAAATGGTTGATGTGATGGGCAATATACCGGCCGATGCCATCGACCTTGGCAATAAAATGCTGAAGCCGGTTTCCAATTTTTACGGCGCTTATACCAATCTGTGGGAGCGGATGTGGGACAGCAGCTTTGTTGAGAACTGGAAGGTCCTCAATAAATGGGTGAATGACGGGGTACCCTTCCCGGGCGAAGCCTTCCGGCAGTGGATCAAGGAGTTTTACCAGCGCAACAGGCTGGTTAAAGGCGAGCTTTACCTGCGCGGCCAGCGGGTGGACCTGTCCCGGATAAAGTGCCCGGTCCTTAACCTGACTGCGTCCAGGGACCATATTGTGCCTGAGGGTCAGTCCATGGCCCTTAAGGAATGCACAGCCAGCAGCGATTATGAGCATGTTTCCGTGCCGGCGGGCCACGTTTCACTGGTCATCGGCCGCCAGGCGCAAAAAGTAACCTGGCAGAAGGTCCGGACATGGCTGGAAGGACGTCAATATGACAGACAAGACTAAAAGTTGTGACAGGATGGAAAGGATGGATTGGTAATTCATGCGGGAAGCAGTTATCGTAAGTGCAGTACGGACACCGGTGGGCAATTTTCACGGGACTTTGAGCGAAGTGCCGGCGGTACAGCTGGGGGCCCTGGTAATAGAAACGGCTATTAAAGAAGCCGGAATTGAAAAAAAACAGGTTAATGAGGTGATCATGGGGCATGTGCTGCAAGCCGGACTGGGCCAGAATACAGCGCGCCAGGCCCTGGTACGGGCCGGGCTGCCCTATGAGGTTACCGGCTGGACCCTCAACCATTTATGCGGCTCGGGCCTCAAGTCCGTTGCTGTGGCCTCCCAGATAATCAGCAACGGTGATGCTGACATAATCGTGGCCGGCGGCATGGAAAATATGAGCCAGGCCCCCTTCATCCTGAAAAAAGCCCGGTCCGGGTACAGGATCGGCAATGATACCCTGGTGGACGCCATGATCCATGATGGGTTATGGTGCAACCTGAAGGACATCCATATGGGTGTAACCGCGGAAAACCTTGCCGAATACTACAAGATCAGCAGGGAAGAACAGGACCGGTTTGCCTTGGATAGCCAGCGGAAGGCGCAGGAAGCCATCAATACCGGTAAATTCAAAGAGGAGATTGTACCGGTGCCGGTCAAGACCAAAAAAGGGCTGTTGATGTTTGAAAACGACGAGTTCCCGCGGCCGGACACGACGCTAGAACAATTAGGTGCTTTAAGGCCGGCCTTCAAACCTGACGGCACGGTAACGGCGGGCAATGCCTCGGGCATCAACGACGGGGCGGCCGCCTGCGTGGTGATGAGCCTGGAAAAGGCGCGGGAGCTGGGCCTAAAACCATTGGCCGCCATCAAGTCCCATGCGGCCGCCGGGGTGGACCCGACCATTATGGGCATCGGGCCGGTGCCGGCATCCCGTGAGGCAGTGCGTAAGGCCGGGATAACGACAGCGGACATCGATTTGATAGAAGCAAACGAAGCCTTTGCCTCTCAGGCCATTGCGGTTATCAGGGAGCTTGACCTGCCTGAAGAAAAAGTGAATGTCAACGGCGGGGCCATCGCCCTGGGGCATCCTATCGGCGCCAGCGGCGCCAAGGTTTTGACTACCCTGGTCCATGAATTAAAGCGCCGCCAGGGCAGGTATGGGCTGGCCACTTTATGTATTGGCGGCGGCCAGGGCATCGCCATGGTGGTTGAGAATCTGGCATAGGATAAAAAAACAGGCAGCGGTGCCTGTTTTTTGTTTAGAACAATTAAAGGAAGTTATGCAAAAGCTTATTACAGTTCAAAAAGCGATTGACAAATAAAAGCTCCTTTGGTAATATTGATTCATAAAAACACAAATTCCAATAGGAAAAGTCGGAAATGGATAGTGAATAATTTTGGAGGAGTGAATTAACATGAAAGAAACTATTAAGCCCCACGGGGGCAAGCTTGTCAACAAGGTGCTCACCGGGGAAGAGCGGGAGCGGGCGCTGGAAAAGGCCAGAGGCCTGAAAAAGATAGCGCTTAAGCCCTGGGAAATATCAGATTTTGAGATGATTGCCGTCGGCGCCTTAAGCCCCCTGGAAGGATTTATGGTCAAGGCGGACTATGAGCGGGTAGTGGAAGAAATGCGGCTGGCCAACGGCCTGGTCTGGAGCCTGCCCATCACTTTGTCCGTTCCCGCCGGTGAGGCCGGAACTTATGAAACCGGTGAAGAAATTACCCTGACCGATGGAGAGGGGAATATCCTGGGCCTGTTGAAACTGGCTGAAAAATATACATATGACAAGGCAAGGGAAGCTGAAAAGGTATACCGCACCGATGACCCGGCCCACCCCGGCGTAAAACGGCTTTTAGACCAGGGAGACGTGCTGCTGGGCGGGGAAATCCGGCTTCTTAACCGTACCCCCCAGGCCTTTCCGGAGTATAGTTTCGACCCGGCGGACACCCGGCGGATTTTTGCCGAAAAAGGCTGGAAGCGGGTGGTCGGTTTCCAGACCAGGAACCCCATTCACCGGGCCCATGAGTATTTACAGAAGTGCGCTATGGAAATTGTGGACGGCCTGTTCTTAAACCCGCTGGTGGGAGAAACCAAGGGTGACGATATCTCCGCGGAAGTAAGGATGAAAAGTTACCTGGCCATTTTGGATAAATATTATCCGGTTCAGCGTACCCAACTGGCCGTTTTCCCTGCGGCCATGCGTTACGCCGGCCCGCGGGAAGCGATATTCCACGCCATCGCCCGGAAAAATTACGGCTGCACCCATTTTATTGTCGGGCGCGACCATGCAGGAGTAGGGAACTATTACGGCACCTATGACGCGCAGTTGATTTTTGATGAATTTGAACCCTGTGAACTCGAAATTACCCCGCTGTTCTTTGAGCATACCTTCTACTGCAAAGCCTGCGGCAATATGGCCTCCTGGAAAACCTGCCCCCACGGCGCGGAAGACCACCTGACCTTAAGCGGCACCAGGGTAAGGGAGATGCTTACCAACGGTGAGGTGCCGCCGCCGGAGTTCACCCGGCCGGAAGTGGCGCAGGTGCTTATTGAGGGGATGCGTAAAAAGTAGCGGCCGGGTTTGGCCGGCGGGTAAATAAAGGTGGTGAGTTAAATGCGGGTTATGGTTGATAATGTAAGCAAAGACTTTGGTGAAAAAGGGAAGAACAGGGTACGGGCTCTGGAAAATGTAAACCTGACGATAGAAGAAGGGGAATTTGTTTGTTTTTTGGGCCCGTCCGGCTGCGGCAAGTCAACCCTGCTCAACATTATCGCCGGCCTGGAGTTGGCGGACGGCGGGACGGTTATGGTCAACGGCAGCCCGGTAACCGGCGCCGGCCCGGACCGGGGGGTGGTTTTTCAGGACGCTGCCCTGTTTCCCTGGTTAACAGTAGCAGGTAATGTGGAATTCGCCCTGAAAATGACCGGTGTGCCAAAAACGCAGCGGCGGCCCATAGCCTTGAAATACTTACAAATGGTTCATTTAAAACGTTTTATCAATGCTTACCCCCACGAATTATCCGGCGGCATGCGGCAGCGGGTGGCTATCGCCCGGGCGCTGGCCATGGACCCCAAAATACTGCTGATGGACGAGCCCTTTGCTGCGCTGGACGCCCAGACCAGGGGCCTGCTGCATAAAGAACTGCAGGAGATCCAGGCCCAGACCCGGAAAACGGTGATCTTTGTAACCCACAACGTGGCTGAGGCGGTTTGCCTGGCGGACCGGATTTACCTGCTTTCCGCCCGGCCCGGCAGGATCAAGAATGAGTATGCGGTAAAGTATGTCCGTCCCAGGTTGGAAGGAGACCCCAATCTCGTTTACCTCCAGAACGAGATTATGCTGTCGCTGAGGGAAGAGATTGAAAAAGTCGTAAAAGAGGAACTGGATTATGACTATAATCTGCAGGAGGGTGTCTCTGCCGCCGCGGATTATAATATGGGCAGCGGCATCTAAATTTTTTTAAAGACAATTTTAAAAAATTGTTGTACTATATTAGTAGACGTTTTCACAAACGTCATACTTAATATTTTGGAGGATAAGTAACATGCGGGTACTGGTCAAAGATGTCATGTCCAGAGGTGTGCTCAAACTTAAGAAAAGTGACACCATTCAGGATGTCGCCAGGCTCTTTGTCGACCGGGTAATCGACGGGGCGCCGGTGGTGGATGACAACGGAAAAATCGTCGGGGTTTTTACCAAGACCCACTTGCTGAAAGCCTTCGGAAAACCGTTGGACACACCGGTGGAAAAACTGATGAACAAAAACATTATCACCATCGGTGAAACCATGCCGGTGGAAGAAGCGCTCAATATTCCCGTCGGCCGGCTGCCGGTGGTGAATGAAAACGGGGTAATGGTGGGTTGGCTGACCAGGACCGACCTGGCTTTTGCCTTTCTTGACAATTACAAGAAAGCTGTCGAAGGACTGGAAACAATCTTTGATTCTACATATCATGGACTGCTGGTCGTGGACGGGGAAGGGGTAATTACCCAGATCAACCGTTCTCTTAAGCGGATGTGGAATTTTAGGGAGTATTCTTATGAGGGCTTGCACGTTTCGGAAGTTTTCCCCGGTCTGGGCATGGACCATGTGCTAAAAACCGGCGAACCGATTCTGGGATTGCGCCTGGAAATCAGGGACAAGTTAAACACCATCGACATTACCCCGATTGTCCGCCAGGGCGCCGTGGAAGGCGCCGTGGCAGTAGTAAGACAGGAAAATGAATAATATTACGAACCCGGCCCCTTCTAACGAAGGGGCTATTTTATTTTTAGTAGAAGGGGTTGGTGTTAAATCCGAATGATATTCACAGCGCTTGATTGACCTTTTAAGCATGCGCTGTATAAGAGAGTCTAACCGGCGCATTACGCCGCTAAGACTCTCTATAGCGAAGTGTTAGCAGGACTGCGAAACGTAGCACCGTCATGAGGATTTAACACCAACCCCTTCAGGTGAAAAATAAAATTTCCCGTAATACTTGACAAGGGAGGCCCGGTTTGTTAAATTTATATTATCATACATATTCCGATGGGTATAGTAGGAATTAGGCTGGGGGTGTACATAATGAGTATTGACTACAATGAACTGAAAAAAGGGGGGTTTTTGCGCCAGAAGCAAAAAGACCTTTTCATCATGCGGCTGCGTACCCGGGGCGGGAACATGACTGCTGAGCAGCTGCGCAAAGTGGCTGAACTGGCTGAAAAATACGGCCGGGGCTACGTCCATTTTACTACCCGTCAGGGGGCGGAAATCCCCTGGGTGCATGTTTCCCAATTTGATGAGATGCGGCAGGAAATACTGGCGGCCGGTTTAATCACCGGCACCTGCGGGCCCCGCATCAGGACCGTGGTGGCCTGCCCGGGCAACGAAATCTGTCAGTTCGGGCTGATGAATTCCCGCCAGATGGCCGGCCACCTGGACGAAGCCTTTTTTGGCCGGGAGGTGCCGATGAAAACCAAAATCGCCGTCGCCGGCTGTCCCAACTCTTGTGCCAAACCCCAGGAAAACGACATCGGTTTTGTCGGGGTGGTTGAACCGTTCCTTAATGAGGACAAATGCATGGGCTGCGGGCTCTGTGCCAGGGTATGCCCCGGCAAAGCCATCACCATGGACGGGGAAAAGCCGGTTTTTGACCGCTCGAAATGCATTTTTGAAGGGAACTGCATCGCATCCTGTCCGGTGGACGCTTGGGAGGAACAGCGCCGGGGATATGACGTTTACGCCGGCGGGAAAATCGGCCGGTTCCCGGCCCTGGGGCTGAAGGTGGCGGAATTCGTCGGCGATGCTGAAGTTATCCCCACCGTGGAAAGGATTTTAAAGGTGTTTGAACGCCACTGGCAGCAGGGAGAGCGCATCGCCAACACTATCAGGCGGATTGGCCCGGAAAAATTCAAGGCCGGGATGGAGGAGGAACAGGTATGAGCGCACCGCAGGTAAAAGCTACCCTGGATATTACGCAGGACGTCTGCCCTATCACCTTTGTCAAAACCAAGCTAAAACTGGAAGAACTGGCCCCAGGCGAGGTGCTGGAAGTGATATTAAAAGACGGGGAACCTATCGAGAACGTGCCCAGGAGTGTTAAGGGGGAAGGCCACAGGATCCTTGAAGTAGCCCGGCTGGACGATAAATACAGATTGCTGATTGAAAAGGGGGCGTGAACAGGGATGGAAATTATTTTAAATGGTGAGAAGGAAACCCTGGAGGGAGCCAAAACCATTACCGAACTCCTGCAGGGGCTGGAGCTCAACCCGGATATTGTAACAGTCAGTCTGAACGGAAAAATCCTGAAAAAAGAGGAGTTCGGCACACTGGCCCTGAAGGCGGGCGATGCTGTCGACGTATTGTTATTTATGGGCGGAGGCCGTTAACGCCAATGAAGAGCGCTGCTTCTGTAATTGAGCTTATCGGCAATACCCCGCTGGTGCGGTTGGAAAACTTGACCGGTCCCGGCCATGCCGAAGTGCTGGCCAAACTGGAATTTTACAATCCGGGCGGCAGTGTCAAGGACCGGATCGCTTTGCATATGGTCGAAACTGCGGAGCAGCAGGGGTTGTTGAAGCCGGGCGGCACTATTGTGGAAGCGACCAGCGGCAATACCGGCATCGGCCTGGCGCTGGTGGCGGCAGCCAAAGGGTACAAACTGATTTTGGTGATGCCGGATACCATGAGCCAGGAACGCCAGAATATCCTTAAGGCCTATGGCGCCGTGCTCCTGCTGACTCCCGGCGTGGACGGCATGGACGGTTCGATCCGGAAAACGGAGGAAATCCTGCAGCAGAACCCTGGTTATTATGCCCCGCGGCAGTTCGCAAACCCGGCCAACCCGGAGGTCCACCGGCAGACAACAGCCCGGGAAATACTTAACCAGGCCGGTGGCAGGATAGACGCTTTTGTGGCTGGTATCGGGACAGGCGGGACCATTACCGGGGTTGGGGAAGTGTTGAAAGGGGAACTGCCGCATGTTAAAATCATAGGAGTAGAACCTGCCGCTTCCGCCGTACTTTCCGGGGGAACGGCGGGCCCGCACAAAATCCAGGGTATCGGCGCCGGTTTTATACCGCAGGTTTTGAACCGGCAGGTGCTGGACCGGATATTTACCGTATCTGATGAAGATGCCTTTCTGACTTCCCTCCGGTTAGCCAGAGAAGAAGGGCTGCTGGTGGGGATTTCAGCCGGCGCCGCTGCCTTCGCCGCCCTTCAGGTGGCCCGGGAACTGGGTCCAGGCAAGCGGGTGGTGACCATCCTGCCGGATACAGGTGAAAGGTATCTCAGCATGTGGTCATATTTTCGCTTTGACCTTAGGAAAAAGGGTGTCAATTTATGGTGACCGGGAAATGAGGGATTGGCGTGTTAGACGAGGTCCGAAAAAAAGCTGAAGAACTAAGTCCCAGGCTGGTGGAAATCCGCCGGCAGCTGCACCGCCGTCCGGAACTTGGTTTTAATGAAAAGGAGACGGCCGCGCTGGTGACGGATTTTCTCCGGGAACACGGCCTGGAAGTACAGGAGGGCGTAGCCGGCACCGGTGTTGTAGGCCTTTTACGCGGTGGTTTGGGCGGGTCCGGCAGTGACGGAACGCCGTCCGGCAGGACTATCGCCGTACGGGCCGACATGGATGCCCTGCCGGTGCAGGAACTGAGTGAGGTAGAGTATAAATCCCAACGGGACGGTGTTATGCATGCCTGCGGCCATGACGCCCATATGAGTGTGGCCCTGGGCTGTGCGGCTGTCCTGGCCGGGTTAAAGGATAAAATCAGGGGCAATGTAAAATTTATCTTTCAGCCCTGTGAAGAACAGCCGCCAGGGGGCGCAGAGCCGATGATTGCGGCTGGGGTGCTGGAAAACCCCGTGGTTGACGGGATTATCGGTTATCATGTCAATCCTTACCTGCCGGTGGGGTTTATCGGGGTTAAGGACGGCGCCATTATGGCTGCCGCGGACGAATTCAGTATTACCATAAAGGGAAAAGGCGGCCATGCCGCCAACCCTCACCAGGCGGTGGATGCCATATTGGTGGCGGCCCAGGCGGTACAGGCCTTACAGGCTGTTGCCAGCCGACAGGTCAATCCCACGGAACCGGTGGTACTGTCGGTTTGTTCCATCCATGGCGGGACTACTTTTAATGTGCTGGCTGAAGAGGTACAGCTGCTGGGTACGGTGCGGACATTAAACCCAAACCTGCAGCAGCGGATGCCAGGTATGATGCGCAAAATCCTTGATGGTGTAACCGGGGCTTACGGGGCGGCTTATGAGCTTGATTACAGATTTGGTTATCCGGCGCTGGTAAACAATGCTGAATTGTTGAAGGTTGTGACGGAAACTGCGCAGGAAGTGTTGGGGCCCAACAAAGTGATGCACTTTACGGCGCCTTCCATGGGCAGCGAGGATTTTGCCTGTTTTGCCGAAAAAGTCCCTGGCGCTTACTTTTTCTTAGGGGCCAGGCCGGGGTCAGGGGAAGTTTTTCCCTGGCACCACCCGAAATTTACGATTGACGAGCAAGCCCTGCCGGTCGGAGTTTCGGTGGTAACCGCCGCGGTCCTCAAGGCGTTAGAAAGGTGGAAAGAATAATGTTTGACCTGACCTCCGAAGAACATATCAAACGATACAGCCGGCATATACTGTTGCCTGAAGTGGGCGGCACGGGCCAGACCAAAATTTCCAACGGCAAAGTTCTGGTCATCGGCACCGGCGGCCTGGGTTCACCGGTAGCCTGGTACCTGGCGGCGGCCGGAGTAGGTACCCTGGGTCTGGTGGATGACGATGTGGTGGATTTAAGCAACCTGCAGCGCCAGATTGTCCACGCCACCCCTGATATCGGGCGCCCAAAGGTGGAATCGGCCAAAGAAAAATTATCAGCACTGAATCCCAACGTGGAAATTGTCACTTATGATTTCCGGCTCACGTCGGCCAATATAATGGATGTCATCAAAGACTATGACATTGTCGTGGACGGTACGGACAACTTCCCCACCAGGTTCCTGATCAACGACGCCTGTGTGATGGCAGGCAAACCCTTGTCCCATGGTGCGA
>JBMOPI010000021.1:0-15488 GCA_049324975.1 Bacillota bacterium
AAGCCAAAGAGGTGGAGTTTTTCGCCAAGTCCGGCATTTCTTTTGTGGACTGGGTCAATTTCGCCACCAAAGGGACTTTTCAGAAGGAAGCCCGTTAGTTATTTGAAAGGGGAAACAATGGCACCGGTCCAACTGGACTCCGGCCAAGGTTTCCCCTTTCCGTCCGTTAAAGGGATTATGATACCCCGCTTAACCTACTCTTCTTTGCTGCCGTACTTGGAGGCAATCTCCTGCATAGCGCCGGGATCGGCCAGGGTGGTAACGTCACCGATGGCGCGGCCTTCAGCAATGTCCCTCAAAAGGCGGCGCATAATCTTGCCGGACCGGGTCTTGGGCAGGCCGGCGGTAAAGATGATGTCATCCGGACGGGCGATGGGGCCGATCTTCACCCCGACATGCTTCTTCAGCTTGTCAACAAGTTCCGGGCTTCCCTCGAAGCCGTCCTTTAAGATTACGAAGGCGCAGACCGCTTCACCCTTAACATCGTGTTTCTTGCCGATAACCGCGGCTTCGGCCACTTCCGGGCACTCTACCAGGGCGCTTTCCACTTCGGCGGTACCGAGCCGGTGGCCGGAAACGTTCAGGACATCGTCAACCCGGCCGGTTACCCAGATGTAACCCATTTCGTCCCGTTTTGCGCCGTCGCCGGCGAAGTAGTACTTGCCAAAACGCTTCCAGTACTGGTCGACGTAGCGGTCGGGGTCACCGTAGATGGTCCGCAGCATGGCCGGCCATGCGGACTTGACTACCAGGTAGCCAACATCGGCAGAGTTGCCGTTTTCATCAATGATATCCAGTTCCACACCCGGGAAGGGGTTGGTGGCGGTACCCGGCTTAAGCGGGGTAATGCCCGGCAGCGGGGTGCACATAAACATGCCGGTCTCGGTCTGCCACCAGGTATCCATGATGGGGCAGCGGCCGCCGCCGATATTCTCATAGTACCACATCCAGGCTTCCGGGTTGATGGGCTCGCCCACAGAACCGAGGATCTTGATGGCTGACAGGTCATGCTTTTTCGGATACTCGGTGCCCCACTTCATGTAGGTCCGGATGGCGGTAGGAGCGGTGTAAAACTTGGTGACACCGTATCTTTCGGCCATATCCCACATCCTGTCTTTCTCAGGATAGTCAAGGGTACCGTCATACAGGAAGGTGGTGGCGCCCAGGCCCAGCGGGCCGTAAATTACATAGCTGTGGCCGGTGATCCAGCCGATATCGGCGGTGCACCAGTATACATCATCTTCCTTGATGTCAAATACATACTTTAAGGTGCACTGGGTACCAACAAGGTATCCGCCGGTGGTATGCACAACTCCCTTGGGCTTGCCGGTTGAACCGGAGGTGTAGAGGATAAAGAGCATATCCTCGGCGTCCATTTTCTCGGGCTCATAGTATGAGCCTGCGGTGGCCATCAGGTCATGGTACCAGAGGTCCCGGCCTTCTACCATTTCCACATCGTTGCCGGCGTTCTTAACAACCACAACCTTTTCCACGCAGGGGGTCTCCTGCAGGGCAGTGTCAGCGTTGTTCTTCAGCGGGAAGGGAGTGCCGCGGCGGTAGTTGCCGTCGGCGGTGATAACTACCTTGGCCTGGGCGTCATTGATCCGGTCGCGCAGGGAATCGGCGCTGAAACCGCCGAAGACAATAGAGTGGGCAGCGCCGACCCGGGTGCAGGCCAGCATGGCAACAGCGGCTTCAGGGATCATGGGCATATACAGGCATACCCGGTCACCTTTTTTAACGCCGATGCTTGCCAGGACATTGGCAAACTTGTTAACTTCCCGGTACAGCTGGCCGTAAGTAAGCTGTACGACTTTGCCGATTTCGCTCTCGTACATGATGGCTACTTTGTTCCGGCGGGCGGATTTGGCATGGCGGTCTACACAGTTATAGGAAACGTTTAGTTTGCCGTTAACGAACCACTTAAAAAAAGGATGTCCGCTGTCATCAAGCACTTTGTCATAAGGCTCAAACCAGTCGACCAGTTCCTTGGCCTGGGCGTCCCAGAAGCCCAGCCGGTCGGCCTTGGCTCTTTCATAAATATCAGGCTGAGCGTTGGCGTTAGCCGCCAGGTCAGCCGGGGGATAAAAAATCCGGTTTTCCAAAGCTTGATTTTCCAAAAAAATCACTCCTTCTTATTAATTAAAATCTTCCGGTTAATGGGATTTTTCAAATCAACAGCCCTAGTTAGCCCTTTTTTGCCCTTTAAAAACCGCTCGGCGCTCCCCCTTTCTAAAATAAAAATTGACTCTGAAGGTCTTTTCCCGAGTCGGCAGCCCTTCATAAATCCGTTCAGCACATGCAGCCAGGGGCTCCGGCGGCTCAGGGAAACATTGCATTGACTCTATCGAAAAGCCCCTATAATCCGGGCTTTATATCAAAAGTGTATAGATATTTAGACACCATGTGGCGTCAATTTCATTCTAATATAACTATTTGGATGATTCTATTCTTTCGTCGTGAACTGCGCTATTGTGCCGTCAAACGGTTAAAAACTTTACTCTAACGGCGGGGGAACCGACCGCCGGCCGTTAAAGCCGGACAGACCGTCATTTCAGGCCGCTTTTCGGACCGTTCGGCGGCCGGGTACTATAGAAGTAGTTTTTATTCGGCTGCAGGGACATGGCGGCGGACCGCCGGCGGTTGGGACAATATGCGCATCTCGTATATAAAAAAAGAAACCCGGTAGCTAAGCTTTATAAGAATACGCTTAGATACGGGTTTGGTTCAACTGAAATATAAAACACTTTTCTATGTTTTATTCTTCCTTTTTCTCTGTGCTTTTCTTCTGTTTTAACAGCCCGTAGGCAATACTGTCCACGAGGGCCTGCCAGCTGGCCTCGATAATGTTTTCGGAGACGCCGACGGTGCCCCAGGAATCTTGTTTATCATGGGTCTCGATAAGGACCCGGACCAGCGCCCCGGTCCCTTCATTGCCGTCTAAGACCCGTACCTTGTAATCGGCCAGGTGCATATCCGTGATAGCCGGGTAAAAGCCCTCCAGCGCCTTCCTGAGGGCATTATCGAGGGCGTTGACGGGGCCGTTCCCCTCCGCGGCCGTATGGACGATTTCGCCGCCCACCCTGAGCTTGATCACCGCTTCGGAATGCAGGTCGTTGTCTTCCTTTTTCTCCAGTATAATGCGCAGGGCCTCCAGCCGGAAAGGTTCGTGGTAGCCGTTGAAGGCTTTTCTGATCAAAAGTTCAAAGGAAGCCTCGGCGCCTTCAAACTGGAACCCCCGGTGCTCCAGCTGCTTGATTTGTTCCAGCACCTGCTTGGTTTCCGGGTTGGTATGGTCAAAGTCCACATCCAGGTCCAGTTCTTCTGCTTTGTATATGATATTGCTCATGCCGGACAGTTCCGACACCAGTACCCGGCGGTTGTTGCCCACCAGTTCGGGCTGCATGTGCTCGTATGTTTCCGGGTTCTTAAGCAGGGCGCTGACATGGATGCCGCCCTTGTGGGCGAAAGCGCTGTTGCCCACAAAAGGCTGGTGGGGATTGGGGTGCATGTTGGCCAGCTCGCTGACATAGCGGGAAAGCTCGGTCAGTCCCGGGAGGTGTTCCCGGTCGATGCACTCGATACCCATCTTAAGGGCCAGATTGGGAATAACTGAGCACAGGTTGGCGTTGCCGCAGCGCTCCCCGTAGCCGTTTATGGTCCCTTGGACCTGGACCGCACCGGCCTTTACAGCAATGAGGGAATTAGCCACCGCCAGGTCACAGTCGTTGTGGGCGTGGATGCCCACCGGCACATTTACCCTGGCGCATACCTCAGTGACGATTTCCTGCACCTCCATGGGCATACTGCCGCCATTGGTGTCACAGAGGCAGATCATGTCCGCCCCGGCTTCCTGAGCGGCAAATATCGTAGCCATTGCATAGAGCGGATTCTTTTTGTACCCGTCAAAGAAGTGCTCGGCGTCATACATAACCTCCAGCCCCTTGGACTTGAGGTAGGCCACCGATTCTTTGATCATTTTGAGATTTTCGTCCAAAGTGGTCTTCAGGGCATGGGTGACATGGAAATCCCAGCTTTTGCCGAAGATGCAGGCCACCTGCACCCCTGTGTCAAGGATGGACTGCATGTTGCTGTCCTCCGCCACTTTGACGCCGGGCCGGCGGGTGCTGCCGAAAGCGGTAATCTTCGTATGTTCCAGGGGATAATCCTTAATCCGCCGGAAAAATTCCATGTCCTTGGGATTTGAGCCGGGATAACCGCCTTCCACGTAGTGGATGCCCATTTTATCAAGTTTAACGGCAACTTTCAGCTTATCATCCACGGACAGGGACACGCCCTCGCCCTGAGTACCGTCCCGCAGGGTAGTATCGTAAAGGGTTACTCCTGCCATTTTAATATTTCTCCTTTTTTTCAACCCATTGCCCAGCGTTGCCGAATGTTATGACTCAATAATCGCTTTCGCAATCAGGTCGCCCATCTCCACGGTATTGACCGGCTTACCGCCCTCCTGCATGATGTCGGGAGTCCGGTAGCCGTCATTGAGGATTTTGACTACGGCTTTTTCGATTTCCTGAGCTTCCTGCTCCATGTTGAAGGAATACCGCAGCAGCATTGCTGCTGACAGAATGGTGGCCATGGGGTTGGCTTTTTGCTGGCCGGCGATATCCGGCGCAGAGCCATGACTCGGCTCATAAAGGCCTACTTCTCCGCCTAAACTGGCGGAAGGCAGCATGCCGATGGACCCGGTAAGCATGGAAGCCTGATCGGTGAGGATATCACCGAACATGTTCTCCGTAACAATGGTGTCAAACTGCTTCGGCCAGCGCACGAGCTGCATAGCGCAGTTGTCGACATACATATGGGTCAGTTCCACATCCGGGTACTCTTTGGCCAGCTCACTCACCGTCTCCCGCCACAGCCGGGAGCTTTCCAGCACGTTGGCCTTGTCCACGGAACACAGGCGCTTTGACCGCTTGCGGGCGGTCTCAAAGCCCAGCCGGGCAATGCGCACGATTTCCTCGGTGGTGTAAGCCAGGGTATCGATAGCCCGCTCACCGTTGGCAGTCTGCTCCCGTTTTTTCTCGCCGAAATACAGGCCGCCGGTGAGTTCCCTGATGACCATGATGTCGATGCCCTCAACTATTTCCTTTTTCAATGAAGATGCGTCGATCAGGGCATCGTGCAGAACAGCCGGGCGCAGGTTGGCATACAGGCCCAGGGCCTTCCTGAGGGGCAAGAGGGCCCCGGCCTCGGGCCGCAGGTGGACCGGGATATTATCCCACTTCGGGCCGCCGATGGCGCCCAGTAAAATAGCATCACTGTTTTTGCAGAGGCTTAAAGTCTCCTCGGGGAGGGGTACCCCCACTGCATCGATGGCTGCCCCGCCGATAAGGGCTTCGGTAAACTGAAATTCGTGGTTATATTTCCGGCCGACGGCCTTTAAGGCCTTGATGGCCTCGGGGACAATCTCCACCCCGATGC
Organism: Bacillota bacterium; assembly: GCA_049324975.1. GTDB lineage: Bacteria > Bacillota > Thermincolia > Thermincolales > CAZWUW01 > JBMOPI01. The sequence goes on from JBMOPI010000021.1 coordinate 5,443, forward strand.
CGTCACCGGGTAATACTGCGATTCTATGCATTCTTTTGCACCTTCTTCCGCACGTAGTTAATCAGCCCGCCGGCGTTGATCAGTTCCTGCATGAAGGGCGGGAAGGCCGTAGACTTGTATTCCGTGCCCTTGGTCAGGTTGGTGATGACGCCGCGGTCCACGTCTATTTTGACTTCGTCCCCTTCTTCGATGCCGTCCACCGCTTCCGGGGATTCAAAAATAGCCAGGCCGATGTTAAAGGCGTTGCGGTAGAATATCCTCGCATAGGACTTGGCGATGACCGCCTCTACCCCGGCGGCCTTAATGGCGATGGGGGCATGTTCCCGGGAGCTGCCGCAGCCGAAGTTCTTGTCGGCCACGATGATGTCGCCGGGCTTTACTTTTTGCGGAAAGGCCGGGTCGGCGTCCTCCATCACGTGTTTGGCCAGTTCGGCCGGGTCGGAGGTGTTCAGGTAACGGGCCGGGATAATGGCGTCAGTGTCCACGTCGGCCCCGAATTTCCAGATGCGTCCCTTGATCTCCATTTACTCCACCTCCTCAGGGCTGCCGATGCGGCCCAGGATGGCCGATGCGGCGGCGATGGCCGGGTTGGAGAGGTAGACTTCGCTCTCCGGGTGGCCCATCCGGCCGACAAAGTTCCGGTTGGTGGTGGCGATAGACCGCTCACCCTTGGCCAGGATGCCGGCATGGCCGCCCAGGCAGGGTCCGCAGGTCGGCGTGCTGACCGCCGCCCCGGCGTCGATAAAGATATCAAAAAGACCTTCTTTCATGGCCTGCTTGTAAATGGCCTGGGTGCCCGGGAAGATGATCAGCCGGACATCCGGGTGTACCTTATGTCCCCTGAGCACTTCGGCTGCTATCCGGAGGTCTTCCATCCGGCCGTTGGTGCAGGAACCGATAACAGACTGGTCGATTTTTACATCGCCCACCTTACTGATGGGTTTGGTGTTTTCCGGCAGGTGCGGGAAGGCCACCTGGGGTTCGATATCAGCCACGTCATATTCATAAACCGCGGCATACTTGGCATCCGGGTCACTTTCATACAGTTTGTAAGGCCGCTTGGTCCGCCCTTCCACGTAGTCAATGGTGATCTGGTCCGGGGCCACGATACCGTTCTTGCCGCCGGCTTCAATGGCCATATTGGCCATCGTCAGGCGGCCGTCCATAGACAGGCTGCGGATGGCCGGGCCGGTGAACTCCATGGCCTGGTATAGGGCGCCGTCCACGCCGATCTGGCCGATGAGATAAAGGATGAGGTCTTTGCCGCTGACCCATTTGTTCAGTTTTTCACCATTGAAGACAAATTTAATGGACTCCGGCACTCTGAACCATACTTCACCGGTAGCCATGGCAGCAGCCATGTCTGTACTTCCTACACCGGTGGAGAAAGCACCCAGGGCGCCATAGGTACAGGTGTGGGAGTCAGCGCCGATGACCACGTCGCCGGGGCCGACAATCCCCTGCTCAGGCAGCAGGCAGTGCTCGATGCCCATCCGGCCGACTTCATAGTAATTGGTCAGCCCGTGCTTTTTGGCAAACTCGCGGAGCATCTTGGCCTGTTCGGCAGACTTGATATCCTTGTTAGGGGTGAAATGGTCCGGGATGAGGACTACCCTTTCCCTGTCGAAAACATCCGGCACCCCGATTTTCTCAAATTCCTTGATTGCCACCGGTGCCGTGATGTCATTGCCGAGCACCACGTCCACTTTGGCATTGATCAGTTCCCCCGGCTCCACCCGGTCTTTGCCGGCGTGGGCGGCCAGGATTTTTTCCGTAATAGTCATGCCCATTGTTATCACCTCGTGAATTAAATTGCTGTATTAAATCCCGGTATCCTCAGCCAGCTCCTCTGCACCGTTTCCGGCGGCCTGCCGGTCGAAGACCACTTTGTTCACCGCGTTCAGGTAAGCTTTGGCGCTGGCCTCCAGGACGTCGGTGCTGACCCCGCGGCCCAGGTAGACCTTTTTCTTGTTGCCGTTTGGCTGAATTTTAACGGTCACCTCGCCCAGCGCGTCCTTGCCGCCGGTTACGGCGTGCAGGTTGTAAAGCAGCAGGGTGCCGCTGATGCCGGTAATTTTGTCCATGGCCTTGTAAATGGCGTCTACCGGTCCGTCGCCGCAGGCGGCTTCCTCCAGCTTCTCATCGCCCCTGACCAGCCGTACGGTGGCAGTGGGGATGACCGAAGAACCGCTGGAAATATGGTGGTACTCAAGGGTGTAGGTTTCCGGTATACGCTTGATCTCTTCATCGACAATGGCAATCAGGTCTTCATCTGTGACTTCCTTTTTCTTGTCCGCCAGGGACTTGAACCTCACAAAAGCCTTGTCAATTTCATCCTCGCTAAGGTGAAAGCCCAATTCCTCCAGCCGGTCCTTGATAGCATGGCGGCCGGAATGCTTGCCCAGAACGATGTTGTTTATATTGAGCCCGATCAGGGCCGGGTTCATGATCTCATAAGTGCTGCGTTCCTTGAGTACGCCGTCCTGGTGGATGCCGGACTCATGGGCAAAGGCGTTCTTGCCTACTACCGCCTTGTTGGGCTGGACCTTCATGCCGGTCAGGTTGCTGACCAGCCGGCTGGTACGGTAGATCTCCTCGGTCTTGATACCCGTGACCTTGTCAAAAAAGGCCTTCCTCGTATAGAGGGCCATCACCACTTCCTCCAGGGAAGAGTTACCGGCCCGCTCACCGATGCCGTTAACGGTGCATTCCACCTGCTGTGCGCCGTTGGCTACCGCGGCCAGGGAATTGGCCACGGCCAGGCCAAGGTCGTTGTGGCAGTGGACGCTGATAATTGCCTTGTCTATGTTTGAGACCCTGGTCCTGATGTCTTTGATAAACTGGCCAAACTCACCGGGCGTGGCGTAACCCACGGTATCCGGAATGTTAACGGTGGTGGCCCCGGCGGCGATGGCCGCCTCCAGCACCTGGCAAAGAAAGTCCAATTCACTGCGGAAGGCGTCTTCAGCGGAAAATTCCACGTCGGCGGTGTATTTTTTGGCGTGTTTTACCGCCGCTATAGCCGCCTCAATCACCTCGGGCCGGGTCATTTTCAGCTTATGCTGCATGTGGATGTCAGAGGTGGCAATAAAGGTGTGGATGCGGGGTTGTTCCGCCTGCTGCACAGCCTCCCAGGCCCGGTCAATATCCTTGAAGGATGCCCGGGCCAGACCGGCTACAGTTACTCCTTTGACACTCCCGGCTACTGCCTTTACGGCCTCAAAGTCCCCGGGAGAAGCGACGGGAAAACCGGCCTCGATGATGTCCACGCCAAGTTTACATAACTGGCGGGCGATTTCAAGTTTTTCCTGGGTGTTGAGGCTCACCCCGGGGGACTGCTCGCCGTCCCGCAGGGTGGTATCAAATATGTTAATACGGTCGTTCATCTTCGAACCCCCTGTTCTCTACCGTACTACTGCTGTTTAGCTTCACTGCCGTCTATTTCGCTTCAGTGCTGTCGAATACCTCACAGATCGGCCGGCCCGCTTTGACCATCGGCAAAACGTTTTCCTCCGGCGCAATGACACAGTCAACAATTACCGGTTCTTTGGCGGCTTTGGCCTGTTCCAGGGCCGCCCTGAGTTCACCGGGTCCGGTCACCCTGATCCCCGTGGCATCGTAAGCCTGGGCAAATTTAATAAAGTCGGGGTTCTTTTGAAAATCCACCCCGATGTAACGCTTCCCGCAGTAATACTCCTGAATCTGGCGGACCATGCCCAGCCGGTGGTTGTTCAGAAGAATAATCTTCAGCGGCAGGTCCTGTTCCATAGCGGTGGCAAACTCCTGCATACACATCTGCAGGCTGCCGTCCCCGGTAACCAGGAATACGTCCTTGTCCGGCGCCCCCAGTTTGGCCCCAACGGCGGCAGGCAGGCCGAAGCCCATGGTGCCCAGCCCTCCGGAAGTAACCAGGGTGCGGGGTTTTTGGAAATTATAATACTGCGCCGTCCACATCTGGTGCTGGCCGACGTCAGTGACGATGACACTGTTTGCACCGGCGATATCCTTTAGCGTTTCGATAACCAACTGCGGGCGCAGGACCCTGCCGGCTTCATACCGCAGGGGATATTGCCGGCGCCAGGTGTTGACCCGTTCCAGCCACGCCCCGTGTTCTTTTTTATCTAATAAAGGGATAAGCGCTGCCAGGATGGTTTTGACATCGCCGACAATGGGCAGGTTAACCCGGACGTTTTTGCCGATCTCCGCCGGGTCGATGTCCATGTGGATGATCTTGGCTTCCGGGGCAAAGGTGGAAAATTCGCTGGTTACCCGGTCATCAAACCGCACACCCAGGGAAATCAAAAGGTCACATTCCGTTACCGCCAGGTTGGCGTACTTGGAGCCGTGCAGGCCCAGCATGCCCAGGCCCAGCGGGTGGCCGCCGGGAAAACCGCCCAGCCCCATAAGGGTATTAACTACAGGTGCATTGATGGTTTCAGCCAGCTGCAGCAATTCTTCCGCCGCGCCGGAGGCAATTACGCCACCGCCCGCGTAAATTACCGGCCGCTCGGCTTCTTCGATCATTTTGGCCGCCTGTTTTATCTGGGAAGGGTGGCCTTTATATGTAGGCTTGTAGCCCATAAGTTTTATCCGTTCCGGATGCCGGTAGGCAATTTTTTCGCACAGGACGTTTTTCGGCAAATCAATCAGCACCGGCCCCGGCCTGCCTGTAGCAGCTATATGAAAAGCCTGCCTGATAACGGCAGGCAATTTCTTGGCCTCTTTGACCAGGTAGTTGTGTTTGGTGATGGGGATGGTAATCCCGGTGATGTCAACCTCTTGGAAGGCATCTGTCCCCACCATGTAGTAGGCACCTGGCCGGTAAAAACCACCAGAGGCACGGAATCCATATAGGCATTGGCGATGCCGGTTACCAGATTAGTCGCCCCCGGCCCGGATGTGGCCAGGCAGACGCCTACCTTCCCGGTGACCCGGGCATAGCCGTCAGCGGCATGGACCGCTCCCTGCTCGTGGCGCACCAGTACATGTTTGATGCCGGCATCGTACAGGGCATCGTAAACAGGTAAAATGTTGCCGCCCGGATAGCCGAAGACCAGATCCACGCCCAGTTCCTGCAGGCACCTGACCAGTGCTTCCGCCGCTGTCATCTGCATTCCGTTACCTCCTCTCAACGTAAAATCTAAACTGACCCGATTGCGGGGGGATGGTATAAGCCCTGGTGACTAATGCTCCACTTCACAGTCCTGCTAAGTCTTGCGCAGGTTAGTTTTTATTACTATTAAGGTGCCGTGTCGACAGCATATAAGTCAACTGCTACTTCCGCTTGAGCCAGGGCATCATGGCCCGCAGCTTTTTGCCTACTACTTCGATGTCATGCTCAGCTTCATGTTTCCTGTAAGCGTTAAATACCGGACGGTTGACCATGTTTTCCAGCAGCCATTCCCGGGCAAATTCGCCGGACTGGATTTCGGCCAGCACCTGGCGCATTTCTTCCCTGGTCTCCTCGGTGATGATCCGGCGGCCTACCATGTAGTCGCCATATTCGGCAGTGTCACTGATGGAGTAGCGCATGTAGCTTAAGCCGCCCTCGTAAATAAGGTCAACGATGAGTTTCAGTTCATGCAGGCATTCGAAATAAGCCATTTCGGGGGCATAGCCGGCTTCCACAAGGGTATCGAAGCCTGCTTTGATCAGTTCGGATACGCCGCCGCAAAGTACGGCCTGCTCACCAAAGAGGTCGGTTTCAGTCTCTTCCGCAAAGGTGGTCTCAAATACCCCGGCCCTGGTGCAGCCGACACCCTTGGCATAAGCCAGGGCAATGTCCTTGGCCTTGCCGGTGGCGTCCTGGTGAACAGCGATCAGACCGGGTACGCCGGCGCCTTCCTGATATGTGCGGCGTACCATATGGCCCGGGCTCTTGGGTGCGACCATGAATACATCAACATCTGCGGGCGGTACAATCTGCCCGAAGTGAATATTGAAACCGTGGGAGAAGCAGAGGGCTTTACCTTTGGTCATATGTTCAGCAATCTGACTGTTGTAAATAGCAGCCTGAATCTGGTCAGGCGTAAGGATCTGGATAATATCCGCCTTGGCGGCCGCCTCTTTGACTTCAAACACCTCAAAACCGGCTGCCACCGCCTTATCCCAGTCCGGCAGGTCCCGGCGCAGGCCGATGATGACCTTAAGGCCGCTGTCCTTGAGGTTCTGGGCCTGGGCATGGCCCTGGCTGCCGTAACCGATTACCGCAATGGTTTTCCCCTGCAATAAATTCAAATCCGCGTCATTGTCATAATACATTTTTACCACTGTTATTCATCCTCCTTATTTGATCCATTATTTATAGAAGTCATTTTGCTTCCTCTCAACATGGCAATCTTACCGGTGCGGACCAGTTCCTTAATTCCAAAGGGCTTTAGGGACTCAATAACGGCATTTATCTTGCCTTCATCCCCGGTGCACTCGATCATCAGGGTCTTGCGCCCGATATCGACGATGCGGGCCCGGAAAATATCCACAATCTGCATGATTTCCCCGCGCACCGCCGGGTCGGCGCCTACTTTGATCAGCACCAGTTCCCGGTCTACATACTGTTCCGATGTCACGTCATTGATCTTGATAACATCAATTAATTTGTGCAGCTGCTTGGTTACCTGCTCCAGAACTGTGTCGTCTCCACCCACGACGATGGTCATGCGGGAGATCTGCGGGTTCTCCGTCCCTCCTACGGTAAGGCTGTCGATATTGTACCCCCGCCGGCTGAATAATCCGGCTACCCGGGTAAGCACACCCGGATTGTTTTCTACTAACACCGCAAGTATATGCCGCATCTAATCCACCCCCATCATCTTGTTGATGGCCCCGCCCGGCGGTACCATGGGCATTACATCCGCCTCCGGGTCAACAACAAAGTCAATCAGTACGGGTTTGTTGGCCGCCAGCGCCTTTTCCAGCGCCGGCTGCACTTCCCCGGCTTTAGTTACCCTAAGTCCCAAAGCTCCGTAAGCTTCAGCCAGTTGCACAAAGTCAGGTCCCGTGATTATCGTTGAAGAGTAACGCTCGTCATAGAACATAGTCTGCCACTGCCGGACCATGCCCAGCCGGCTGTTGTTGAGGATGGCCACGATTACCGGGATATTGTAGAACACGGCGGTGGCCAGTTCCTGGATGTTCATCTGGATGCTGCCGTCACCGGCGATATCGATGACGATATCCTTTGTCCGGCCCACCTTGGCCCCGATGGCTGCCGGGAAACCGTAACCCATGGTGCCCAGACCGCCTGAAGAAATAAAGCTGCGGGGCTTTTTGAAGGTGTAGTACTGGGCCGCCCACATCTGGTTTTGCCCTACTTCGGTGACAATTACGGCTTCGCCTTTTGTCACCCGGTTAATCTCTTCAATGATGAACTGGGGTTTTAATTTGCCTTTTTTCTCGTATTTTAACGGGTGCTTTGCCTTCCACTCATCGATGCGGTCCAGCCAGTCGGCGGAATCCCTTGTATCCACCTTTTCATTTAATTCCTGTAAGACCTGCCTGGTGTCGCCAACGATAGGTACGTCCACCCGGACGATTTTCCCGATTTCCGCCGGGTCGATGTCAATATGTATGATTTTGGCGTGGGGGGCAAAGGTATCCACCCGCCCGGTGACCCGGTCGTCGAACCGCGCCCCCACAGAAATCAGGAGGTCGCATTCACTGACGGCGTAGTTGGCATAAGCCGTGCCGTGCATGCCCAGCATGCCCAGGGATGCCCGGTGGTCTTCCGGGAAGGAGCCGATGCCCATGAGCGTAGTGGTTACCGGCGCCTTGATCTTTTCGGCCAGGGCCTTAAGCTCCGCATGGGCCCCGGAGATCACCACCCCGCCGCCGGCGTAAATCACCGGTCTTTTGGCGTGGTCAATGAGCTTAGCCGCCTGGCTGATCTGGGCCGGGTGGCCTTTATATGTCGGCCGGTAACCCGGCAGGCTGACTTCGTCAGGATAACTGAACTTCGTCTTGTTAATGGAAATATCTTTCGGTATATCCACCAGTACCGGACCGGGCCGGCCGGTGGTGGCGATGTGGAAAGCCTCCTTGATGGTCCTGGCCAGGTCATTGACGTCCTTTACAAGAAAATTATGCTTGGTAATGGGCAGCGTAATACCGGTGATATCAGCCTCCTGGAATGCATCCAGGCCCATCAGGCTGCTGGTTACCTGTCCGGTAAAGGCTACCAGAGGGACTGAGTCCATATAAGCAGTGGCAATCCCGGTCACCAGGTTGGTCGCTCCCGGTCCCGAGGTAGCCAGGCAAACTCCCGGTTTACCGGTGGCACGGGCGTAACCGTCGGCGGCATGGGCTGCCCCCTGCTCATGCCGGACCAGGTAGTGCCTGATTTTTTTGGCATCATACAGGGCATCATAAATCTGCAGCACAGAGCCGCCGGGGTAGCCGAAAATAGTGTCAACGCCTTCCGCTTCCAGGCTTTTTACAAATATCTCCGCTCCGGATAACTTCATTGTTACTCCACCTCCCACTCCACACTGAGTCTGTCTATTCGTCCTTCAGCACCGCGCCGGTGCTGGCGGAAGTAACCAGCCTGGCGTAACGGGCCAGGTAGCCCCTGGTCACCCTTGGAACAGGCGGTGACCATTGGGCCAGCCGGTTTTTTATCTCTTCGTCGCTCAATGCCACGTTCAATGAACAGTTATTGATATCTATTTCAATGGTATCGCCTTCCTGAACCGCAGCAATAGGTCCGCCTTCCGCCGCCTCCGGGGAAACATGCCCGATGGAAGCGCCCCGGGTAGCCCCGGAAAAACGACCGTCGGTAATCAGTGCCACGTCTTTGTCCAGGCCCAGCCCCGCTACCACAGCGGTAGGGGTAAGCATCTCCCGCATACCGGGGCCGCCTTTGGGGCCTTCGTAGCGGATGACGATAACATCGCCTTTATTGATCTTCCCGGCCATCAGGGCCTCTACAGCCTCTTCCTCCGAGCCGAAGACCCGGGCCGGGCCTTTGTGCTGCAGCATTTCCGGCGCTACAGCGGCTTTTTTCACCACTGCCCCGCCGGGGGCGATGTTGCCCCGCAGGATAGCGAGGCCGCCGCTTGTGCTGTACGGGTTATCCAGCGGCCTGATCACCTCTTTGTCCAGGATCTCCCGGCCCTTCAGGTTTTCACCAAGGGTTTTGCCGGTCACGGTCTTAGCATCTAAGGCCAACAGGTCCTTCTTGGCCAGTTCTGCCAGCACCGCCGGCACACCGCCGGCTTCATGCAGGTCCTGGATATGGTGGCTCCCCGCCGGGCTCAGCTTGGTCAGGTGGGGGGTTTTTTCGTTGATCTCCTGGAACAGGTCCAGGTTTAATTTGAATCCGGTTTCATTGGCGATAGCCGGCAGGTGCAGCACCGTGTTGGTGGAGCCGCCCAGGGCCATATCCGCCGCGATGGCATTGCGGAAAGCCGCTTCAGTCATGATGTCCAGCGGTTTTATATTAGCTTTTACCAGTTCCATGATTTGCATACCGGTATACTTGGCCAGCCTGATGCGGGCCGCCGATACCGCCGGTGTGGTGCCGCCGCCGGGCAGTGACATGCCCAGCACCTCGGTCAGGCAGTTCATGGTGTTGGCGGTGAACATCCCGGCGCAGGAACCGCACCCGGGACAAACCGAGTCTTCCATCTCGGCCAACTCGTCCTCGGTCATGCTGCCGGCCCGTACCCGTCCGATACCCTCGAACATGTTGCTTAAGGAAACATCCCGGCCCTTATACCTGCCGGCCATCATCGGACCGCCGCTGACCACGATGGCGGGGATATTCAGCCTGGCCGCCGCCATCAGCATCCCCGGTACAATCTTGTCACAGTTGGGGATCAGCACCAGCCCGTCAAAAGCATGGGCCTGGGTCATAATTTCAATGGAATCGGCGATAATCTCCCGGCTGGCCAGGGAATATTTCATCCCGGCATGGTTCATGGCGATACCGTCACAAACCCCGATGGCCGGGAACTCCATAGGGGTCCCCCCTGCCATGCGCACCCCGGATTTAACCGCCTCTGCAATCTGATTAAGATGGCTGTGTCCCGGTACGACTTCGTTGTGGGCAT
>JBMOPI010000022.1:0-15306 GCA_049324975.1 Bacillota bacterium
CCTATTTGGCATGCCTGGATTTAGATTAAGTTTCTGTTCAACAAAAATTTCTGTTTAAAAACTGACGATATTGCCCCTTTTGGTCAAAAATCCTCATATTGTTTCAAGGCTTTTCCGAGAGTCTTCATTTAATCGATTATATAAACCTTTACCGGCCTGCGCCCCCAGCGCAGGGCTTCCTGCCTGGATTCAAAGAACAGGTCAATTTTATTTCCTTTTATGGCGCTTCCAACATCCAATGCCTTGCCATAACCGTAACCCTCAATATATAGTTTTGTTCCCATGGGGATGACCTGCGGGTCTACCGCAACCGCTCCCCGGTGTGGAGCAACTCCGGAAGCCGTCCGGTTGCCTGTATAAGTATAACCGCTGGCGTTCATTGTTATAACCCGGGAAAATTTAATCGGCCTGCTGCCCCTGGATACTATCTTGGTCCGCAGGGTACCCAGCGCTACAAGTTTGCTGACAGGTTCCCTGACGACCTTTGTGCCAACAACCTCACGGCGCACCTCTTTGCCGTCTTCTAAAACAATTTTAACAGTACGCTGGCCCAAGCCATCCTGGCCCTCCCTGATTACCTTGGTAAGTCCCCGGTCAAGGGCCGGATCGTTGCGTCGCTCAACCCGAAAAGCGAGTGGGTAGGACTGGGATATTGTTTTCTCACTTACCCGGATTATCCGGATAACATCTCCGGCAGCTATTTTCTCATCCAAATCCGGAGTAACCCGGTCCTGAGGTCCCAACGCAATATTAAATTCCTTCAATAACTCCGCAACGGATGAAACCGGGGTCACTACCTCCCTGGTCATTCCGTCAGCCACCACCGCAATGGATTTGGCCCTGGTAATACCGATAACCATACCTTTACGGAGTTTTTCAGTCCTGGCGGGCTGGACAAGGTCCCTTTCCCTGACAACAACGCCTGACTTTTCCAGCGCTTCCGCAACTGTCCCGCCAAATATACTCACCTTATAAGTTTTTCCGTCGGCAACCACATTTACATTATGCTTGTAAGCCCATATAAATATCCATGTAAATACTACGGTCATTACAACGACCCCGAGGCTAAAGGTGATCAGCCTGTTGTTACCCAAAAACCCGAAGGTTTTTCTCGGGGGGGTGTAAGCCTGCATGAAATCACTCCTTATTTTCTTGTAAAAGGTATTTTTGGGGATTTTTATCTATATTAACCCCGTTTTACAGGGAATTTCGTCTATTTTAACCCGGGGGTAGGATTATTGTCAACCCTTGGTCATTGTGAGAATTTTTTGATAATTTATCCATGCTTTACTATTCTCCATTTATCTTTAATATCCTTTAAAAATCTTAGAACAAATTTCTCTTTTCTACGACACATTTTTCTCAATTTTGGTAGGACAACTTTGTTTTGTTTTATTATATTTGGCTTATGGGTAAATGATAACCATTTTGCTCTAAATCGACAAAAACTAACCTTAAAAGGTAAAAATCCCGGATTGTAAATTTTCCGGGATTTTTATCCTATCATAATGAAAATAATTTTTTTGTATTTTCCGCTGCCAAATTCCCCAGTTCTTCAGGTGTTATCCCCCGCAGGCGGGCAATTTCTGCAGCCACATAAAGCACAAAAGCCGATTCGTTGCGTTTCCCGCGATGGGGCTCGGGGGTAAGATAGGGGGCATCAGTCTCAATCAACAGCCTGTCCGCCGGAACACGGGCGGCTATATCCTTAAGCCGCCCGGCATTGTGAAAAGTGACCGGTCCGGCAATGGAAATATAAAATCCCATCTTCATGCACTCAACTGCCATTTCCCAACTGCCTGAAAAGCAGTGCAGCACTCCACCGCATTGACCGGCGTTTTCTTCTTTCAGTATCTGCATCACATCCCCATGAGCATCCCGGTCATGGACAATAATCGGCAGACCGGTCTCCCCGGCCAGCGCAATCTGCCGGCGAAACGCCGTCTGCTGGACATCCCGGGGGGAAAGGTTGCGGAAATAATCCAGGCCTATTTCACCGATGGCTACCACTTTGGGACTGGCAGCCATGGTTTTAAGTTCCTCAAAGGCACTGTTATCGGCATCCTTGGCGTCATGGGGGTGAATGCCCACCGCAGCATACACAAAATCATATTCTTCAGCTAAAGCAACCGACCGCCGGGAAGAAGCCAGGTCATAGCCGACATTGATAATGGCAGCTACCCCCCGCTCCCTTGCCCGCATCAGCATTTCGTGCCGGTCCGGATCATATTTGCGGTCGTCAAGATGGGCGTGTGAGTCGATGTACATAGGTGCCTCCTATTTGGCCCTGCTGCCGCTGGGGACGTTTTTACCCGGGTCGAGGGTTAACAGGCCCAGATTGCCGCCATCGGAAGCGGCCAGCAGCATCCCTTCCGATAGAATGCCGCGCAGCTTGGCGGGTTTCAGATTAGCGACCACCACTATTTTCTTGCCCACCAGTTCCTCCGGAGTATAATGTTGGGCAATCCCTGCCACAATCGTCCGGCGCTCGTCCCCCAACGCAACTTCCAGTTTCAACAGTTTGTCAGCCTTCTCCACCCTCTCGGCGCTGACCACTTCCGCCAGCCGGAGGTCAACCCTGGCAAACTCTTCAATAGAAATGTATTCTTTATCATTCGCGGCTTCCTGATTTTCTTCCGCCACCGGCTCAGTCTCCCCTTTCTTAGGATCATCAGTGGCTACTTCTCTTTCCGTTATGTCAATGCGGGGGAACAGGGCTTCACCTCGCTTAACCGTAACGCCGTCCGGTAAGCGGCCCCATTCTGTGGCAGATTCCCAGGTATGAAGGTCTTTCTTATCCGTAATGCCCAGTTGCACCCATACCTTTTCCGGAAGCGTGGGCATAAAAGGAGTGACCATAACCGTGATAATCCTGACAGACTCCATCAGGTTATATAACACTGTGCCCAGCCGGGCCTTAAGTTCCGCATCTTTGGCCAGCACCCACGGCGCTGTTTCATCTATATACTTGTTGGCCCGGCTGACAAATTTCCATACCGCACCAAGGGCATTGCTCAGTTCCAGTTTCTCCATCAGTTCTTCATATTCCCGTGCCGATGCCGCGGCCACCCGGCACAAGTCGTCGTCAACCTGCTCCCTTTGTGCGGGCGCCTGGACCTGCCCTCCGAAGTATTTCTCCACCATGGCCACTGACCGGCTCACCAGGTTGCCGAAATCGTTAGCCAGGTCTGAATTGATGCGCTGGACAAGGGCGTCTTCCGAATAGTAGCCGTCTGCCCCAAAAGGGAGTTCCTTTAAAAGGTAATATCTAATGGCATCGGCCCCATATTTCTCTATCAATACCAAAGGATCGATCACATTGCCCTTGGACTTGGACATTTTACCGCCTTCCAGCAGCACCCAGCCGTGCCCTACAATCTTTTTCGGCAGTTCCACCCCGGCCGCCATCAGGATAATCGGCCAGATGATGGTATGAAAGCGCACAATATCCTTCCCTACCAGATGTACGTCACAGGGCCAGTATTTTTTAAATAGGCTGTCATCTTCCATCCCATAACCCAATGCCGAAATATAGTTGGTCAGGGCGTCCATCCAGACATAGATGACATGCCGGGGGTCAAAGGGAACCGGAATCCCCCAGTTAAAAGTAGTCCTGGAAACACATAGGTCTTCCAGTCCCTGCCTGATGAAGCTGATCATTTCGTTGCGGCGGGAAACAGGCTGGATAAAGTCAGGATTTTCTTCAATATATTTAAGCAGCCGGTCCGCATATTTAGACATCCGGAAGAAATAGCTTTCCTCCTTCACCAGCTCCACTGGACGGCCGCAGTCCGGGCACTGGCCATCCTCCGCCTGGCGTTCGGTCCAGAAAGTTTCACAGGGTGTACAGTACCTTCCCTCATATTCAGACTTATAAATATCACCCTGTTCGTATAGTTTGACAAAAATATTCTGGACGACCGTCTTATGCCGTTCTTCGGTGGTACGGATGAAGTCGTCGTATGAAATCTCAAGTTTTTTCCAGAGGTGCTTAAAGCCCTCAACAATCGGGTTAACATAGTCAATCGGCTCCATACCCCCGGCTTTAGCCGTCCGCTGGATTTTTTGCCCGTGTTCGTCTGTGCCGGTCAAAAACCAGGTTTCATAACCCTTCATTTTTTTATAGCGGGTTATGGCATCAGCGGCCACAGTTGTGTAAGCATGCCCAATATGCGGATTGGCGCTGGGGTAATAAATAGGCGTGCTGATGTAGAACGTTTTGCTCATTTTGTATGCCTCCTCAAAAAAATAAGCCTCCCGCCCCTGGTTAAGGGGCGAAAGGATTCCTTCGCGGTACCACCCTTGTTCACCGGCAAAGAGATATCACCGGTCTCTACAGGTACGTGTTCATACCTGAAGCTTCTTAACGGAGCTTACCCGGCTCAGCCTACTTAATTCAGCTTACAGTTCAGGGGCCATGTTCGGCAGGGTTTCCCCGGCAGGCTCACACCTAAATCCTGCTCTCTTGGCGGATACTCCCGCTGCGTACTCTTCCCCGTCATAACTTTTTCTGTAGAATTTATATAACATGATAATATAAAAGAAACATCCTTTTGTCAAGTTTTCCCTGACAGCATTTTTTTATTCAATGGCCGGCCGGTTTCCTAAATTGAATAAATCTTCGGAAAACTTTGCTGGCATTTTTTTATATAGGGTTGACTTTTAATGGTATCACTGGTATCATTTACTTATAAAAAAATAAAAAATTTGTCGAATGATGTTGAAAGGGGAGGTAATTGTTTTGAAATCAACTGGTATTGTCCGTAAAGTGGACGAACTCGGACGGGTGGTAATTCCCATTGAACTGAGAAGGACTCTTGGTATTGATGAAAAAGACGCTCTGGAAATTTACGTAGATAGCGAAAAAATTATTTTGAAAAAATATGAGCCCGCCTGCATCTTCTGCGGCAACGCTGACAATGTTCAACATTTTCGCGGTAAAAACGTTTGCCGGGAATGTGCCAATGCCATGGCCAATGCCGCTGAAGCTATGTAAGCATTTGTTAATAAGGATACTCAAAACCGGTGGGTATAACATCCGCCGGTTTTTTACTGTTTTCCAATCATGGCGTTATATACTTCTTTTTTGGAAATGCCCCGCCGGACAGCAACCTCTTTCATAGCCTGCTTTTTGTCCAGCCCGCCAGCCATCAATCCCGCCACGTGCTCAACAATCGATTCCGGCCAGTCTCCGGCCGGCTTTTCGGCTGCCATTCCGGCCCCACCAATGATCACAGTAAACTCTCCCCTGGGCAGTTTTGCTTTGAAATGTTCCAATACGCTGACGACGCTGCCCCGGACAATCTCTTCATAAGTTTTGGTAAGTTCCCTGGCCACTGCAACTTCCCTCTCACCGTCCAGTGCGGCCAAGTCTTCCAATGTTTGCCGCAGCCGGTGCGGGGCTTCGTAAATCACCACTGTCCTTTCCTCCCCGGCAATTTCCTTAAGCCGGAGGGCCCGCTGTTTTTTGCCTCTGGGCAGGAAGCCTTCGAACACAAACCGGTCTGTCGGCAGGCCGGATGCTACCAGCCCGGCGATGGCAGCGGTCGGTCCCGGGACAGGCACGACCTTAATCCCTGATTGCACTGCGGCCGCTACCAGGCGGGAGCCCGGGTCTGATACGCCGGGCATCCCGGCATCGGAAACCAGTGCAATATTTTTGCCGGCCAATAGTTCTGCAACCACCCTGTCCGTTTTGGCTGCTTCATTATGCTGATGGTAGCTGGTTACCGGAGTGTGGATATCAAAATGGGACAGCAGTTTTCTGGTGTGCCTGGTGTCCTCAGCGGCAATCAGGTCCGCTTCCGTTAAAACACGGATAGCCCGTAAAGTAATGTCTTCCAGGTTGCCGATAGGGGTGGCACACAGGTACAGGGTCCCGCTCCCGTTATTTATAATTTTCTCCCCCCGTTGACGAGGGTCAGTTTCTGGTTCCGGTCCAGTTGTTTGATAGCCCATTCCCTTTGCATCGCCTCTTCCCGGGTGGCATACTCTTCCCAGTAGACCAGTTCCACAGGCGTCCTGCCCCTGGTAAATTTGGCCCCTTCACCCCGGTTGTGTTTATTGATTCTTTCATTAATATCATTGGTGTATCCCGTATAAAGAATCCCGTCGCGGCACCGGACAATATATGTATAATACCTGCCGACCATCTATCCCTCCGCCTTTCCAAATTCCATGCCCGGATAATAAATTTTCATCAACTCGGGAGTATAGCCGCCCTGGCTGTCATATACGAAAAGGGGCGCCATGATATCCAGGTCCGGTTTAGCCCCCTTGACCGCCTCTACCAGCGCCATAGCCGGTTTGCGGCCCGGTTTAGGGTACACCATGCGTAAGCGCTTGGGTTCCAACCCACAGGTTTTCATAAGGTAAAGCAGGTCTGCCAGCCGCTCCGGGCGGTGCACCACCGCCATCCGGCCATGGGAGTTCAAAAGTCCTGCGCCGGCACGGACAACATCCGCCAGGGTACAGCTGATTTCATGCCGGGCCAGGGCCAGTTCATCATCCGGGTTTATTTCCCCGCGTCCTATGGGCATATATGGCGGATTACTGGTAATCAGGTCAAATTTGCCGGGACCTAATACGTTAACTGCTTCTTTGATATCACCGTGAATAATTTCTATTAACTCTGTCAGACCGTTGCCAGCCACGCTACGGACGGCCCGGTCCACGACGTCCTGCCGGATTTCCAAACCGAAGATACGGACGGCTTTTTTCCGGGTAGCCAATAAAAGCGGCACCACACCCGTTCCGGTTCCAAGATCAACAACCATGTCGTGCTTTTTTACGGATGCAAAATTAGCCAGCAGTACAGCATCCATCGAAAAACAAAAACCCCCCGGTTTCTGGATAATCTTCAGGCCGTCCCTGACCAAGTCGTCCAGCCTTTCACCAGGCTCTAACAAAAACTTTGTCATCTGGCGGCCACCCCTTATTTTTTACCCAGGAACCCAAGGCAAAAAAGACAGTCCCCGGACCGTGACTGCCCGAAATGCATATGACAAACATGAAAACCGTCATTGTAAAGGCGGCTGAGATTGGCAAAGCCTTCCCGCCTGGATTGCTGCGGCTGCCCTGTTTTCCCTGCGCCTTCGGCTAAACAATGCCGGTATACGTCTGTTAGTTCCTTACGCAGTTTCTCATTTTCGTCTTCCAGGGCATAAGCCCTCATTTTCAGGTCCCGGAGTTCCTGGAAAATTTCATTGAACTTGTTTTCAAACTCTATCAGCAGGTTTGTCAGCGGTTTCAATTTCTTCACTCCTGCCCTGCGGGGCGCCCTGATTTTCCTTGTGTTTCCGCTTTATTAGCCGGATCTCGTCAGGTTTAAACTCTACATGCTGCCGGCTTTCCTTTAATTCAACGGTAACAGATTTCTTTAAAATGTTGATGGCGGATATTTTGCCTTCCCCCACGGGCGTTGCCACCGGCGTCCCTATTTCAGGATAGTTGGCCCGCTCCTTCTCATATGCTTCGCTCTCATATTTCAGGCAGCACATTAACCGCCCGCAGATACCGGAAATTTTGGTCGGGTTAAGGGAAAGGTTCTGGTCTTTGGCCATCCGGATAGAAACCGGCTCAAACTCTCCCAAAAAGGAAGAGCAGCACAGCGCCCGGCCGCATGAACCCAGCCCGCCCAGCATCTTGGCTTCGTCCCTTACCCCGATCTGCCGCAGTTCTATCCTGGTACGGAAAACAGCGGCCAGGTCCTTGACAAGTTCGCGAAAATCAATGCGCCCGTCTGCCGTAAAGTAAAAAATTATCTTATTGGCGTCAAAGGTATATTCCACATCCACCAGTTTCATAGGCAGCCCGTGTTCTTCAATTTTCTTCTGGCAAACCTGATAAGCCTCTTTTTCTTTGGCATTGTTAATTTCCACCTGCTTCAGGTCAACAGGGGTAGCCTTGCGGATGACTTTTTTCAAAGGGGCAACGATGTCATTTTCGGTAACCTGTTTGGGCTTGACCACCACTTCTCCGCATTCCACACCCCGGGTGGTTTCCACGATAACCGGTTCTCCAACCTCAATTTCATTCTCCGCCGGGTCAAAATAATATATTTTGCCGGCCCGTTTAAAACGGACGCCTACAACTTGCAGCATTTGACAAACCTCCGGTCCTTTATTCTATATTATTACGCACACTTTGCCAGTTTAAGCAGCAGCACTTCCAAAACCAGGCGGAAATTGGCATTGCCGGCCAAAAGGCCCCTGGCCCGGGAAAGCTCGTCGATGGCCGTCATAAGACGCTCCGGCCCAAGCCGCTCCCCGGCTTTGATTTCTTCAAGCAAATCAATATTTATAATCATTTCAGGTAAACGGGTGGTCAGCCAGACCAATTGGTCCCGGTACCACAAAGTGAGCAGGTCCAGGATAAGCCTGGTCTGTTCCCTCGATTTCTCCATTTCTTCGGCCAGGCTGAAAAGTTCAGTTACTTCTCCTCTTTTAATGCCCTTTAAGAGGCTCAGGACTTCCCGGCGCAAACCCAAACCGGCTTGTTCCAGGGCCTCGACGATGGCTTTGCCGGGCAGCCCGTCACTCAATAAAGCCGCCACCCGGGCATCTCCGGGAGACTTGCCCCACCTGCTCACCAACTCCCCGGCGATTTCATCCACACTCACCCGCCGCAAAGGAATCTGCTGACAGCGGGAAAGGATGGTCGGCAAGAGCCGGTACGGGTTATCCGCCGTTAGCAGAAAAACCGTTCCCGGCGGAGGCTCTTCCAAAACCTTAAGCAGGCAGTTGGCAGCTTCAGGGGTAAGGTTATCAGCCTGGGTAAGGAGAAACACTTTGCCTATCCCCTCGTAAGACGTGTACTGGGCCTCCCGCTGGATTTCCCTGACCTGGTCAATTTTAATGGCGCCGCCGCTGCCGGTGATTTCCCGGTAATCCGGGTAGTTGCCCTGTAAAAATTTCCGGCAATCGGCGCATTCACCACAGGCGTCAGCAGTTTTTTCCCTGCAAAAGTAAGCCATGGCAAAAACCCGGGCCAAAGAAGATTTGCCTGCCCCCTCCGGCCCGTGAAACAGGTAGGCATGGGCCACCCGCCCCGCCTGCAGGGCGTTCTGCAGTGTGGTAACCGCCTGATGATGACCGATTATATCGTTGAAACTATGCACACTTTTTCCCCGTTTCCGTAATTATCATGATCTACGAATAAAGATCAAGCAGCATGCCCCTGATTTCATCTATTTTAGCCAAAACAGCCACCTGGTCCTTTTGTTCCGCCAGCATCATGCCGGTCAGGTTTTCCAGTTCCCGGTCCACCGTTTTGACCACTGCATATATCTTATGCCGGCCGCGCCGGTCCCATCCGGCTTCTTCTTTCAACCGGTACATTTTATCCACTGCTTCGTGCAAAAAGCTCCGGACCAGTTCTTTATACCGCTTCAATTCCCTGATGTTAAGGTTTTCCCCCAGCTTTTTCCCCTGCTCCGAGATGTCCCTGAGCAGGTTCTCCAGCTTCTCCTTGATAAAATCCCCCCGGGCCCGGAACATCTGCTCACTGAATATCGCCTGGCTGCCTTCCACGGAGTGTTTGCCGTCCTTGTCAACACTACCGAATCCCGCAATATTATGTTTTGGCAGGTCACGGATTTTCAAAACCAAACACCTCCTGAAGGCACTGCCAGACATCATCCGCCACAGCATTTAGATCCCGGTCGGCGGCAATCACCCTGTACCGCCGGGGATTTTCCCGGGCTAAAAAGAGGAATCCCTCCCGTACCCGGCGGTGAAAACCGATATCTTCCTGTTCTATCCGGTCCTTCCCTTTGTCCTGGCCTTCCCCCTGATTATGCTGTATCCTGGTAGCGGTAATCCGGGTCAGCCCGGCATCCGGGTCAAGGTCAAAGATTACCGTAAGATGAGGAATCATATCGCCAACGGCCATGTCGTTTACCAGGTGCAGCAAATCGCGGTTAATGCCCCGGCCAAATCCCTGATAAGCCAGGGTGGAGTCTGTAAAGCGGTCACAAAGAACCACTTTGCCGGCCCTGACCGCCGGCCTGATTAACTGTTCAACATGCTGGGCCCGCGCCGCCGCATACAAAAGGGCTTCCGTCTTATCCACCATCTCCCGGTTGGCCGGATCCAGGAGAATCTGCCTGATTTTCTCGCTGATAGGCGTCCCACCGGGTTCCCTGGTGTAGATTACTTCAAAACCCCTAGCCGTCAGCTTTTCTCCGGCCAGTTTCATCTGTGTCGTTTTACCGGCGCCATCCGGCCCCTCAAAGGTAATGAATTTCCCGGGCATCAAAAGCCTCCTGCTGCATTTATCCCCTGATAACCTTAATCATCCGCTTGGTAAAGTCCGCCAGCCCCTGGCACGGAATTTCATTGTCACGGACATATTTAAGTAATTCTACAACATCTTCCGTAATCCTCTCACCGGCACAAACAACCGGAATTCCAGGCGGATAAGGCGCGACTGTTTCTGCCGCAACACAGTCCCGGGCTTCTTCGAGGCGAACCGTCCTGGCAGGGGCAAACCAGGCCTCCCGTGGGGTCATGGCCACCGGGGGTATAGCTTGGTCAGAGAAAAGAGCAAAATCATTTACAGTCCTGCCGCCCGGAGCAGACCGGTATTTTACAGCCATTTTTACTAATGCCTCAACAAGTGCCCGGCAGTCATCCCAAGTAGTGCCGATAGTCAACACCAGCAAGATATTAAGGGGGTCGGCGAGTTCAACCTGAATGTGATGCTCTTCCCGCAGCACGGCGGCAGCCTCATATCCCGTCAGTCCAAGACCGGTGACATTTATTAAAATTTTTGTCGGATCAAGCATTGGCATTCCATCACAAAACCCGTTAACGACAAGGTTTTCCGGGCCAAAACATTTTATGCCCTCTATGGTTGCAACCCTTCCCCTGGTCCAGCGGGCCATTTCCAAAACCCTGTCCAGCATCGCCTTGCCCTCTTCCGCCATCTGCCGGCGGGCCAGATCCAGGGAAACCATCACCAGATATGACGGACTGGTTGTCTGCAGCAGCTGCAGATTATGTACAATGTTATCCCGGTTGACCAGGTTCCCCTTCAGATGCAGCATCGAACCCTGGGTCAGGGCGCCCAATGTTTTGTGGGTGCTCTGGACGCTAATATCAGCGCCCGAATCCATTGCCGCAGCCGGTAAATCTGGATGGAACGCAAAATGTGCACCGTGGGCCTCGTCTGTAATTACAGGTATCCCACGGTCATGGCAAATCTGCGTCACTGCCCGTAAATCGGCGGCAAAACCGTGGTAAGTCGGATGGACCTGCAGCGTGGCTTTCATCCCCGGCGTTTTCTTAATTGCCCGGGCCACATCATCCGGCGCAACCTTTACCGGCACTCCATAATCCTTGTCCACCGCGGGTTTAATATAAACCGGCATGGCGCCGGACAAAACCAGGGCGCCGGCAACCGCCCTGTGGGCGTGCCGGGGGACAAGGACCGGGTCCTTATCCCCGCAAAGAGCCATCACGGCTGCCTGCAGGCCGCAGGTCGTCCCGTTAACCAGCAGAAAAGAAAAATCCGCACGAAAAAGCTCCGCTGCCAGATCCTGGGCCTTTTTGATTGGGCCTGTGGGCTGATGCAAATCATCAAGACCCGGCACTTCCGTCAGGTCATAACGAAAAATCCCCGGACCGGGAAGGTTTTTCAAGCAGTCAGGTATCCCCCGGCCATTTTTATGACCGGGAACGTGGAATGACACGTTTCGCTGGGTTAAATATTCTGCTAATGCCTCATATATAGGGGCTGCTTTTTGCTTTGACACCGGTTTCTCCCCCGGGATTTAACATCCTATCTTAAAATTGTATCACATTCCCGGTAAATCCGCTATAGACATGGAAAAACCCAACCCGGTTAAAGGGTTGAGTTTTCTGACCAAAGCTCCCCTATTTTTCCTTTGTAAAAGTCATAATCCGTGTCCTGTACCTGCAAGCTGACAATCCGGGCTTCACATGACGGACACATCACCTGCCCCAGGATAGCAACACCGGTTTTTCTGGGTTCACTGACAAACTGGCCGCAGAAATAACATCTTTCTTCAGTATTCGCCATTTGTTCACCACCACCTGTTGTTAGTTTGCACCGGAAGGGGCGGTTTTTAAACATAAATTCGGGTATATTACAGCATATGAACAGTCTGCGGATTTGGTTCTTTACAAATACCTGGAAAAATATTAATATTAGAAATGGAAGGAAAAAGGGGGCTTGCCTGTGTGGGATCTGCTGGAGCTTCTGTTTTATATGAAGTTCAGTGAGGCCAGGAATTACCTGAGCCGGTGGTCTGTTCTCCCTCCGGGAAAAACTTTATCCGGTGGGCATAGCAGTGTTGACAGCAATTATTCCGCAAACTATGGCGCCGATTTTCAAAATCTCATCGCCCAGGCCGCCAAAAAATATGACCTTAACCAGGACCTGCTGGAGGCTGTAATCAAGGTTGAGTCTAACTATAACCCGCAGGCCCGGTCGGGGGCCGGGGCCATGGGCCTGATGCAGCTAATGCCGGGGACCGCTAAAGAGCTGGGCGTAGATAACCCTTATGATCCTGCCCAGAATATCGACGGCGGCGCCAAATACCTTCGCAAGATGATGGACCAGTTCAACGGAGATGTCCGCCTGGCCCTGGCCGCGTACAACGCCGGCCCCGGCAATGTGCGCAAGTACGACGGTATTCCGCCATTTAAAGAGACCCAAACTTACGTCAAAAAGGTTCTGAACCAGACAAGTTTCGATTATCTTGCATAAAATGCCGCTGTTTAGCGGCTTTTATTATTAGTATCCAAAAACACAAATACGGTTGTTTTCCCGGTCGGTTACGTATATCCGGTCACCTTTTACAGCGATACCGTTAGGGAAGTTGAATTCCCCGTCACCATAGCCGAATTGGCCGAATTCAAATAACTGGGCGCCTGTTTCATCAAAAACTCTTACCTTATGACTTAGGGCATCCACAACCCAAACCTGATTTTTTCCGTCGACAGCTATACCCCTTGTCAGGCTGCCGAATAACTGCTGCCCTTCCGGCGTTTTGGTGAAAATTTTGCCGGTTTTGTATACTTCATCGAAAACCTGGATCCGGTAGTTGTTAGAATCAGATACAAACACTTTGCCTTTATCATCAGCCGCCAAATCATTGGGGTAGGCCAGTTCACCTTCTTTTTCCCCGGCAACACCCAGCTTCATTTTAAACCGGCCTTCTGAGTCCAGTATTATTATACGGTGGTTAAGGATATCAGTTAAATACAGGTCGCCGTTTTGTGCTAATGATACACCACAAGGTGTTGCACCAATAATCTGCCGCTTTATATCGGCAGTTATTAAAGAGCGCCGGAATTTACCGTCATCGTCAAACTCATAAAGCTGGCTTTTCATAGTATCCGCCACATAAACTTTACCTTTGGCAACGGCAATGCCTACTGGGGAATTTAAAGCTCCCTCAGGGCCAACTTTGCTGAATTTAAATAAAAATTTTCCTTTTTTATTAAATACTTTTACCTCGTGGTTGCCATAATCGGTAACATATATCTTTCCGTCCCCGTCGACATCAACGTCAAGCGGTTTACTGATACGGTTATTTTCATCCCCGTAAATATGAAACAAGAATTCCGGCGGCTCAACAACCACCGCCCCCCCCGGCGTGATCACAGGTTTATCCTGGTTGAGGTTTTGATATATCATAAATCCAATCAAAAGAACAGCTGCTACAATTAGAGATATTAAAACATTCCGTGTTTTAATTTTCCGGTTCTTAAAGAAATTGTTCATGCGGCTCCTCCCTGCTTTTTGAGCACATAATAACTTTCTCTGTTACTAAAAGTTTCTCCTTTTTATTTTCGTTTTTATTAAAGAAGAAGTTTATATTTTTCGAAATAAAATAGAGGGAGGTTTTTAACAAAAGAAGAATATATTATTGCTTATTCAATTTTTTCTCAAGGTTAATTGAAAGAGGCGGTTTTCATGAAAAAAGGAATTTTTATTATTACTTTAATATTGGTTGCGGTTATGTTTGTTTGGTTTGCTGAACCAGGCCAGGCATTACAAAAATACCGCCGGGAAATAGGTATCACCTATACTAATGACGATAATAATTCAACTTCTGCTATACAACTTTCCTGGGTTTATCAGGACGGAGATACTCTGGCCAAATCAACAGACGGTAAGACCTGGACTTCGATATCCCTTGGCACGCCGACCGCCGGTGAGAAAATAACCGTTGCAGGAGCCTCTGTCCCTTATTATTCGGTTGTTTATTTCCAGGTCTATGAATCCGGGTACAATAATGATAACCGTCTAAATACAGATAATGCAACTAAGCCATTGTTTACTACCGTAACAGCTTACCCTCCCTTTGGCAATGCCCATGCGGAATTGTCTAACAATACTCAATGGTGTGCCGGCTGTCACGTCACCCATGCCGCCGAAGGGCCTTACCTGATGAAGGCGCCAAACCGGACCGCCCTTTGCTTTACATGTCACGGCGGCGCCGGGTCAGGCAGTAAATACAATGTGGAAAAAGGCACCGTGAGAATGAAAGACGGCAGCTATACAAAGGCTCCGGGCGGAGCCTTTGTGGGAAACCCGGTAGCAACTGCGGTTTATTACGGACCGACCACATCTACGCACGTTTACAGTTACAGTGAAACACCCTATGGCCCGATGGGAAACAGTAATGTAAACATAACCTGGAGCGAAATTGACTGCAATGACTGCCATAGTTCCCACGCCGACCGCAGTTCATACCGGATGCTCAAGAGCGACCCCGCAGGCAATTCCGGCAATAATGTCTATGCCTGGTTATCCAACAGTGACGGTATGACCGCGGAAACACCCTGGTATGAAAACGTATCTAATATGGGTTGTCTAAATTGTCATGATAAATTTAACACAACACAGGGAAGTAACAATGGTAATTACCCGGTATTGGGTGTTACCCATTACGTTTATCGTCATGATACAAACAGTAGCATCTTAAGTTACACTGACAGGGATGGTAATACCACCGCCCTTTCTACCGATCTACCCCTTGTCACAAACGCTTCCGGTTCAGTAAAAAAGCTGATGTGCTTAACCTGTCACTATCCCCACGGAACCGATGTAACCGGTCAAGACCTGCGTTCAGGCCAAGAGCAATCTGCCTTTGATAAAGATAATGCCGGTGGTTACAATGATTATTCCACAATGTTGAAGCGGCGTCCCTACTACGGTGTCTGTCAAGATTGTCATAAAAAATAAGGCATATCCTGTGCCGTCGCTGGCAACGACCTACTCTCCCAGGCCCCTGCGGGCTACCTGCCAAGGTATCACTAACTCACTTGGCTA
>JBMOPI010000023.1:0-15299 GCA_049324975.1 Bacillota bacterium
TTCACGTTAACAAGGAGGAATGAGATGCAACAGAAATTGTTGGAAATTATGGAAATCGAGCAGTTGCATAATAAAGTTTGTTAGTAACAGGTTTGCAATCCCCGCAGACCCTGGTATTGCTGGTCTGCGGGGTTTTAGTCAACGATAAGTCGGAAACTTACGCTAGTCCGGAAAACTATTAGAATGAATCTGGAAAACTGTTAGAAAAAGGGGTTAATAACTCCTTCTCAGTCCGGAAATATATTGATACCTACATAAGAACCGGTCCTGCTCAAACTAGCAGGGCCGGTTTTTTACACCATAGGAAAGTATAACGCGCCTGCGGTATAAAAAAGGCTAACCCGGCGCTTCGCGCCAGCGAAGCCTTTTTGATAATTTCATGGCCTCAATGAGCCCTTATAATCAATCTTGACAAACCTTACGTAAATTTGTAGTATGGAAACAAAGGATGCATAAAAAAGTTTCCAAACCTTAGAGTTGGAGAGATTAAGTTGTATTTAAAGGAGCAAAAAATAAAAGCTGAAATAGTAAATAACTTTAGGAAAGCCGCTGCCGACAAAGGGTTTAAAAAGGTTTCCCTTGACCGGCTGGCAGCGGAAATGGGCATTAGCAAAAAGACCGTATATAAATATTTTTCCGGCAAAGAAGACCTGGTTGCCGCCTGTCTCAATGAAATCAACGAAGAAATGGACAAATTGGTAAAAGATATTTTTCATGCGCCGCATCCTTCCAGGGAAATGCTGGTCACCGCGCTCACCAAAATATTTATACAATTGTCTGCGAATGTAAATATATTTCAGGATTTACAACGCTACTATCCGGAGCTATGGTCTACTTTTGAAAAACGGCGGGAGGCCAGGATTAAGTTTGCAGAGCGGTTTATAGAAAAAGGCATCGCTGCGGGCCAGTTTCATAATATAAATGCGAGGGTTGCTTTATCCAGCTATATTGCCGCTGTGCGGACAGTAATCAACCTTAAATTTTTAAAGACGCATAAAATTGAATTCAATGAGGCTTACGAATCTTTAATTACGCTGTTTCTGAACGGATTCCTGACGTCACCCTAGAGAGGCAGGGGATAGAATGATGATATGCCCTTTTGAACTGCATTTAAATGAACAGCCGGACGAAGAAAGGTGCAAAGACTGTTTCTGGTGGATGCACACGAAAAACAAATGTGTTATTCAGGGTATGCCCGGTGAAAACAAGAATGACCCGCAATGCAGCGCGGCAGCAGTCAGGGAGTTCATTGACCGGTTCGGATTTCCTGTTGGCAAGACAGGTTACCGTAATCTGCTGCTGGTCCTGGAATTGATGTCTCCCTTAAAGTCGCCGGCAGCCAGCGATGTTAACGGCATCTATCTGAACGTAAGCCGGAATACGGGCCGGACCGCTTCTTCAATCAGGCAGAGCATCAGGAGTGCAATTATCTGGGCCTGGGAAAATGGTTCACTGAAAGACGCATTCCCCAACCAGCAAAAGAGGCCCCGGCTTATTGAAATATATTACTGCCTGCAAAATCACAAATAGTTTTCCGGACCTGCTGCAACTATAGTCGTGAACATTGCAAAAACTGGACAAATTTGCTATAATACAGTATAGAAAAAAATAGCAACTCCATATTTTAAAACAGGAACATGCCCGCAAGGAGCATGTTCCACTGTTGCATGGAAAACAATTGAGGTGAAAATTTTTGGCCGAAGAATTTAGTCACGGTAAGATACTGCCTATCAACATCCACGATGAAATGAAAAATTCTTACATGGATTACGCCATGAGCGTCATTGTGGGCAGGGCCCTGCCGGATGTGAGGGACGGTTTAAAACCGGTGCACCGGCGCATCCTTTATGCCATGCACGAGCTGGGCATGACCCCGGATAAGCCGTACAAAAAGTCGGCCCGGCTGGTCGGCGAAGTGCTCGGTAAATACCATCCGCACGGGGACACGGCGGTTTACGACGCCATGGTCCGGCTGGCCCAGGATTTTGCCTGCCGGTATCCCCTGGTGGACGGGCACGGCAACTTCGGTTCCGTTGACGGCGACTCCGCTGCGGCGATGCGTTATACCGAGGCCAGGATGGCTAAGATAACGCTGGAGATGCTGGCCGATATCGATAAAGAAACCGTAGAATTCATGCCCAACTTTGACGATACCCTGGAAGAGCCTGTTGTCATGCCTTCCCGGATCCCAAACCTGCTTGTCAACGGGTCAGCAGGGATTGCGGTTGGTATGGCCACTAACATACCGCCCCATAACCTGGGCGAGGTAGTAGATGGGATTGTCATGATGATCGACAACCCTGATGTTACCCCCAATGAACTGATGATGGCCATTAAAGGCCCGGACTTTCCCACCGGCGGCACTATCATGGGCAGGGAAGGGATAAAGTCCGCGTACCGTACCGGACGCGGCGCCGTCAAAATGCGGGCCAAGACTCACATCGAACAGATGAGCAACGGCAAGATGCGCATCCTGGTCAATGAAATACCTTACCAGGTAAACAAGGCCAGGCTTATCGAAAAAATTGCCGAACTGGTCAGGGATAAAAAAATTGACGGTATTACCGATTTGCGGGACGAATCCGACCGCACCGGGATGCAGATCGTTATCGAGCTCCGGCGCGACGCCAATCCTCAGGTGGTGCTGAACCAGCTCTACAAGCACACCCAGCTACAGGAGTCCTTTGGCATCATCATGCTGGCGCTGGTGGACGGGCAGCCTCAGGTATTAAACCTGCGGGACATTGTCTTTTACTACCTAGAACACCAGAAAGATGTAATCACCAGGCGGACCCGTTTTGACTTAAACAAAGCGGAAGCCCGGGCACATATTGTTGAAGGTTTGCGGATTGCCCTTGATCACATTGACGAAGTAATCAAAACCATCCGCGCATCACAGACCACGGATATCGCCCGCACCGCATTGATGGATAAGTTCGGCCTCAGCGAAAAGCAAGCCCAGGCTATCCTGGATATGCGCCTGCAGCGCCTCACCGGGCTGGAAAGGGAAAAACTTGAGGCCGAATACCGCGAGCTGATGGAGCGGATTGCCTATTTCCGGGCCGTACTGGCCGACGAAAAACTGGTGTTGGGGATTATTAAAGACGAGCTTTTGGTGATTAAACAAAAGTTTGCGGACAAAAGGCGTTCGGTCTTCACTGATGACGACACCAAAATCGATGTTGAAGACCTTATTGCCGAAGAGGACATGGTCATCACCATCACCCACCAGGGCTATATCAAACGGATCCCCCTGGATACTTACCGCAGCCAGAAGCGGGGGGGGCGGGGCGTTACCGCTATGGGTACGAAGGAAGAGGATTTTGTCGAACACCTCTTCATCACCACCACCCATCACTACATACTCTTCTTCACTAACAAGGGCAAGGTATACCGCCTGAAGGTGCATGAGATACCGGAAGCCGGCCGGCAGGCCAAGGGCACGGCTATTGTCAACCTGCTATACATTACCGGCGATGAAAAGATAACAACGGTAATTCCGGTTAAAACCTTTGACACCGATGAATATTTGTTTACCGCCACCCGGCACGGCGTGGTCAAGAAAACCCCGCTGAAAGATTACATCAATACCCGGAAAGACGGGTTAATTGCCCTCACCCTGGATGAAAATGACGAACTAATTGATGTCAAGCTTACCCAGGGTAATGAAGAGATGATCCTGGCAACCCAGAAAGGGATGGCCATCCGCTTTGCGGAAAAGGAAGTGCGCCCGATGGGACGCACGGCCAGGGGTGTCAGAGGCATCCGTTTGGCAGGGGGCGACAGTTTGGTCGGGATGGAAGCAGCCCGTCCGGACAGCCAGTTGCTGGTGGTAACGGCCCGCGGCTTCGGTAAAAGGACGCCGTTGGATGAGTACCGGCTGCAGAGCAGGGGCGGCAAAGGGATTATGACCATCCGCCCCACTAAAAGAAACGGCCTGATTGCGGGCGTTAAGGTGGTCAAAGACGGTGAAGAGCTGATGATCATCACCGCCGAAGGGATCATTATCCGGTTGGCTGCCGAGGATATCTCATCCATGGGCAGGACTACCCAGGGGGTAACCCTGATGCGTCTCGACTCGAAGGACTCTGTTGTGGCTGTAGCCAAAGTAGTCACCAGGGATGAGGGAGAGGGATAAAATTTACCCCGTCGGAAAATTTTTTGCAGGAATTCCGATAGTGGCAGAGAATAAAATATAATGAAAAACGAAATAGTAATCCGGTAGTCCGGAGACGCGAGTCCAGAGGCTGAATGTCTAGAGACCAGTGAGATGATATCACTGGTTTCTTTTAATTAGCAAAGGGGCGTCTCTTCCCGGAAAACGACGTAAGGAGTCGCAAAACAAAGGTGGTTGCAGAAACGTCGAAAAAGAACGATTGATATGCAAAATGAAATGCAGGAATTTTAAAGGTCAAGGGGAATAAAATATATTGAAACACAAAAGCTGCGCGGCGTTTGTGAAAAACAAACACGAGAATTGGGCCGGATACAGAATAATCCAGTGAGGGGTTAAAGCACTTATAGGAGATTTGCGCAAATCGCGACATGCATACACATGGTCTGCATAATTCCATCTTGGGGGAATCCAGGGCTAAAGGAGGTATCTTGGTGTATTGAATTAAAATTTATTAGGAAGGTGAATAAAATGAGTGATTTACGTTGTCAATGTGGTAAAATCGTTTGCCAGACAAACGATAATCTGATAATCATTAAATGCCGTCACTGCAAACGATATATGCTGATTAAAGCAGGAACTGACGATATTGAGGTTACGGACAACGTACTTATGCCACATTTTCAAAATAAAAAACAGGTTGTTCATCACGCCTGTATCAAACATTAAGTGTAAGTCCGGAGACTTTGAGTCCAGAGGCCAGCGCAAATAACGCTGGCCTTTTAATTTATCCAAAGTTCTCCGAGCCGGCTATAACCTGGTAAGAACAAAATATCCTCAGTCCGGAGACTTTAAGTCCAGAGGCCAGCTGAAGAGCTGGCCGTTCCTTTTCCAAGGGGAGAATACAGGGGAGGTGAGGCAGGCGCTCAAATTGTTGGTCCTGGACAGTATGTTGTGCGAGTGGAGCAGCTCACGGACAATAAGGAAGTGAATAAAGGACAAAGAAGGTGTTTAGCATGGAAAACGTCAGATGCCGGTGCGGCAAGATAGTTTGCCAGCTAAAGGGCAAAGTGGTGTTGGTAAAATGCCGCCACTGTAAACGATTTGTAATTCTGGAATTCAACGACCAGGAAAGGCAAGAATTAACTTCAAATAAGGAATACCACCCCAAAATTGAATACAAATAAACAGTCCGGAGACAACAAGTCCAGAGGCCAGCAAATCTATGCTGGCTTATTCTGTGGAGCCAGTTTTTAGTTTGCTTGTTCTTACCGGGTACCTGGCAGCCACAAAGGAAGGGTGTAGAAAGGAAGGAGGAGTTAAAATGAAAACCATGTTTACTGTTGCTTTAGCACTGATCCTGCTCTTCAGTTTTGCTCTCAGCGCGTATATTACCTTCTACAAATTCCCGCTGCAGGATCCCAAGGCAAAGGTACTGACATTCCTGATGCTTGGCGCGGTGGCAACGGTATTTACCTTTATCGTATGTCTCACCATCGTCTGGCCGCCCGTTATGTAATCAGGTAATCAATGAAAGGAGGGAAGGCTAATGTCAGCTCTGTTTATTATCGGTTTGATCCTGATCCTGTTATTCGGTTTCAGCGTCAGCGCTTACCTGACTTACTACAAATTCAGCATCGAGAGTTTCTTCGCCAAAGCAGTCGTTTTCCTCGTACTCGGCGCCATTGTATCTGTTGTAACTTTTACCATTTCCCTGACCCTTATATGGCCGCCTGTAATGTGAAAAAGTCCGGAGACAATAAGTCCAGAGGCCAGCAGCCGATGCTGGCATTTTTATGAAAGGGGTGAAAAGGCTCATGGGCTTAAAGAGATCCGGTCTCAAACCGGTCTTTGTGCTGGCTGCGCTGTTGGTGCTGATGGCAATTACGGCATCCGCCGCATCGGCCGAAGACCTGCTGCAGAAAGCGGCCCGGATAAATGAAGGCTGCCTGCGCTGCCACGCCGCACAGGGACTGAACACCAAGTTTGACGGGAAGACCGTGTCCTTATACGTTGATGTGGAAAAATACCAAAAATCCATGCATGGCACCATGGCCTGTACTTATTGCCATACCAACATTGCCGATTACCCGCACACCCAGGCGCCCAAAGGAAAGGCATTGCGGGCCCAGGTCAACGGCGAATGCCGCCGCTGCCACAAAGACATTGCCCCCATGTATAACGACAGCATCCACGGCCAGGTCAACACGAAAGGTCAGCAAAATGCTTACTGCAGTGACTGCCACGGCATTCACGACATTTACAAAAAGGAAGTCCCCGAGGCTGCGATTTCACACAATAAGGTTGTATACACCTGTGCCAAATGCCACAAACACACCATGGCGCAGTATGAGCTTGATTTCCACGGGAAATCCGTAGTCCTGGGCGGCAAAGAGGCTGCCAGCTGTGTCAGCTGCCATGGCAGCCATGACATTCAGGGTCCGGAAGTAAAGGCTTCGGCGGTTTCCAAGGAAAATACGCCCAAGACCTGTGCCAAGTGCCACCTGTACGCCCTGGAGAACTTTGCCAAAGGGAAAATGCACTATGATTTAACTCCCAAAGGGGACGGCGCGGTAGCCTTCTGGACCCTGGAGTTCTTTACCTGGCTCACTATTGGCACGGTCAGCTTCGTAATGGTCCTTATGTTAATAGAACTGCGCCGTAAGTGGATCAATGCCGGCAGGCCGGATAGCCACTAAAGGCGACGCCAAAGATTAGAAAGGAAGTAGGTGAGTAAAGTGGCTGACATCAATGCTGATTTCCCGCACAAGAAGCCCGTTTACCAGCGTTGGAATATCCACCACCGCCTGGCGCATTTCGGGATCTACTCCATGTTTATCCTGTGTGCAGCCACCGGGCTGCCCATCAAGTTCCATCATAAGGCCTGGGCCAGGTCCTTTGCCGAATTTTTCGGCGGGGGCGACGGGCTGTTGGCCTGGCACCTGTTCGGCGGCGTAATGCTGTTTATGGTGGCTTTATACCATCTAGGGTATTCCGCCCTGTTTGCCATTAAGAACCGCCACAACCTGGAGATACCTATGCTGCCCTGGTCCAAAGGGACCTGGACGGCGCTGAAACAATATTTCAGATACCAGTTAGGGAAAAGTGACGAACACCCCAAATTTGGACGTTACCAGTGGAAGGAAATGTTTGACTACTGGGCGGTCTTCTGGGGGATGGTTATTATAGGCGGTTCCGGCCTCCTGATGTGGTTCCCGGAATTTACCATGCAGCTTTTCCCCAAGTGGTTTGTTGATGCTTACCGCTGGGGTCACAGCGATGAAGCAGTGCTTGCAGTATCGTTTATCTTCACCTGGCATTTCTACAACGTACATTTTCAACCTGACTTTTTCCCCATGAGCTGGACCTGGTGGGACGGCAACATTTCCCTTGAAGTTATGGAGCTCGAACACGGACTGGAACTTGAAATGCTTAAGGAGAAAGATGCCCAGGCCGGCAAGGGAACGCCCTCTGCCCCTACCAAAGGGTTCCCCAGTTCAGGCTAGCGTACTTCTGCAAGTATGAAAGGAGGAATTTCGGATGGCCGGTCGTTTTTCAAAAAATAAACCGCTGATCCTTGTCGAGTTCATTATTTACAGCATTATACTGATCACGTTTTTAGCTTGGATGCTGCCAATGGGCTTTGGCAAATTGCATTAACCCGTCCTGGCACGACAATAGTGAAAGGAGGTCCGGAATGAATGCGCTTACTTAAGCTACTGATAGCTATGTTCGTGGTAGCCGTAATTGCCGCCTTTTTCTTCAACTACCAGTCTTTCGCCCAAAAAGATTACAGAAAAGAAGTGGGCTTTTGCGCCAACTGCCACGAAATGAGACCTAATTTTTACACATGGAAGGCCACCGCCCATAACCAGTTCGGGTGCCTGAAATGTCACAATGACATCAAAATAACAACATTCGCTTATAAGCACTGGTTAAACGCTTTTCCAACCCCCATTGAAAAGAAAAACATCATCCCCGACAGTGTATGCAAGCAATGTCACGCCTCGACCCGGAACGTTTCCGCACCCGGGGACCTGATTATCCCACATGAACTGCATACCATTAAGCAAATCGACTGTGTGGATTGCCACAGTAACGTTACCCATGCCCACGTAGCGGAATATGCTAAAAAAACACCGGATTTCTCAGCTGCCGCCTTCACAGAGGCTGCCGCCAACAAGTTAATCGTAAAGGGTAACCGGATACCGATGCCGGTTTGCATGCGCTGCCATAACGGAGATATGGCTACGGACGCCTGTAATGCCTGCCACAGCAGCATCAAGTCTGCCGAAAAAATAGTAATCAGGGAGTAATGCTGATTAATGGAAAAAACGGACCGTGATGCGGCCCGTTTTTTCATGCCCTTGTTTTCCGATAGAATCTATTGTAAAATATTATGTATTATGAGCTTAGGAGGGAATTATTTTGGGAGAACAGGGTACATGGCGGATAAAAAAAGGCCTCGCGGAGATGCTTAAAGGTGGCGTCATCATGGATGTCACCACTCCGGAACAGGCTAAGATTGCTGAAGAAGCCGGCGCTTGCGCCGTTATGGCGCTGGAAAGGGTGCCCGCTGACATCCGGGCTGCCGGGGGTGTGGCCAGGATGGCTGATCCGGGCATTATTTTAAAAATTATGGATGCCGTAACCATACCGGTTATGGCCAAATGCCGGATCGGTCATTTTGTGGAGGCACAGATCCTGGAGTCACTGGGTGTTGACTATATAGATGAGAGTGAAGTGCTGACCCCCGCTGACGATAAATTCCATGTAAACAAAAACGAATTTAAGGTACCTTTTGTGTGCGGGGCCAAAAACCTTGGCGAAGCCTTACGGCGGATCGGCGAAGGGGCGGCCATGATCCGCACCAAGGGTGAACCCGGTACCGGCGACGTTATTGAAGCTGTTAAACATATGCGGACAGTTATGGGAGAAGTCCGCCGGCTGCAGAACCTGCCGGAAGAAGAGATGATGACGGCGGCCAAAGAAATGGCCGCACCACATGAGCTGGTGTTAGAAGTGGCCAGGACCGGCCGGCTGCCGGTAGTCAACTTTGCTGCCGGCGGTATCGCCACTCCGGCTGATGCCGCACTGATGATGCAGCTGGGCTGCGACGGCATTTTTGTCGGCTCCGGCATATTCAAATCCGGTGACCCGGCAGCCCGGGCCAAGGCTATCGTTTCAGCAACCACCCATTATAATGATCCCAAGGTCCTGGCGGAGATTTCCCGTGACCTGGGCGAACCCATGGTGGGTATCAATATTTCAACTCTGGCCGATGTTGACCGGATGCAGGAGCGGGGCTGGTAAGGATGAAAATAGGTGTTTTGGCTTTACAGGGCGCTTTCCGGGAGCATGAACAGATGCTCCGGAAGCTGGACTCTGAAACGGTACAGGTCAGGCGGGAGCATGACCTGGAGGGTATTGACGGCCTGATTATTCCCGGCGGCGAAAGCACGACCATCGGCAAATTACTGATTGAGTGGCAGCTGTTTGATAAGATAAAGGAAATGGGCGCCAGCGGGCTGCCTGTCTTTGGCACCTGCGCCGGCATGATTTTACTGGCTAAAGATATCGTGAACAGTGACCAGCCACGTCTCGGTCTGATGGATATGCTGGCCCACCGGAACGCCTTCGGCCGCCAGGTGGACAGCTTCGAGGCTGACCTGCAAATCCCGGTCCTGGGTGAAGAGCCTTACCGCGGGGTTTTTATCCGGGCACCTTTTATCAAAGAAGTACGGGACGGTGTAGAAGTGCTCTGCACTTATAATGATAAAATTGTCTTGGCCCGCCAGGGTAATTTTCTGGCCGCCGCTTTCCATCCGGAACTGACGGACGATGACAGGGTGCACCGGTTATTTTTGGAAATGGCAGGCAAGTAAAAATTTTCACATAGTGGATTGACAAAAGCATTTCCTGGGTCTATAATAAGAAAATGTAACAACCTGATATGGCTGAATGATTGTTGCAGAAGAAGGGTCTTTAGAACCCGCCGAAGGGGCAAGGGCTTAAGATATCCCGCTTAAACCCAAAACTCTCAGGTATACCTTGAACAAGGTATAGTACTGTAACGGGACAGACCTCTGGAGAGTCCTGCTAAGACAGGCGCCGAAGGAGCAATCCATGTAAATGGGTAATCTCTCAGGCAAAAGGACAGGGGACAGGGAAGACATCCTACTAATCTTGTAGGAAGTCGTTATTTCCTGTTGTCTTCAGAGGTCAAACAAAGTTTGGCCTCTTTTTATTCCTCTTGACTGAAAACACCATAATCATACATCCGATGCGGGGGAACAGTAGTCAACGCTGGTTGTACAGAGAACCGGTGGCTGGTGCGAACCGGTGAACCAGATTGATGAATCCGCCTCCAAGGAGCAGGTGAAAAAAGCCTGCCGGGTCAGCCCGTTACAGCGACAATGAAGAGGGCCGGATTACTGCCGGCCAAACAGGGTGGCAACGCGGGAACAAAGACCTCTCGTCCCTGGAGCGGGAATATTATATTCTTGTCCGGAGAGAGGTCTATTATTTTATTTATTAAGGGGAGGTAGCAAGATGTCAGAAAGAGTGTTTAATTTTAACCCGGGGCCGGCCATGCTGCCGCTGAGCATACTGGAAGAGGCCCAGAAAGAACTGCTTAACTACAAGGGTACCGGGATGTCAGTAGTTGAAATCAGTCACCGCTCCAAGCAGTTTGAAGAGATTATCCTTGGCGCCGAGGCGCTGTTAAAGGAACTGCTCAATGTGCCTGACAATTACCGGGTGCTGTTCATCGGCATGGGGGCTACCGGTCAGTTTGACATGGTGCCTATGAACTACCTGACTGAAGGCAAGATTGCCAACTATATCGTCACCGGAAGCTTTGCCAACAAAGCGTATAAAGAAGCTGTTAAAGTAGGCGAAACCCATGTCGCCGGCTCTACCAAGGATGACAACTTCAACCGGATTGTAAGGCCGGATGAAATTAAGCTGA
Source organism: Bacillota bacterium (assembly GCA_049324975.1). Taxonomy (GTDB): domain Bacteria; phylum Bacillota; class Thermincolia; order Thermincolales; family CAZWUW01; genus JBMOPI01. The sequence continues at coordinate 11,085 of JBMOPI010000023.1, forward strand.
GCGAAAACCCGGCTTATGTGCATATCACTTCCAATAACACGATTTTCGGAACCCAGTGGAAGGAATTCCCCGATTTCGGCGATGTGCCCCTGGTTGCTGACATGTCCAGCGACATCCTTTCCAAGCGGTTTGATGTTTCCAAGTTTGCCCTGATTTATGCCGGGGCCCAGAAGAACCTCGGTCCGGCCGGGGCTGCGGTTGTCATTATCCGGGACGATATGATTGAAAAATCCAATCAGGCCCTGCCGACCATGCTCCGCTACGATACATACGCCAAAAATAACTCACTGTATAACACTCCGGCTTCATTTACCATTTACATGATCAAACTGATGTTGGAATGGGTGAAGAACAACGGCGGCCTGCCGGCGATGGAGAAGCACAACGAGACCAAAGCGGCCCTGGTTTACGATACCATTGACGCCAGCAACGGGTTCTATAAAGGCCATGCCCGGAAGGACAGCCGTTCACTGATGAATATCACCTTCCGGCTGCCCAACGAGGACCTGGAAAAAGAATTTGTGGCCGAAGCCGCCAAAGTTGGCCTGTCCGGCCTTAAGGGGCACCGGGAGGTCGGCGGCATCAGGGCTTCAATTTACAACGCCATGCCGCAGGAAGGCTGCCGCAAGCTGGCTGAGTTCATGAAAGAGTTTCAGGCTCAAAAAGGTTAATTTAAAAAACAAACCACAGAGTTCACAGAGTACACAGAGAAAAGATTTTTAAAAAACTATATAATATTTTCCTCTGTGCTCTCTGTGTTCTCTGTGGTTAATAAATTAATTATTTATTCGAAGGGAGAAGATGGAATGAAAATTTTGGTTTTGGACGGCGTGTCCGAAAAAGGTGTGAAGATTCTCCGGGAACCCGGTTTTGACGCTGTTGTAAATAACGATAAGATGACCGAAGAGGAGCTCTGTAAGATTATAGTTGACTATGATGCTGTAATCGTACGCAGTGCTTCCAAGATAACTGCCAAAGTGATTGAGGCCGGTAAAAACCTGAAAGTTATCGGCCGGGCCGGTGTCGGTGTGGACAACATCGATGTCCCGGCCGCCACTGAGCGCGGTATCGTTGTGGTCAACGCCCCCGACGGCAACACCATTGCCGCCACCGAGCAGACCATCGGCCTGATGCTGGCTCTGGCCAGGAACATCCCCCAGGCCCATGCCAACCTGAAAGAAGGCCGGTGGATGAGAAAAGAATTTACCGGTGTGGAACTCAGGAATAAGACCCTGGGCATTATCGGATTAGGCCGGATTGGTATGGCGGTAGCCAGGCGGGCCCAGGCCCTGGAGATGAAGACTATCGGTTACGACCCCTTTGTCAGCGCCGAAAATGCTGCCGCTCAGGGTGTCACATATAAGTCCCTGGAAGAAATCTGGGCCGAGTCTGACTTCATTACCCTGCATATTCCGAAAACCAAAGAGTCCCTGAACATGATCAACAAAGACACCTTTGCCAAGATGAAAGACGGTGTGCGGATTGTTAACGTGGCCCGGGGCGGGATCGTTAACGAGCAGGACCTGTACGAAGCCGTCAAGAGCGGCAAGGTTGCCGGCGCGGCCCTGGATGTGTTTGAAGCCGAGCCCACTACCGAGAGCCCGCTCTTTGAGTTGGATAACGTGGTTGTCAACCCGCACCTGGGGGCGTCTACCCGTGAAGCCCAGGTCAATGTTGCCCTTGATGTGGCCGAAGAAATGGTCCGCATCCTGCAGGGTGAAATGCCCCGGACTGCTGTAAACCTGCCGGCTGTTAAGCCGGATGTGCTGGCTGCCATTAAGCCGTACCTGAAGCTGGTTGAAAAGCTCGGCAAATTCCTGGCCCAGCTGGCCGCCGGCCCCGTGGACAGCGTAAAGGTAATTTACAGCGGTGACCTGGCCAAAACCGAGGTTGCTCCCCTCACCACCGCACTGATGAAGGGATTGTTAGACCCGATTCTTGAAGAGGCTGTAAATTACGTCAATGCCCCGCTTTTGGCCAAGGCCCGCGGGATCAAGATCGAAGAGAGCAAAATCGCCGAGGAAAGCGATTACACCGAATTAATCACCGTTCAGGTAAAGGCCGGGGATATTGAAAGGACAGTATCCGGGACTCTGTTTGGCGAAGATGACCCCCGGATTGTCATGATTGACGGTTACCGCATCGACATCCATCCGGAAGGCCATATCCTGGTTGTGCCACACCAGGATAAGCCGCGCATTATCGGCCCGGTGGCCAACCTGATCGGCGCCCATGACATTAACATTGCCGGCATGCAGGTAGGCCGCAAGGCAGTCGGCGGCAAGGCGATCATGATGCTGGCTGTGGATGCCCCTGTGCCGGAAGAAACCCTGGCAGAGATTGCCAAGGTTGACGGTGTATATGATGTAAAGATGGTCAGCCTGTAAAACAAAGAGAAACAAAGCTTGGCAGACACCTTTTTGGCGGGAAGAATTTGAAAAACCCTTAGAGATATAGTATAATTTGTAAAAGGTGACTCATTTCACCTCTTGTCCACTGCATAAACATGCCGGGGATGAGAGGTTTTGTTTCTACCCCAAGAAGTATATTGAGCCTGCGGCATAAAAAAGGCTAACTTGGCGCTTCGCGCCAGCGAAGCCTTTTTAAACACATCAAAAGGAGGCGGATACCTTGCTGGACATAAAATTTGTCCGGAGCAACCCGGAAGTGGTTAAAGAAGCGCTGCAGAAGAGAGGTGCGGCCGTAGGACTGGATCAGTTCCTGGCCCTGGAGGAACAGCGGCGGCAGAAACTGGCTGAGGTTGAACAGCTGAAAAACAAACGGAATACCGTCTCCGAGGAAATCGGCCGGCTGAAAAAACAGGGCCGGCACCCGGAAGAAATGATCCTGGAAATGCGCCAGGTGTCACAGCAGATTAAAGACATGGACGATGAGCTGAAAAAAATTGAGGAAGAACTGGGTTACACGCTCCTGACCATTCCCAATGTCCCGCATGAATCAGTGCCGGTAGGGCAAACTGACGAAGACAACCGGGAAATCCGCAAGTGGGGTGAACCCCGTGCCTTTGACTTTACACCACTGGCCCACTGGGACATCGGAGAAAACCTGGATATCCTCGACTTTGAACGGGCCGCCAAAGTTACCGGAGCAAGGTTTGTGTTCTATAGAGGACTCGGCGCCCGGCTGGAGCGGGCAGTGATCAACTTTATGCTGGACCTGCATACTGGTGAACACGGCTATACAGAGATATTTCCGCCTTTTCTGGTCAACCGGGACAGCATGACCGGCACCGGTCAGCTGCCCAAGTTTGAAGAAGACCTGTTCCGGGTTGACAGTGTTGATTATTTTCTGATTCCAACCGCGGAAGTGCCGGTAACAAATTTATATAGAGGAGAACTGCTTGACGGCGCCCTGCTTCCTATATACCATGCTGCATACAGCGCCTGCTTCCGGGCTGAGGCCGGCGCCCACGGCCGGGATACCCGGGGGTTAATCCGTCAGCACCAGTTTAACAAAGTGGAACTGGTCAAATTCACCAAACCGGAAGATTCTTACGATGAGCTGGAGAAACTGACGGCCAACGCCGAGAAAGTGCTGCAACTGCTGGAACTGCCTTACCGGGTAGTCTGCCTGTGCACCGGTGATTTAGGCTTCAGCTCCGCCAAAACTTACGATATCGAGGTCTGGCTGCCCAGCTACGGGACTTACCGGGAGATTTCCTCCTGCAGCAACTTTGAGGATTTTCAGGCCCGCCGGGCCAATATCCGTTTCCGCCGGGAACCCGGCGCCAGGCCGGAGTATGTGCATACCCTGAACGGGTCCGGACTGGCTGTCGGCCGCACAGTCGCAGCCATCCTGGAGAACTGCCAGCAGGCCGACGGCAGCGTGCTGATCCCCAAGGCGCTGCAAAAGTATATGGGTGTGGAGAAGATTAGTAAGTAGGCCGGTGTCAGGCTGAAAATTAATCAGCTTTCAAACAGCCTTTAATTACCAGCCCAAAAGTACATACTTCCGTTGACAACATATTTGTTCTATGCTATACTCTTATCTGTATCGGACGGAGGGGTGTCCGAGCGGTTTAAGGAGGCGGTCTTGAAAACCGTTGAATCCTTACGGGTTCCGTGGGTTCGAATCCCACCTCCTCCGCCATTTAGGACTCCCTTAATAGATAGGATTTACTGTTGCGGAGAGATGGCCGAGTAGGTCGAAGGCGGTCGCCTGCTAAGCGATTATACGGGCTAAAACCCGTATCGA
>JBMOPI010000024.1:0-15146 GCA_049324975.1 Bacillota bacterium
TCTCCGGAGCAGATATACTCGGTAACCCTGGCGGGTAATACCTGTATGCATCACCTTTTACTGGGACTGAATCCCAAAACTTTGGGCAGGGCGCCTTTTCAACCCGTTGTTCAACAGGAAGTTACGGTTACAGCCAGGGAACTGGGATTAAGGGTTAATCCTGAGGCTGTTGGATGGGTTTTCCCGGTTGTGGCCGGGTTTGTCGGTGGCGACACGGTTGGGGCGGTCCTGGCCACAGACCTTCATAACCGGAGCGGAACCAGGCTGCTTGTTGATATTGGAACGAACGGAGAGCTGGTACTTGGTGTCAACGGCCGGATGACGGCATGTTCCGCTGCCGCCGGACCGGCTTTGGAAGGGGCGGAGGTCACTTACGGCATGCGTGCCGAAAGGGGCGCTATAAGCAGGGTCAGGCTTTTACCTGAAATTCAATGCGAAGTGATTGGGGATACTTCACCCCGGGGCATATGCGGATCCGGGTTGATTGACTTGTTAGGAGAACTTGTCAGGGCTAAAGCCGTTACCAGAAAAGGCGGCTTAGTCAGACCAAATCAGTATGAAGGGCCGGAATCCCTCCGGGACCTGATTGTCCCGGGGGAGAAGGGGTACAAGTTTGTTTTAGTACGGCCTGAGCAAAACAACGGGCAGGAAATAAGCCTGTCCCAGGACGATATACTGCAGCTCCAGCTGGCTAAAGGGGCATTGCATGCAGCCATGGAACTTCTGATCAAAGAGGCGGGAATTACCGGGGAGCAGGTAGAGCAAATATTACTTGCCGGCGCCTTCGGTAACTTTATGGATAAGGATCAGGCTTTGGAAATCGGGCTGTTTCCGGGATGGGCCAGGGGTAAGATTTTACCGGTGGGCAATGCCGCCGGCGAAGGGGCCAAGGCTGCGCTTTTATCCCGGCAGAAGAGGGCAGAAGCGGCGCAAATCAGCAGAAAAATAAGGTTCCTGGAGTTGGCGGGAACCGGGAAATTTAGTGATGCTTTTATCAATGGAATACTGTTCGGAAACGCCCGGTAAATGGCAGGAAACCCTGTCTATCCGGGCGTTCTTGCCTTTTTCGGTACTATTTTGACGTCAAGATAATACCTGAATTTATAAGAATTGTCCAAGGACTTTAAGTCCCTTTTTCTATATCATTAGAGTATGATCAGACTTTCGAAAGTTATTGATTTCCGGGAATGTACATTCTAATGATCATTAAGAAAGGGGTGCAAAATTTGTTTAGATTTACAGCAGAACAGTTTGTTTATGACATTGACGGAGTAAAGATTGGCGGACAGCCGGGCGAATATCCGTCCGTGTTAATCGGAAGTATGTTTTACCGCGGACACAAAATTGTTAAAGACCCGGTCAAAGGTATTTTTGATGAAGATGCAGCCAAAGCGCTGCTTGACCAGGAAGCCGAATTGAGCGCCGAGACCGGTAATCCGAGGATTGTTGACGTTATTGGCGATACTGTTGAAGCATTAACACGGCATGCCGAATTTGTGCTCAGGCATACCACTGCCCCTATACTCCTGGACAGCGTCAGTCCGGCGGTCAGGGCGGGTACGCTTAAGTATTTTGCCAAAGATCCATCAGTTATAAACCGGATCATATATAACTCCATCGAAGAAAATTACACCGAGGAAGAGTTGGCGGCGATCAAAGAAGCAGGCGTTAAGACGGCGGTAATCCTTGCCTTCAGTAAAAAGCACCTGAAACCTTCCAAGAGAGTTGAATTATTGACAGGTGATGAAGAGCACGAGGGCCTTATTGCGGCGGCAAAAAGGGCGGGGGTCGAACAACTGCTGATTGACCCGGGGGTGCTTGATGTGGCCAGCAATAGTTGGACTACCAAGGCTATTTATGATATCAAGGAAAAATTCGGCTACCCGGGAGGGTGTGCTCCTTCCAACGCGCTGTACCTCTGGAAGAAGATGCGCTCCAAGGGGACTCCTTTCTTTGAAGTGGCAGGGGCTTCCGTGTTCACCTACCCGATAACCCAGGGAGCGGATTTTATCCTCTACGGCCCGATGATGAACGCACCTTGGGTGTTCAGGGCGGTGGCCACTACAGATGCAATGATCGGTTATACCTGTAAGCTTACCGGAAGCAAGATAGGTACTGCTGAACATCCCTTGTTAAAGATTTTTTAATCAGTGAAAGGGGGATATTATAAATTATGTCAAAAGGCAACGGTTCAACAAATCGCTCCGTTCTGTACATTTCTGCTACAATAGTCTTATTGTTCGTAGCATTTGGTATGTTCCTTCCCACGCAAATGGGTAAAGTTGTTAATGCCGTATTTGCATTTTTGACCACCGATTTTGGCTGGCTGTACCTCTTATCTGTTGCGATTTTTATCGTTGTTGCCTTCGGGATAGCCTTCAGCCGTTATGGTAAAATCAAGCTGGGGAAAGACGACGATAAACCTGAGTTTACCAATTTCCAGTGGTTTGCAATGCTGTTCGGGGGCGGTATGGGTATTGGCCTGGTCTTCTGGTCAATTGCGGAGCCGGTGATGCATTACCTGTCCCCTCCGGTTGGTAAAGGCGGCACCGAAGAAGCAATGCACACCGCCATGAGGACCGTATTTTTCCACTGGGGGATCCATGCCTGGGTTATCTTTGCCATAGGCGGTCTGGCCCTTGCATACTTCCAGTTTCGTAAGGGGATGCCCTTCCTGATCAGTTCGGCCTTTTACCCGCTGATCGGTGACCGGATTTACGGTCCTGTCGGCAAAGCCATTGATATCCTGTCTGTGTTTGCCACCGTATTTGGTGTGGCTACCAGCCTGGGACTCGGTTCCAGCCAGATCGCCACCGGTCTGCAGTATATCTGGGGAATCAAGGCGACACCCGGCACAATTTCGATTATTATTGCGGTAATGACTGTGATCTTTACCCTGGCTACCGTTTCCGGTTTGCATAAGGCTATGCAGGCTGCGGCTAATATCAAGGTCTGGCTCTCAGTTGCCTTCATGGTGTTTATCTTCCTTTTCGGCGGGACGGTCTTCATCCTTAATAACTTTACTGATACCCTTGGCGCTTACTTTCAAAACTTCATCGGTCAAACCCTTTGGATGGGCAACCTGACCTGGTTGAACGGCTGGACCGTATTCTACTGGGCTTGGTGGATTGCCTGGGCTCCCTTCGTCGGACAATTCGTCGCCCGGGTTTCCAAGGGCCGTACCATCCGCGAATTTATATTGGCTGTAACTTTACTGCCGGTCGGCTTCTCCTTCATCTGGCTGTCCATTTACGGAGGGGCGGCTTTCAACCTGGACAAGCTGTCCAACGGCGCCATCCAGGCCGCTGTCAATGCGGATTACACCACAGCCCTGTTCGTAACACTGAAGCAGATGCCTTTATACCCAATCACTGCTCCTTTAGCTCTTGTCCTGATTGTAGCCTGTTTCGTAGGAGCAGCCAACTCTGCCACCTATGTTTTAGCCATGCTGACTTCAGGCGGAGACATGAACCCCAGTGAAAAGCTGCGCGGCTTCTGGGGAATCGCGCAGGGGGCGATAACCATTATCCTGATCCTGGTTGGTGGCACCGCTGCGTTAAAAGCACTGCAGACAGCTTCCATTGCTGCGGCCTTCCCATTCATGCTGATCATGCTGGCGATGTGTTACAGTATCATTAAAGCGCTCCGGGAGGATCATCCCCAGGCTTAATTAAGATTAGAGAGGTGTTAATTATGCTGCCCAAGTTCAATGTTTTAACCCCTGACCAGGTACTGGCGGTTCATGACCACTCCATGAAGATTTTGGAGGAAATAGGTGTTGAGTTTGGTTACGAGCCTGCGCTGGAAGTTTTCAAAAAACAAGGTTTGCGGGTTGAAGGACACAGGGTCTATTTGCAAAGACAGTTTATAGAAGAGCAGGTCAAGAAGGCGCCGGCCCAGTTTACTCTGCATGCCCGTAATCCGGAAAACAACCTGGTCTGCGGCGGAGAAAACATCATATACATGCCGGGATACGGCGCGCCCTTTGTCCATGAAGCCGACGGTACCCGGCGGAACGCAACCATGGCTGATTACGATAATTTTGTAAAACTGGCCGGGGCCAGCAAAAACCTGCATATGACCGGTGGTACGGTCGTAGAACCAACAGACGTCGATGACCGAATCCGTCACCTGAAAATGATGTACAGCCATATTAAAAATTCCGATAAATGTTTTATGGGCAGTGCCTCAGGCAGGGAAAAGGCCCGGGATTCCATCGAATTGGCTGCACTTTTATTTGGTGGCAAAGACGTTATTAAAGAAAAACCGGCTTTAATCTGCTTAATTAACTCTGTAACCCCGCTGAAATACGACGACCGCATGCTTGGCGCTCTGATGGCCTATGCGGAAGCAGGACAGGCCGTAGTGATTGCTTCTCTGGTCATGTCAGGCTCCACAGGACCGGCAACCTTGGCCGGCGCGCTGGCCCTGCAGAATGCGGAAGTGCTTGCAGGCATTGCTTTAGCCCAGAGCGTCAACCCCGGGACTCCTGTGGTTTACGGCTCTACTTCGGCTATCACCGATATGGCTACCGGGTCCCTTGCTATCGGGAACCCGGAAGGTGCGCTGTTTACTTCAGCCAGCGCCCAGTTGGCCAGGTTTTATGGCGTACCGAGCAGGGGCGGCGGCGGTCTCTGTGACTCTAAAATTGCTGATGCCCAGGCAGGTTACGAAGCCATGATGACCCTCATGGCAGCAAGTACTGCCGGCATCAACTTTGTCCTGCATACTGCCGGAATCCTGCAGTATTTCATGGCTATGTCCTATGAAAAATTTATGATTGATGATGAAATAGCAGGTATGGTTTTACGCTATCTCAGGGGGATTGAATTTGACGAGGACAAGTTTGCTGTTGATGTAATTGCGGAGGTGGGTCCGGGAGGTCATTTCCTGACTCAAAAGCACACCCGCAAAAACCACAAGACCGAAATGCGCCGGGTTCAACTCAGCGACAGGCAGTCTTATGACAGCTGGGCCAAGGAACACCTGGATACCAATATGAGGGCTAACAGGCAGTGGCAGAATGTGCTGGCTGCTTATCAGCCCCCTGCCCTGGATGAGGGCGTTGAACAGGCTGTTGAGCAGTACATCACAGAACGTTCTGCCCAACTATTGAAGTAGACTAAAACAAAACAGGCGATTTTAAACGGAGGGATAGCTCATGAGTGAAATATTTGAAGAAATCAAAGAAGCGGTAATTGACGGCGACGAAGACCTGGCCGAAGAACTGGCCCAAAGAGTTCTGGATGAATCTGTTAACCCGGTGGAAGCAGTACAGCAGGGCTTTATCAAAGGGATTGAGGAAATAGGCAACAGTTGGAAGGCCGGAGAGGCGTTCCTGCCGGATGTGATGATGGCCGCCGATGCGATGAAAGCCGGCCTTGCCGTTCTGGAAACCGCTATTGCCGAGTTAGGCGGGAGCGGGGAAGAGAAAGGTAAAATTGTGTTGGGTACTGTTCACGGTGACATCCATGATATAGGGAAAAATATCGTGGGGGCCCTTCTCACTGCCGCAGGCTTTAAGGTTTACGACATCGGTATTGACCAAACTGCCGAAGCATTTGTAGCTAAAGCTGAAGAGGTAGGCGCCAACATTATAGCTGCCAGCGCACTTTTGACAACAACCATGGGAGCTCAAAAAGACCTCGTTGAATATCTTACTGAAAAGAACATGCGGGAAAAGTACAAAGTCATTATCGGCGGCGGGCCTACCAGCAAAGGCTGGGCTGACGAAATCGGCGCCGACGGCTGGGCTGAAACAGCTGATGAAGCTGTAGAGTTATGTAAGTCAATGCTTGGGTAGGGGCGTTCAGCCCTTACCCCTCCCCCCTTTTATTTGGTATTAACTTTAAACCTCTAACCTCAAATATTGATTTATCAATCTCCTTTTCTTTAACCCAGATATTGTTGTCTGGGTTTCTTTTTCAAGACGGTGATATCTGGACATAATGGAGGAGTGAGAAAATGGATGATCAAATGCGTTTAATTATAGCATGTGAAGCATTTAAAGATGAGCTGGCCTACTTTAAAGACATTATTAAAGTGGAGATTTGCTGGATAGAGCATTCATTACACGATGTTCCGGCAGAACTGAATATGAAAATCAAAGAAATTGTCCGCAAAGCCGAAATACTTCTCAAACCCGGGAGTAATGTACTCCTGTTTTTCGGTAACTGCGGCGGGGCATTGGAAAGAATCCAATCTGAGACCCTAAACCTTATGTACCCGGATGTCCATGATTGTATTCCGGTAATACTGGGGTCAATAGAGAAATACTACAGGCTGCACTCGGAAAGGCCTGGAATGTTTTATTTAAATAAGGCCTGGATAGATTCGGGCGCCGGTCCTCTCGGATGTGTCAGGAAATATACAGGTATTTATGGGGAAGTAAAGGGCTGGAAGGCAGCCAAAAAACTTTACAGGAGTTACACTCATTTTATGCTTATTGATAATGGATGTTACGAAGTGGAACCTTATAGAAACCATGTTAAAGAGGCCTGCAAGCTCTTTGAAAAAGAATATGCCGAAGAAAAAGGCAGTCTTGATTTCGTGTACGCAATCCTTACAAATAAATGCGGCATGAAGAAGATACCTGCCCGCCGGCAGGCAGTCTTCTTCCAGGAAGGTGAATAGTATGGTTTTTGCCTTAGGCATAGATACCGGTGGGACTTTTACAGATAGTGTGATTTTTGATTTAACCGAGGAAAAAGTCATTGCCAAAGCTAAAGCGTCTACGACTTACGATGACCTGACCAGGGGCATCCATGAAAGCATAAGCAATTTATCATTTGATAGTTTTAAAGATGTAAAAATGGTATCCCTTTCTACTACCATGGCAACTAACGCAATTGTTGAGGGGCGTGGCTGCGAAGTCGGTTTGATTCTGATAGGTGAAGAACCGGTAGGGCCGTTGCCGGTAAATAATTTTGCGGTTGTCCGCGGAGGACATGACATAAAAGGTAATCCCAGGGACGACCTGGATTTGCACGAGGTTGGGCATGTCCTGGAGGGCTTCAAAGACAGGGTTCAGGCTATTGCAGTCTCCGGCTTTGCCAGTGTGCGGAATCCTGAACATGAGTTAAGAGTCAAAGAATTGGTAGAACATAAGTTAGACCTGCCCGTGGTTTGCGGTCATCAATTGACCACCTCTTTGGGGTTTCATGAGCGTACAGTTACAGCTGTTTTAAATGCCAGGTTAATACCTATAGTTACCGGCCTGATTGATGCAGTAAAAAAAGTGCTTTCTGAAAAAGGAATAGATGCCCAACTGATGATTGTAAAAGGTGACGGATCATTAATGAGTGCGGCGCTTGCAGTTGAAAAGCCTATAGATACTATTCTTTCCGGACCGGCAGCAAGCATAATTGGGGCTACATCATTAACCGGCAGGCCAGAAGCCCTGGTTTTAGATATGGGTGGAACAACTACAGATATAGCTGTAATAAAAAATGGTATCCCCGGAATCAGCCCCGAAGGAGCCTCGGTGGGAGGATGGCTCACACGGGTAGAAGCTGCAGAAATTAGCACTTGCGGTTTAGGCGGGGACAGTTACCTCCGTTTAAATGAACACGGGAAATTAGTTATCGGACCACAGAAGGTCTGGCCTTTGTCATTTCTCGGTGCAGGATACCCATACCTTTATGATGAATTGGAACAGCAGCGGAGAAACCGGGTTAGACTACGGGGTTCCGATGTGGTTGATTCATATATGCTTTTAAGAAAGAGCAATCAGTTTGATTTGAGTGAAACTGAGGCCAAGGCCCTGAAAATTTTGGAATCAGGTCCGCATTCTTTGTTTTATTTGGCTGAGGCTGCAGGTAAAAACCCCTATTCATTTAACCTCGACCGCCTGGTCAAAAAAGGGGTGGTAGCCAAAGCTGCAGTGACACCAACTGACATACTGCATGCCAACGGGTGTTATAATGAATGGAACAGGGAAATTGCACTCCTTGGGATTAATACCTTGGCTGAAATGATGGGTAAGCGGCCGGAGGAATTTATTGAATTTGCCTTCAATGAAATTGTTAACGCACTATGTCTGGCTGTTCTGCGGAGTGTAATTTGTTTTGACGGGGCTTTGCCTGGAACAGCAAATAGTTTGGAATCAAATTATCTAATCAATAAATTCCTGAAACCTAAGGATGATGGGATTTTTCACATTGCTGCGAGATTAGGTATTCCTATAATAGGTATTGGCGCCCCGGTCGCCTCTTTTCTGCCGGAGGTGGCACGGAAACTTGACTGTGAATCGATAATTCCGGGGAATTACGATGTAGCCAATGCCATCGGCGCCGCTGCAGGTAAAGTGGTGGAAAAAATAAAAATGACTATTAGTTCTTCTTCAGAAGGATATGTGCTGTACTCTCAGTGGGAACGCAAAGGTTTTGCTGTATTGGAAGATGCTAAAGAGTATGCTTTGAAACAGGCTGAGAAATATGCCAGGTTAAGGGCAGAAAAAGCAGGGGCTGCCGATTATAGAATCACTCAAAGGTGTAAGGATGTGTATTCTGGAAAAGGTCAGGGTCCTTATGTGGAGACAATCGTAGAGGCCACAGTGATTGGCAGGCCCGGTTGGTAAAGGGGTGAATTTAATGAAAATCAAGCTAATAGGTTGTGCTTCTGTCCTAAATGAAATACAGTGGATTGGCACACTGGAAAATGTCGATTATGAAATCCTTGATTACACTTTTCATGCCAATCCTGCTAAATTACATGCCAAATTGCAGGAACTGATTAACGAAAGCCAGGATTACGACCTGATAATTCTTACCTACGGCCGGTGTTCAAATGCCGTTGTAGGGCTTGTATCACCCAAGGTGCCTTTGCTTTTACCGGCGACTCATGATTGTATTGGACTGCTGCTGGGCTCTGGCGAAAGGCATATGGAGTTATTCCGGGAAAACCCGGGAACGTATTATTTCAGCAGGGGTTGGCTTGATTATGGGCGGGACCCTTATACTGAATACAAGGAATATGAAAAGAAATACGGGGAGAAAAAAGCCCGGTATTTGATAGATACTTTGTATGGCCGGTATACAAAGGCAGTATTAATAAAAACTCCCGGAAAAAGAGAGATGGAATATTACCGTAAAAGAGTTAGAGAGATTGCTGACTTTTTTGGTTGGCAGGTTGACGAAGTAGAGGGAGATATCGGGCTTCTTGATTCGCTTCTTAAGTGTAGCAGAGTTCCCGGGACCGTGTTGGTTGAACCAAATACAGCAGTATCCGCAGATTTTGTGGGCATGGTGGATGTGTAAACCATGTGACCCATAAAGTCCCCGAGTAATAAAAGAAAAAGCCGGCGTTAGCCTTTTTTATACCGCAGGCGCGTTTATACTTTCCTATGGTGTAAAAAAAGCGGCGGGACCTGTGTATCGCAGCAACCAAATAACAACAGGAGGACCATTTACAAATCCTCCCAATCATGCTACAATAAAAACGCAGCAGAGGTGCTAGCTCTGCTGTGCCGGAGTGCTTAGGGGTTCTTACGCGAGTTCCTCTTGGTGCTCCTTTTATTTTTGCCTTTTTGCCGCCTGTGCTGTCTATACTTATCCCACAGCTCACTCAACTTCAGCAATAATTGCACCACACCGTTGAGGAAAGTCAAACCCCCGGCCAATAAAGAAAATAAGTCAGTCACTCCGCTCACCTCCCGTAAAATAGCGTTATTTCAGGCCCCCTTTGGTTTTGTGGGCTTCGACCCGTGTGAAAAGGGCACAAAAAAACCCACAAAGAAATAGCTCATTGTGAAATGAACCATCCTTTGCGGGTAATTCCCGTTAGTTTAAACCGCCTTTATTTAAGCAATAGCATCAGCCGCCAAAACCAAATAGCATCGGGTCCGTGGACCGTCACTGCCTCCGTTGGCCCGCTCTTCCGCAGAGGAGCAGCGCCGCAGCAAAAGAAATTATTTTACAGGATAATTATACCAGAGCGAAATATATTTTGTCAGCAACATTTCCGGGAGGTTCTGCGTTGTACTGGCGCGCCAGGCCGGAAACAATGTCCGGGAGCGTTCGGGCGGTCGGCGGAGCCGTGGACCGTCGTGTCTAGGCGAAGTGTGGCATTGTCTAAACAAACGGCGGACATAATTGGTTACATGGCCTTAAGTTCTGATTCTTTTCGTCTTGACCAGGATGAAAAGGAAAAGGAAGGGTTTGATATACCATATAACTCAGTGCCTGCTCTTAAAATAGGTAAATTAGCAATAAGTTCTGATTATAAGGACAACTCTTATGGCTCATTCATGCTATGGCTTGCGTTAGGTTATGCTGAACAGTTGAATAGAATCGGAGTTGGTTGTAGATTCATTGTAGTAGATGCTGACATAGAACATAATCCGGATACACCTGAATTCTATGTATGCGCCTTGATATATTTCAGGATTAAGACTCCTTTAAATGGGGTCTTTTTTCTTTGGAAACATTGCCACATAATTTGGTGGCCTGCTCTTCCGCAGAGGTATACCAGAGTAAAATATTATTATCAGCAACATTCCTTAAAAGGACAGGAAAATACCTTATTCGAGTCGAATTAGCAAAATGAAACAACTTGAGAGGATGAATTAAAATGACCGAAAAGGTTAGCCGGGATGATTGGCAAAAACTATATGCAGCGGCGGACGATTTCAAGAAGTCCAAGTGCTGGGAATGGATGTACGATGATGACGTTTTCGGTGTCAAAGATCCCGCGAGCGGGGAAATTGCCTATTGCTGTATAATGGGCAATGCCGGAGAAAATTATGGGATCGCCGCCTACCTTGGGGATGAAGGTTTCAGGAACCTGCATGAGCTGCTGTCAGGGGCCGTTGACCCATATGACTCCGACTACATGTATCAGCAAAACAGTCTTTTATGTACTTTTGACGACAGGGAAACCCTTGCTTCCCAGGACCTTAAGCTAATCAAAGAATTGGGACTCAAATACCGGGGCCGGAACCAATGGCCCTGCTTCAGGCATCTAAGTCCGGGGATGTACCCCTGGTTTTTGGATGCCGCCCAGTGCCGTTTTCTTACCCATATTCTGCGGCAGGCTCTGCATGTAGCCTTAAGATGTAAGCAGGATAAAGGTATATTGGATCACAAAACTCCTTTGACATACCTTGTCCGGATACCAGCGACCGCCGGTGACGGGATAGCATGGACAGACCGTTACCTGACTGCGGATATCCGGCCAAAGGATTATACGTCATATACTTTGAATAATGATATTGTCGTGAAAAAGATTAACAATACAAAAACCAATAAACGCCTGGTGCTTGAGGCGGGGATATTTTTTATGCCGGCGCCGGTCAGGGATAAGGGGCGGCCTTATTATCCCAGGGTCTGCGTGCTCGTAGACCATGCCGGTGGCATGATAGTTTCTTATGAGATGTTCAAAGATTTGGCTAACGAAGGCTATAAATGTATAGAACTGCTGGTCGGATTTATCCTGGAAAACGGGGTCAAACCGGCGCAAATCCTGGTGGCGGGAGATGAAGCTTATTATACATTTTACGAGGCCTGCCGCCAGTTCTCTATTGAGCTTAAAAAGGTTACCAGGCTCAAGTTTATTGATGAGGTAAGGCATGGCATGGCAGAAAACTGCATGTGGTAAGAGATAAAAAATCCTGTTTACATTTGTTAACCTTATGTTCTCTTTAAAACCGGTGTGATAAAAGATATAATTTTATCAAGGGGCGTGATTCTGAATGGATAAAAACACCGGTGGGTTGGCGATGTTAAGTGCCGACCTAAGTGATTTATGGCAAAATGCATTGTCAGTGATGGAAAAACAAGTAAGCAAACCTTCTTTTGAAACATGGCTTAAAAATACAATACCAGTCGATTTCAGTAATCATGCGATGGTTATACAGACTCCCAACGCATTTGCCAAGGATTGGCTGGAAAGTCGTTATTATAATCTTATTAAAAATTCATTGGAGGAAGCAACAAACTAAAAAGTGGAGCTTTCTTTTATATTCCCTGATTCCGGTGAACAAATATTTGATCCGGGCATTGATCTTCCCGCACCGCCGGCTAATCTTAATCCCAGATATACCTTTGATACATTTATTATCGGTAACGGCAACAGGTTTGCTCATGAGGCGGCACTTGCAGTGGCAAAATCTCCGGCAAAAGCTTACAACCCTTTATTTCCTCAGAGATATTTACGATAGAGTTAATTAACTCCATCCGAGATGACAAGACTGCTAAGTTTCGGGATAAGTACAGAAATTTGGATATTCTTATAATTGATGATATTCAGTTTCTGGCGGGTAAAGAAAGGACCCAGGAGGAATTTTTTTATACTTTTAATGCTTTATACGAAGCAAACAAGCAAATTATAATAGCCGGTAACCAACCTCCAAAGCAAATATCCGCTTTCGAGGAAAGTCTCTGTTCGAGGTTTGAGGGAGGGTTAATTGCAGATATTCAGCCTCCTGACCTGGAAACCCGGATAGGAATCTTAAGAGAAAGAGCCAAATCAGAAAATATACAGGTCCCCAGTGATGTTATTACTTATATAGCTGATCAATTTCATCTAAACATTAGGGAATTGGAGGGCGCCTTAACCAGGATAATTCTTTATTCTTCAGTTAAACAAAGCCAAATTACTTTGGACCTTGCCGGTGAAGCTTTAAAAGATATATTTACTTAAATGCTCAAACGACGTTAGTCGTTTGCTGGGGGAGCATTCACCCACAAATTCCTGGAACTGGCCGTTATCAACGCTATTCCCCCATATTTTCAACCGGGTGACCAAACAAAAAATCACCTTCCGCTTGTTAGCGCGAAGGTGATTCAGTCTTTCTTATGCAATTTTTCTCCACTCCTCTGATAACGCCATAAATTGTTTTTTGTCCCCGGCATCCAGGGCATCGTCAATCAGGACCAGCAGCGCTTCTTTGTAAATATTGGCAAACTCCAGGTCGAAGTCCTGATGCTCCCCGATATCATCCACCATCTGCTCTAACGCCGGCATTGCCCTGATAAAGGGGTTTGGCGCGCAGATGTTCACGTACCAGTAAGGCGCCGCCCGGCTGGGGAAGACGAGGTAGATATAATACCTGTCAAGGGATTCAATGATTTCAAAGATTTTGTTGGTATCCTCGTACCCTTCGCCTTTGTACGTCAGTATGGTCGGGACTTTCGAGGTGTCACAGCTGATGATCAGGAGCGGCTCCTCCGTGATGTAGTCCAGGTCGTTCAGGAAAACGCCTTTATCGATTACTTCCAGCTCGCTCCACAGCCGGAAGACGATGCCCAGGGTCAGGGGGTCCCTGATTTCGTAATCCTTTACATACTGCATCAGCGCCTTGGTCTTGTTTTTGGCGGTAATGAACTTGTTTGCCATTTTGATCACCTCCTTCCCTTGCTATATATTTCGTAAAAACCGGCGGGAAGCCTGAACTTCGCCAGTGGCGAGGTTAGTGGAACAGATGGGAACATTGAAAAACCGTGTAAACATCCATCCCACTCAAAACAAGGTAAACGTTAAATGGAACAAAAAATGCCTTGTTGAGGGTTTAGCGCCTCAAAGGCATCGTTGCCGGTGTCCCTCCATCGGGAACTGTTATTTGTTTCCTTACCATAACCTTAACATACGGCCAGGCTGTATTTCAACCCCTTTCACCAAAGAATCCTGTATACATTTTTCTTTGCTGACAAAATTTCCGGCAGGTTGAAAGAAATTTGCGGTTAATACGGTCTGCCGGGAATTTATAAGCGCCATACAGGAGGAAAACGGATTGTTCTGTGCCTTGCTTGATGCTGTGCCGGCGCCGGACCTGACCGGCCGGGTGATGGCCGATTATGCCGTAATCAACGGGAGTGTCGGTGACAATGCCAGGCTGGCGGCCGATAACCTGGAGATTCAGGATGGGGCGGAGGTCAATGGGAAGCTGGTGTACTTAAGTCCCAAAGAGGCTTCTGTTTCGGAAAAAGCCAAAATCGGCGGGGACGCCGAGTGGAAAAAGGTTGCTCCCAGGCCGGTAAAAGAGAAGCGGGAGACTACCCTTGCGGGTGACCTGTTAAGGTTAGTCATCGATACTGCCGGCGCGCTGCTGGTCTGGTTTATTGTCACAGCATGGAAACCTGACTTCTGGGCCGGCCTCATCAAACCGATCTCCGATGAACCTGTGAAAACCATGGGTATAGGGGCGCTGGCCCTGATCCTGGCGCCGGTACTGGCCGTGATTTTGCTGGTCACGGTAATCGGCCTCCCCCTGAGCATGCTGCTGATTCTGGCTTACGCCTTTGCCCTATACCTGTCCAAAATTATTGTTGCCGTTTTCATTGGCAGCCTGCTGGCCGGCAGGTTCAACTGGCCTGTCCTTCATAAAGGGGTCTGGCTCGTACTGTTGGGGCTTGCCATAATAGCAGCGCTCACCCGGCTTCCTTTTGTAGGCTTCCTGTTTAGCCTCATTGTGGTTTTCTGGGGCCTGGGCGCCATCACCCTGGCCTTTGTCCGGCCGCGGCCCGGGGTTTAGCCGGATTAGTTTAAAAATTAAAAAGCAGCATAATTGAAAATAGCGTAACATATTTTAGGCGGTCCTGGTTGGACCGCCTGTTTTTCCGGTTTATTAGTATCGCATATTCTTAGTAAGCATACCCTTCGCCGCGCCTGCGCCGCAGGTCCTCCCGGATTTTCGGCCAGAGCGGCCCGGTCATGTCGCGAAGAATTGTCAGGCCGTTTTTAGTGTGGGCAATGGTTCTGGCAGCCCATTTTTCTGTCATGTCAATAGCGGGCCGGAACCGGGCCGGGGCTGCCGACCGCATGAGTTCAAGGTTCGGTCTGATGTTTTCCGCGGCCTCCAGGGTACTGAAGAGGCAGTTTGTGGTGAGCAGGAGCAGTGTATACCTGCACTGGCCGCTTAACATGAGCCGGGCGCATCCCCGTCCGGTCACCAGGTGATAACTCATGGGCACAAAGGCATTGGCATGCAGTGGGTTTAAACCGGGCAAATCCTCGGTTTCCGGGGAAGTAGCGCAGTTCGGAGCTGACTCCGCACGCGACATCCAGGGTAACCAGGGCATTGTGAGATGGACCCCTTTGTCAAGACACAAATTTTTAGATTTTAAGCGACACGGGGTAAAACATGAATGGAAAGGCCTTTTCCAAATGCCTGCGTTTTTTAGATTATACAGACTGCTGTGGTAAATGAC
>JBMOPI010000025.1:0-15020 GCA_049324975.1 Bacillota bacterium
TGACAGGGACCTGCTTATTCAAATAACCGGTTTGGCTTCCTGGATGGGCTTGGCATTGCTGCTGCAATTAATAACTCTGAAATCCCGTAAGTTAAGCAAACTTATTGACAGTGACCCGGTAGTGGTCATAAAAAACGGTAAAATTTTAGAACAAAATATGGCCAAAATGCGTTACACGACCAAAGAACTGATGGAACAACTGCGGCTTAAAGGGGCTTTTAATTTAGGCGATGTTGAATTTGCCATTCTTGAGACCAACGGTGACCTCTCAGTATTAAAAAAGTCTCAGCACCAGCCGGTTACCCCCAAAGATATGAACATGCCTACCCAATACACCGGGCTTCCTGTGCAAGTTATCCTGGAAGGGGAGGTAATCAGGGAAAACCTTGTTAAATCCGGGGTAAGCCTGAATTGGCTGCTTGGTGAAGTAAAAAAGCAGGGTATAACAAACATTAAAGACATATTTGTCGCGAGCCTCGATACTTCAGGAAACTTATATATAGACAGGTACAATGATGCGCCCTGAAAACAGCCCGGCTGTATAAAAATAAAACTTTCCGTTCTCTTCAAACAGAAACTGCCAGGGTCTTACCCGTGGTTTTCCATTATCCACGATGGCAAAGTCTCCGGCACTATTTTCATAAAAAACTTTCTGGACCCTTAACAAAGAATCCAGGAAGTTTTGCTGTTACTTATGATAATTAAAAATTTGCTGCATCGGTGAAATCAGGGACCTGCCGGATGAACGGTTTTTTGGATACAATCAGCCAGAGGACTAAACTTATAAGCCCAATGATAAAATACAACAGCCCCATCACCAGGATTCTGTCAGCCCAGTCCAGAGAAATCAGCATCATCCCGATACTGCCCATCAAAGTAAAGGCGCATGCCATAAGTGAAGAAGCGGAACCCGTGTCTTCCTGCTGCTGCTCAAGCATCAGATTAGCGCTTGGCGGGCGGGTAACACTGCCTGCCAGCGTAGACGGCAGCAGTGAAAGGGCAAACAGCCAGGGGCTCATACTCCCGATTGAACTGAGCAGCAACCCGCTTATACATGTAATTATATAGCTGGCGGTAATAATTGAATTACTGTTAAAATACCTGGAAATTTTCATATAAAGTAAAGGACCAATTACCATGAAAAACGCATTGCCGGCAAAATAATAACTGAAAACCTGTTCGCTTAATCCAAAACGAGTAATATAAATATAGGACGAGGAGGATATAAAAGACATCATGGGAATAGCCATAATTGAAAATGTAATCAGCAGGGCCGCAAAACCCGGGTTTTTTGCCACTACCCCCAACCGGCCGATTGACTGAAAGATGTTTCCTGTATTACGCCTGCCGATGGTCTCTTCCATGGCAATCCCGCCCGCTGTAGCTAAAAGGCCGATAACAGACAGCGCCCAGAACACCCCGCGCCATGAAGTAAAACTTAATATCATCGCCCCGATAACAGGGGCTACGATAGGCGCTATCATTACCATTGACGATACCAAGGCCAGAACAGATTCGCGTTTCCGACCGGTGTAGACGTCCTTAACGACTGCTGACCCCACGGAAGTAACGGCCCCGCTGGCGATGGCCTGTAAAACACGGAATACAATAAGCTGGTAAACATTACCCGAAAAGGCGCTTAATGCGCTGGCCGCGGTGTAAATAATCAGCCCGGTCAACAATATGGGTTTGCGGCCGTACTTATCACTTAGGGGCCCCCAGAAAAGGGTCCCTGCCGCATAAAAAACAAAGAAAGACACTAAAGTAAGATTTACTAAACTTGGAGCTGCATTAAGATTTTCCGCCATGCGCGGTAAAGCCGGCAGGTAAAGGTCGGTAGACAACGGTATAAAAGCGCTTAAGAATGCTATTAAAATTACCAGACCTTTTTCCCCCAGGTATTTTTGGCTTTTACGGGTGCCTTCAATTGCCTTGTTTTCTGTTTCCATTTATGACCTCCGGTTATTGGTATTGGAAAACTGAATTGCTTTAAGAAATTCATCCCTGAAATCCGGCCGGGTAGAGAGTTCCACATGCCTGACCCGGGAAGCCAGCTCTGAAGCAAGCTGCCGCTGAGTTTTCGAAACCAGGGCCAGTTTTGCGCCGTCTCCGGCAGCATTACCTACAGAAACAATACGTTCTGCCGGCACTTGGGGCAGTAATCCGACCTTTAAGGCATTTTCAATATTTATATGGCTGCCAAAAGCGCCGGCTATCAATAATTCAGTAATATCCGACGTGGAAGCCCCTATCTCTTTCAATAACACTTTGACACCCACACCGATGGCCCCTTTGGCCAACTGCAGTTCCCGGATATCCTTCTGGGTCAGGACAATGTCCTCACCGGCAGCAGACTCAGTTCCGGGAACTAACACAAATTCGTACGCCTGGCCGTTCTTCCTGAGCCGGGCTTTTATCCTGTCATCCAGGTCAGCCCCTTCTTTATCCGGATTGATGAAACGACCACCGGCTGTGATTATGCCGGCTTCCAGCATTTCCGCAACAGCATCAATTAACCCTGATCCGCAAATGCCCTGAGGGGGAGCGGAGCCTATTACCTTTAACTGGACGTCATCAGTAATTTTGACTGCTTCAATGGCGCCGTCGGCCGCCCGCATCCCGTGCCGGATCTGGGCCCCTTCAAAGGCCGGTCCGGCCGCGGTTGAGCAGGTAAGAATTTGCCCCCGGCCTGCCATCACCAGTTCCCCGTTTGTCCCGATGTCAATGGCCAGGCAGAGACCGGTTTTATCCTGGATCTTTGTAGCTAACATGACAGCAACCGTATCAGACCCGACATATCCGGCAACATTGGGCAGCACAAAGACCCGTCCGGTCGGGCAGATACCGATATTCAGCACCGCTGCGGCTATATCCACCGGCTGCCGCACTGCGGGAATAAAGGGGGCCGGCGCCAGGTAAGTCGGATCAATGCCCAGGAACAGGTGGCTCATGGTGGTATTACCTACTATTGCCGCTTCATAGACATGTTCCCTCGCCACTCCTGTTTCCGCTAACAATTTATTAATGATACTGTTTACCGCTACCAGCACCTTTGCCTGCAGCTGCTTTAATTCCTCTGGTCCCTTAGCGGCATGGTCAATCCGTGATATAACGTCCGCCCCAAATACATTTTGCGGGTTAGTCAGGGCCGCGACGGCCATAACTTCTCCATCGTTGAGACTGACTAACGAACCGACGATGGTTGTGGTGCCGATATCAAAGGCCACCCCAAACTTGCGTGCGACTGTATCACCGGGTTCCACGGCCAACAGGCGTTTTCCGCCCAGCACGGCAGTAACCCTGAAGTTCCCTTCCCTTAAAACTCTTGGTATGCCGGCAAGCACCGGCAGGTTGAAATCTATATCCTTACACGCCAGAGCCTCGGTTAGACGCTCGTAATCCGGGGTCTGGTCTTCTACTGTTGGCTCATTAAGAGTCAGAAAGACTTTTTCTACAGCCGGCTCAACATTTTCTCCGAGGGCCACGCCCCCCAGGGCGGTTTTACGCCGATAGGCGTCCTTCAGCCCCTCAAACTCTACCTCTGTATTCTCCTCAACATTATACTGGCAGGCAAGAACCCATCCGTCCCGGCGGCCGGATAAAATCCTCACTTTACATTTACCGCAAGTACCCTTGCCGCCGCAGTTCCCCTCCACCGGCACACCGGCCAAAGCAGCAGCGGTAAGCAAACTGGTGCCTGGCGCAACTTCTGCTTCCTTCCCCTGGTTGACGAACCTGACGGTTACCATTTTACATCAGTTCCTTCAACTAAAATCAATTAAAAAGGCTTCGCTGGCGCGAAGCGCCGAGTTAGCCTTTTTTATACCGCAGGCGCGTTATACTTTCCTATGGTACAAAAAGAGGAGGGGCTGCCCCTCCCTTGTTTTCTATCCGAAGCCTAAATGAGGATAATCAACCGTTTCTCCCGGCTGAATGATGACAAAATCATCGTCCCATTCCCCCCGGAGGGCCTTGTATAAAATATGCAGAGAACCCTTTACTACTTCATGCTTAAGTTCCAGCTTAGCTGCGATGTCTTTGGTTTCATCCACAAACTCATCCAGGTTATAGGCCCCTGTTTCAATTACTATCAGTTTCTCGTAATTCTTCAATAATGCCCGCATCAACCTGCGGGTTTTCTCTTCACCATACTTGGTCAGGGTTTGGGTATAATCGGTCCAGATGTTTGCCTCGTTCTGCAGATACCCTTTGGTCAGGTAATACGCGTGACCTTTGCTGTCCCATTCCCTCTTCCGAAGGTTGCCGCCCAGAAAAAGAGAAATACAGTCGTCAACCCGCGGAAAAATTATCCGGGCTTCCTCTGACCTCAGTCCAAAAAGGGAGTTGCCGCAGCTGCCAAACAACAAAACTATATTATTAACATTGCTGACCCGGTCAATCTGCTGTTGGATGCCCTTATTCAATTTCTGCGGGGTCTGGTGCTGCCCGGAATCAATCCACAGGATTGGATAATCTACTTTCAACTCATCTACTGCCAGCATTATTTCGTCTCTTAGAGTATTACACGCTATTGCTGCCGTTTTCATCTAAGTCACCTGCCCAGTTTGCAGAAACTACCGTTCAGACTAACCCGGCAATCCGCTTTATAAGTTTTATGGCTCTTTTTGCGTCTGTTTCAAAATAATCTGCCCCGGTATACTCCCTGATCATTTCGTTAACCGGATAACCGCCGATAATGATTTTTACGTCATCCCGCAAACCGGCTTCTTCTAAAAGCTTGACTAGTTTCTTTACATAGTTTATGGAAAAAGTCAGGACCACGGAAATGCCCAATATGGTGGCGCCCGTTTCAGTTATTTTCTGTATAAATTGTTCCGGTTTGACGTCCACTCCAAGGTCGTAAACCTCAAAACCTTCGGAACGCAGCAAGCTTACTATAATGTTTTTACCGAGGTCATGGATATCATCTTCTATGGTGCCAATAACTATTTTTACACCGTTATTAAGCCCTGCTTCCGAAAAATAAGGCTCCAGTATTTCCATAACACCTCTGAAAATCTCCTCGGACATAATAAGGTCTGAAAGGTAGTAGGTCTCGTCACTGTATCGCTTTCCTACCTGTTCTACCCCCAACCTGCATTGTTCAACAATTTCCAGCGGCGTCTCTCCATTTTTAATTTTTTCCCTCACTATCTCAAGGGCTTTTTCTTCATCGAGTTCGGTTATGGCATTAATTAAATCATCTTTCATACCCTTACCACCTTAACCAACTTACTAGCCATCTATCGGCCACCCGGTATAACTTGTAAGTTTATACCGGTCCGCCCTGTAAATTGATGTTCCCCATCCGATAGGCTTCTTCTCTGAGTCATAAACAGTTTGTTCGACCATAAAAACCGGTGCATTAACTGATACGCCCAGATGCTTCGCCTCCGATTCCCTGGCCACAGAAGCGTGTAAAACCTTTTTACTGATTGTAGGCAAGTGGTCAGTGTGAACAAAAGCCAGGTTAGATAATGAGGGGTCTTTGAGCTCTGCCTCCAGGATAGGCTTCTGCTTGGAAAACACCACATATTTATTTTCATAAACCAACGGTTCATCATTGGCGGACAGAACCATCCGAAAGTTCAGACAACGTGTGCCGACAGTTGTTTCCAGTTTTTTGGCCAGGTGTTGGTCTGCCTTGACTATTTTCACACCAAGCAGCTTAGTGCTTGGTTTCATGTTCTGCTTCTTAATTTCTTCGTGGACGTCATTCAGTTCAAAGACAACATTATCAAGTCTGGGTTTTGCAACAAAAGTTCCAACACCCTTTTGAGTATATACCAGCCCCGCCAGAACAAGCTCGGAAATAGCCCGCCGGACCGTCATCCGGCTGATCCCGTGCTTTGCGGCAATATCGTTTTCGGGCGGCAAGGCTTCACCCGGCTGCAGCTTCCCCTCAAAAATCTGCCTTTCCAAAAGTTTGGCCAGCTGATAGTAAACCGGAATAACTGAACCCTTATCTATTTTTTCCTCATTTGCATTATATATTTTCATAAAAACCAACCTGCTATATAGACATCTGTACTTCCGTAATAATCTTAGCTAAATAAGCACTTGTTGTCAATAATTGTCCCGGAACACTTTTGAAAAGCTCCGAACTTTCCGGAGTGTAAAAGGGCGCCCGGAGACGGGCGCCCCCTGATGATTTACATGGCTTTTACTGAGCCCGCATCCAACTTGGCTCTTGCCTTGGCTCCTAATTCAGGCAGGAACAGGGTCACCAGGCCAAACAGTAAATACGATAAACTGGCCAGCATAAATAAAGTGTTGAAGTTAGTGCCTGCTATAGGAGCGATGATAAAAGACGGGATAAAGAAGGCGCCGATAAGCTGCAGGGTAGCGATAAGCCCTCCGGCGCTGCCGGCATAAACGGGGCCTATTTCCGGAAGCAGCACAGGGAAGGTCATTAAGAGGGGCAAACCTACTCCCATCAGAAATCCGAGAACGGCGAGCAGTACCCAGGTGACCCCCCCGGTTGTAGCCCATGATAAATACATGACAACCGCTCCCAATATTGCCATAGGCGCCAGGAAAGGCTTAATTCTGCCGATCCGGTCCGATAAAGCCGGGCCTATAAAACTGCCTACAACCGTTCCTAAGGTCACCAATGATGCCATCAGGCCGGCCGTTTTCGGGTCAATTCCCCGAACCCCGTTGAGTGCATTGGAGAGGTTTCCGCTGAAGGCCATATTACAGCCCATAAAAAGCATCAGTGCAATGCCGACCAGCCAAACGTTTTTACTCCTGGCGACTTTACCGATATACTTGGTTACCGGCATAGCCGGCAGGTCAGGTGCACCTTCGGGCTTGGCTTTGACAAGCGCGACCCATAAGATTCCTATCACCAGGATAACCAAACCTGCTGTGGTAAAGGCGCTTTTGATACTCGGGAATAAGGCTGAGGTGGCTAAAGCGACAGTCATGCCGAGACCGGCGCCGGTAAAGTAGATTCCCATAGCTGTACCCATCTGCTCCATGGGGAACCAGGCTCCAATCAACTTTGCCACGTTGGCATTCAAAAGTGCGGAGCTGAGACCGGCCAGGAACATCAGCGCAAAAAGCGTCCAAAAATCATGGGCGGCATACCGGAAATATACTCCTATTATGGAAAAGACAAAACCTACGGTGACCACTTTCTTTACGCCAAACCGGTCAGCCAGTGCACCGGCCGGGAGACTGAAGAATACTGCGGGCAGCATGGGCGCCGAGAGGACCATGGAAAACTGGCTGAGGGACAGTTTTAAATCGGGGATGATCTTATAGGCCAGAGCTGCAACCTGGAACTGGGCTGCGACTCCGAT
Source organism: Bacillota bacterium (assembly GCA_049324975.1). Taxonomy (GTDB): domain Bacteria; phylum Bacillota; class Thermincolia; order Thermincolales; family CAZWUW01; genus JBMOPI01. Next base: position 7,308 of record JBMOPI010000025.1, read on the forward strand.
AAAAGTGGAGGCCCACATAATAAACAAGATCACCCAACGGTACGGGGATAAAATCGGTTTTGATTGATCACCCATAACCTGAATTCACCCCTTTGAATGTTTTTGATAAATATGAATCAATGGGATAATAGAGGCCGGTTAAGGCCTCTATTAAATTAACTAAATATTTTTTCAGCAATCTTTAAGCCGTCACTGGCATCCTTTGCGTAATAATCAGCACCGACAAAATTCATAACAACTTCGTCAATATAGTTGCCGCCAATAAGCACCTTGGTATCCAAGCCTGCTGCTCTGATTGCCTCAATAGCTTCTTTCATGGCTTCCTGGCAACCGGTCAGGAGTACACTCATACCTACAAGCGGCGCCTTTGATTCCTTAATGGCCTCAACAAACTTCTCTTTCGGGACATCAACACCCAGATCTATGACATTATAACCTGATCCTTTCAAGAGCATAACGACAATGTCTTTGCCCAAATCATGGATGTCTCCCTTTACAGTACCGATAACAACGGTACCCTTATGGTCACCACTGCCCCCGCTGAGCTTCGGCTCCAAAATGGTCATGGCGTCTTTCATGATTTCGCCGCCCATGATGAGCTCACTTAAGAAATATTCACCTGACTCAAAACGCTTACCGACCTCCACCATGCCGGCCTGCAGCGCATTGACAACTTCCAGGGGAGCAACGCCGCTTTCCAGGCGTTCGTTAATCAAAGCCATCACTTGATCCTCTTCCAATTCAGTCATAGCATTTGACAAAGCATCTACTGCCATTATATTCCACTCCTTTTTGGATTTATTGACTGTAACCTCTCCCTGACTACCGCTGCACCCAAAACCAAATAAATGCATTGGCAAATCCGTCCAAAGCTTCCCAGTGTTTTTTTACTGTTTCTTCATCACCGGGTAACTCTCCAAACTCTTCCTTTTTAACTTTCCACGGTACACAGGTACCGGGATCCGGGAGAAAGGATTTTTCATTTTCTTTTTCGGACATTTGTCTTCCCTCCTGTTCTGTTAATACACGCCGTACTCTCGGCCGGCTTCGATGGCAGCCATAATGTTTTCCTTTTTGGCATCGCCCATGAGTACTCCACCAGGAGCCAATATAAAGCCTCCGTCACAGGCCAATTCGTCGATTACTCTCTTGACATGCTCTTTTACCTTTTCCGGCGTTCCGTAAGTCAACAGCGTAGTAGGTATCCCACCCTGAAGGCAGAATTTGCCGCCAAGAATTTCTTTTGCTTTTTTGGCATCGGTGGTATCAATGTCGAAGATAATACTCTTGGCCGGGAGTTCAGCAATCTTCTCCAGATACGGGGTCCAATCCCCTTCAGCGAAGAAGAACATTCTCTTCCCTTGCGCCCAAAGGCCTTCGATAACTGCCTTCAATGTTGGCCAATAGAATTTATCCCACTGCTCAGGATTGAGGAAGGGGTATGCGCCGCGGTGCAGCGGGGCAAAACAGGGGAAGCGGGTATCTGCGCCGGGTCCGGCAATACCACAATTAATATTGTGCGGTACGATGGCCTCGCAGGCGGCGATAACCTTGTCCGGGCGCCGGCGGAGGTCAAGCAGGATCCCTTTCATCGACCGCAGGGCATCACCCAGGGTGTCGAAAGGTGCTTTGGTAAACCCTGTCCCCTGTCCAACCACGCCATGCTCCATGGTCCATTTTCCCCAGGCCGCAGCCGCGGCGCCACCGGCCATGGCAAAAGCAGCAGAACTCTTAATCAACGCCACCGTGGCCCTGTACGATCCCGGGTCCGCAAACTCAGTGCTGATCCGCGGCAAAAAGTATTTAACCAGCCATTCTGTCGGGTTGGCAATAAAATCGTCATAATCTTCCGCTTTCATGTACTCTTCTTCATTGTACTGGAACGTGTTATTTTCTTCTAACCCTATCCCGGGAAACTTATATAATTTGGAACCCATCGCGTCAAACATGGGAGGCCACCATAGAGTAGGACCGCCCCCGAAGATGTCAACATCAAAGTCTGCTATCATGTCGTCTACAATTTTGTTAGCTTTTTCGGGATCGTAAAATACTTCCTGGAGAGTGTAATCAGAGTACTTGACCGCCCACTCACCAATTCCAAAACAAATGGGGACCCTGTCCGGTTTGCCGCAATCCATAGCTGCCATGTAACGGTTAAGTCTCTCTTGATAAAGCTTTTCCTTGTCACTCATAAAATTGCTTTCCTCCCTTTTTCAGTATTTATGGCCGGAGCTTATTTTTCTGGAAGTGGCTTCACCGTCCTTTCTTAATCTACTGAGGCGTTATCTCGGGCAGTACCGTGAAAAACGGCCTTAGTCCTGTAAAATATCAGCGCGATGTGCTTTTAAGTAGTTCTTCCCGAAACGGTCATAACCTAACAGTAAGTCGGTAGCTGTGATTGCCGTCATGATTTTCCTGTCCAGGGGATCAAGTATAGCGGCATCCATGCCAAATGCCATGCAAATTGACAGGAAGTAACGATTGACGATTTTTCTTTGCGGCATATTGAAGGAAATGTTGCTTAGACCGGAAACTGTTTTTACGTTAAACTGGCGCTTAATCTCCTTTATACACTCGAAAAACATAGCCGCATTGGTGTGGTGTACAGCCAGTGGCAGTACCAGGGGGTCGATATACAGCTTGGATAAATCATAATTGTTCTTGGATAAAATCTCTACAAGGCGTTCCGTAAGTCTAATTCTCTCTTCGGCAGTCTTGGGGATACCATTGTCATCCACGGTTAAACCGATTACCGGGCACTGGTGTTCAAGAACCAGGGGCAGCATCTCTTCCAGACGGTTTTTTTCCATAGAAATGGAGTTCACCAGCACTTTGGATTTATCGCCTTTGACAGTTTCCAGTCCCTTTTTGATAGCCAAAGCCGAAGTGCTGTCGATACATAATGGCGCGTCGGTTACTTCCTGAACGGTATTTACCAGCCACTCCATATTGACCAGTTCGTCCCCCTGAGCGGTATTCAGATCCAGGTAATGAGCCCCTGCCGCCGCTTGCTTGAGCGCCAGCTCCTGGATGGCCGCGGTATCTCTATCATTAATCAACTGACGGACACTGGGTATCGCGCTGTTTAGCTTTTCACCAATAATTATCATGTCTCTTACCCTCCCTGCGCTTTATTGTGATTAATCTTATCATTCTTTTAAGTCTTCTCTTCCAAGCCTCACCCCTGCCATTTTTCATATTATTTTCTTACTAAGACTAATATTAATCTCTTCCACTGTATAATTAAACCACGGAATCACCGCCTTACACCTATATAGATGTATATACATGTAAGGGTAAAAAAAATACCATGTCGCAACAGTGTTTCCCGTTATTGCTGTATAGACATCTGTACTTCTAACATCATTTTATATCATATATCTATCTGACGTCAATATTAATCTGAATTATATTGACATTTCAAAAATAAAAAGATATTATTTTGTTGAACAGTGTTCAATATTTTAACGCCGTTAAAAGGGTGATCATCTATGGGCATAAAAGAACGCAAAGAACGGGAAAAAGACCGGCGACGGGAACTTATCCTTAACGCGGCAGGTGAAATCGTGGCCGAAGAGGGTATCGACAAACTTTCCATCCGGAAAATAGCGCACCGGATCGAATACTCACCGGCCATCATCTACCACTACTTCCGGGATAAGGACGACATCCTGGAGCATCTTTTAACCAGAGGCTATCAAAAAATCGTCGGCGGCTTTAAATCGGTTCAGGAAGCGGCGGCCACACCGGAACAACGGATTATGGGTTTTGCGAGAAATTATATACACATGGCCCTGCAAAATACCCAAGAGTACAAGAACTACCTTTTAAACGATGCACCGCGGATACTGGACCACACCTCCGTGCTCTTCAAAGGGGCATCCCGGCAGCGGCAGGCCGTGGGCATGCTGTGCCAGGCCCTGAAGGAAGTCTGCCGGGATAAATGCCCCGATGATGACCGCATTGAGCTTACAGCCCAGATAATCTGGGCTTCCATCTTTGGCCTCATTATCAGGATGATAATAGAAAAGGACCTGCCGCCGGAACAGAAGCAGAATCTTATTGAACACCACATAAACATGGTGATAGACGGGATGATACCGGCCGGGTTGGCCAATGACCGCCAGAGGGTTAAATAAAGAAAGGGTTGATGATATGCCCAAGGCCGCAATTCTTATACTAAGTATCCTTGTCATAATAATTTTGCTGATTTTCACAGCTTCATTTATTGCATATATCCGGTTTAACCAAAATGTAACCAAAGAAGTAAGAGAGTTTTTTAACAATACCGCGGCAGATAAAAATGAAATAATCCGCAAGGAGGATCTGGCAGGGCTGCCGCGCAGCGTGCAGAAATGGCTGGAAAAATCCGGGGTGATCGGCAAAGAGAGAATCAGGACCGTCCGCCTGAAACAAAAGGGATTAATGCGGACAAAAGAAGATGGACCGTGGATGTCTGCCGAAGCAGAGCAATACTTTACAGTGGACGAACCCGGATTTATATGGAAGGCCAAAGTAAAAATGGCTCCACTATTATATTTTACAGGAAGAGACAGGTATTCTGAAGGCAAAGGAACCATGAATATCAAACTCCTTTCATTGATACCCGTCGTAAATAGCAAAGGAAAGGAAATAGATCAGGGTACACTGCTGCGGTATCTCGCTGAGATGCAGTGGTTCCCGACGGCGGCTTTAAGTAACTACATAAAATGGGAAGAGATTGATGCCCATTCTGCCAGGGCAACCATGAGTTACAAAGGTGTAACTGCATCAGGTATATTCACATTTAGCGAGCAGGGTAAACTTATTAAATTTGTTGCTAAAAGATACCGGGAGACAAACGGGAAGTACGAATTAACAGACTGGGGCGGCACCACGAAGGAATATAGGGATTTTGATGGCATAAGGATTCCCAACAAAGGGGATGTCATATGGAAATTAAAAACAGGAGATTTTGACTGGTATCAGTGGGAGATTACGGAAGTAGAATATAACAAACCTATTGTTTATTAATATGGAGGTAAAATCATGAGAAGTCTGATAATCTACGCAACCAAATATGGCTGTGCTGAAAAGGCTGCAACCATATTGAAGTCAAAGATGAACGGCGACGTTTTTTTGGTAAACGTGATGAAAGAAAAGGTACCCGGCCTGGACCAATATGACAATGTGATCCTGGGCGGGTCCATCTACATCGGAAAAATCCAAAAAGCGCTGATAAAATACATCAAATCAAACTTGCCGTCATTGTTGCAAAAAAGAGTAGGGCTGTTCATATGTGCCGGCGACCTGTCCGAAGAAAAAATAGAGCATTTCGCCAAAGCCATCGGCGAACAAAAAAAAGAACCCGTTGGGAAAACGGGCTAAAAAGAAAAGGAGATCAAGATTTATGATGCAGACCTTTTTGCCGTAGAAATCTGTCTCAACACACTACTCCTGCGGCCAGTTATCGCATGTGAATCAGCTTTAATTTCTTTGTCAACTACACATGGGTTCCCATCACACAACACCTGCCAAAGTTGGCAGCCTGAATTTTTCGGGCAATACTTAGCTGTTTTCATTTACCTTTCCTCCAGAACTATATTATTATTTGCTACACTTTTCACATATTTATATTGCAAATTTCATGCCAAGAATCATATAGTGACAGATATGCTGATTTTCTATACTTTCTTGAGCTTTCGCAAGATTATGTAGTTCCTTCGGTTTCTCAAAATGAAACTTAACTATTTTTACGAACAATAGCTTTAGTGAAAAAATCCTTTTTTATACCGCAGGCGCGTTATACTTTCCTATGGTGCGAGAAAAATCCCATTTTGAAACAGGTTATTTCAAAATGGGAACTGCTTTTGCCTATGGGGTTTTTATTTTTATTTAGTCTACAACTTTATTACCCGCTAACATGTACGCTGCAATAAGAAATGGCACAAAAATAGGCAGGCAATACCAATAGTGGTGTTGCCTGCCTGATTCTTTAGTCTATTTCAATTCAGCACCATCCCGAAATTGGGCTTCGATCACTTTCCATTCTTCAGCAGATAGTTGAGAGGCCCTTTGCCGATTACCATTTTACCAAAAAAATATCTTGGCATGATTTCGGGATATTTTTTCAGCCATTCGGTTAGACCTTGGCGCTTGATGCAACATAGGTTAAACACTTTCATGTTTTGTGGCAGGTCATGTGGGTTGGAGAGTATCCATACTTTCAGCGGTATTCATGGTTTGTTCCAATAAATCAATAGTGTAAAGTGAAGGCGTTTTTATTCCTACCTCTTTAGCTATGTCGTTCATCGTTGTGCCATCATAACCCCTTTGGGCAAATAACGAAAGAATGAATATGTAAAAGTTAATGGTAAAGTTACTTTTGAGGCCCTAATGAAAAAATTTCAACTATCAGAGCCCGAAATGCGTAGAGTCTTTGCCCCTCTGCGTCACTGTGAGTTATTAAAAGGTACCATAATTGATGGAATTCCATATTGCTTAATTATGGAGGGGGGACCCGGGTCCATTGGCATATGACGATAAAATATCAGTATATAGCCATATTGTATCTAGCTCACATGGTAGCCCGAAGAAAACAAAGCAACCGCCTCAGGGTTGATTAATTGGGTTCAATAACCCTTTCCCAAAACCAGGGAAAGGGTATTTTTTTACATACTTATAGTAAATCCAAAATAAATCTTGACTTAATCTGTTAATATGTTTACAATAAGTTAAATATTAACAATCAGGATTGGAGGTTATTAAAATTCAAGAAAATGGAGGCAAATCGGACGGTTACCTTTCAAAACTAACACTTTATGAACTGACATCGTTCCATGATGCTATGGAAGATGCTTTTGATGTACATTTTGCCCGGTACGGCCTTTCCGGTCCGAAGTTCAAAGTCTTAATTAATCTGTACATGGCAGGTGACCGGGGATTGATCCAGTCAGAATTAGGTACAAAGATGCAGGTTTCCAGGGCTAACATTACCGGCCTGGTAGAGCGATTGGAAAAAGAAGGCCTGGTGGTTCGTAATAATGACCCCTCTGATAAAAGGGTGTTTCGGGTCTGCCTTACTAACAGGGCCTTTGCATTGATGCACGTTTTCCTTCCCGTACATAACGATTTCATGAATAAAATCGTGTCCGCTCTTGACAGGAATGAAAAAGAAGTATTGATTTCACTGCTAAAAAAACTTAATAAAGGATTGGATTCAATTTAAACAAAAATGATGCAGGCAAGATACTTCCCGGGTTCCACCAGATATTTTGAAATTTCCTTTCGAAATTCGAGACAACCTTTGTGACATTTATAATTTTGTTCAGTTTTGTTTACCAAAAAAAGGCCTGCTGGAACCGTAAAGTGGCCAAAAGTGAAAATCCGAAGCATAATTTGGTCAAAAAATTGTAGTTCAATACTATAGAAATCAATAAAGCCTCCACTCGAGAGTGGAGGCTTTATTGAACTTTGATTCGATGGATTTGATTACTTGCACCTAGCATAAACCTGTTTACTGGTTTTCGGCATTCCCCAAAGCTTCATCAATTTGCTTTTGAAATGGATTAGGTTTACTTTGTTTAATGGCGGCACACTGACAATGATGAGTATGTCCACAAGCTTTAACTTTTCTGTGTTCAGTGGGCGGCTTATCTTTTGTCGACCTGATGAGGTTAAACATGGCTACCGGCATAGCTCTCATGATTCCTCCACATTGGACGCATATCAGTT
>JBMOPI010000026.1:0-14649 GCA_049324975.1 Bacillota bacterium
TCCGCCTGCCTAAACTGGTCAGCTATAATCTGGGTTTATTGAAACATATATCCCGGTTGAAAAAGGAAGACGTTTTGGTGGTCAATTACCCGGAACATTTTCCGCCTGTCTGCTGGCACGCCGGGGCTGTCGTGTTATCCCACGGGGCCACCTGGACCCATGAACAAAACAGGATCAGGAGAAAGCTCCGTAAAGCGGCAGCGGAATTCAGTTTCAGGCGGGCAAAAAAGATGGTGGCCAACGATACCTTTTTCTACCGTGAAATGGGGTTAGATATTGCCCCGCAGCAGGGGATGTTTACAGAAGTTGTGCCCGGAAAATGGTTTATTCCCAATTGTATAGATACTCAGGTTTTTACTCAGGTACAGCCAGCTGCCGGGTTGGCTGATTTAAGTGCGGTAATAGTGCCGAGGAATTTTACTCATGCCAGGGGTGTTGACCTGGCGGTGAGGGCTTTTGCCATATTCAATAAAAAATTTCCGGAAACCACACTGGTGTTGGTGGGGGACGCCATCAGCGACAACGCGGCATCCCTTGCTTATAAAGAGCAGGTTATGGGCATCGTTAAAAATGCGGGTTTACAGGGTAAGGTGCTGCATCTGGGGTCTGTCCCGTGGCATGACATGCCGTCCGTTTATTCGGCTGCCGCCATGACGCTTATTCCGACCCGCTGCAGTGAGGGGACGTCCCTCAGCGCTTTGGAAAGCATGGCCTGCGGCACGGCTGCGTTATCTACCGCTGTTGAGGGGCTTTTGGACCTGCCGACGGAAAAGTGCCGGGTGGATGTGGAAGATATTTCCGAAAAGATGGCAGCCGTCTACGGTAACAGGGAATCCATAGGCCGCCGCCAGCAGGAAGCTGTTAGGACCGTCTATAACATGGATAACTGGGCCGGGGCCTGGCTGGCGGTGGTGAACAGTTGAAGCAAAGACATGTAATCGATATTGATGCCAGGATGCTTGGTTTTTCCGGCATTGGGGTTTATCTGGAAAATTTGGTCCGTGAGATGGCGGTTCAATCTACGCAATATACTTTCAACTTATTTGGAAATTTGGCAAAGCTGACGCTTTTTTCGGAGCCCAATATTATAAAGAATTCACTCGATGCGCCCGTATATGGTTTAAAAGAACAGCTGGTCATAAACAGGGTATTTGCAAAGACGGACAGTTCTTTACTGCACTGTCCCCACTACAATATTCCACTTCTGTATAAAGGCAAACTGGTTGTAACGGTCCATGACCTGATCCACCTGAAATTCCCTCAGTACCTGCCAAATAAGACTGCTTATCTATATGCCAGGCTGATGATCGGCAGCGCTGTCAAGAAAGCCGATAAGGTAATCGCGGTGTCTGAAAACACAAAGCGGGACATTGTTGACTGGTTTTCGGTCAATCCAGATAAGGTTGAAGTTATTTATAACGGTTTTGCGGGCAATTCCTGCAGCGGGGTTTCACCGGAGGAAGCACAAAAAATAAGGGCCGGGCTGGGGATCAATAAGCCGTATATCCTTTATGTTGGCAATGTCCGTCCGCACAAAAACATCCAGCGCCTGATCGGGGCTTTTATACAGTTGGAGTCCCGGTTTGGCAATGAGTTTCAGTTAGTTATAGCCGGTGATATCAGAAAAGACTTTAATCCTTTTTTCATTGACGGCCAGAAAATGAACTCCTCCAATATCATTCTTACCGGTTGGCTGCCCCGCCGTGATTTGACGGGGCTTTACGAAGGAGCCGGGTTGTTTGTGTTCCCTTCACTGTATGAAGGCTTTGGATTCCCGCCTTTGGAAGCCATGGCCTGCGGTGTGCCCGTCGTGGCTTCCAATGTTTCATCAATACCGGAGGTCGTAGGCGAGGCCGCGATTATGGCTGACCCATATGACATTGAGGATTTGTCACAGGCTATGGAAAAAGGACTGACAGACGAACCGGTAAGAGCCGCGCTGGTCGAAAAAGGTTACCGGCAGGTAACGAAGTTTTCCTGGCGCCAGACAGCCGGCAGGGTGCTTCGTTTATATGATGAAGTTCTGAATTAAGGAGCTAAAGATGTTGCACGCGGCCCGAGAAAAATGGATATTTGGGTTAATCCTGTTTGCCCTTGTTTTTCCCCGGGCAGGCACTAAAATTTTCGGTATTCCGGTTACGGTGGGCAGTCTGCTGCTGGCTGTCCTGTTTATGGCCTGGCTGGTGTCAGAGAAACAGGCTGCAAATCTAAGAACCGGAATATTACCGCCAGTACATGCTGTTTTTTTAATCTATGTAACACTAGTAACCATAGGGATGGCTGTTTTTAAATTTGACTATCCCCTGCTTCACCGGTTAACCGTGATATTGCCGATTTTTGTCCCGCTGGTGGTGTATTACATCGCTTATCCCACGGCCGCCGGGTGGTTTGCGGATGAAGCAAGGATAATAAAGATGCTAAAAGTATTAGCACTGGCAAACATCTTTATCGGAGTCTACGGTTTGCTGCAGTATTTTGTCGGGCATTACCGGGTTATGGTCCCGGGCCTGACCATTTCGTGGGCTGACGCCCAAATCCCGGATGTGTTCGCCACTAAGAGCAATCTGATGTGGGACGGCCAGGCCCTTAAAGTTACTTCCACGTTCCAGAATGGGAATATCTTCGGGGTTTACCTGGCTATGACAAATCCGGTTATTGCGGCCGGTTTTCTGGCCGCAAAAACAAAAACTGAAAAATTGCTGTTCGGAATGGCCTGTCTTGTTTCTTTGTATAATGTGCCCATTACATTGGCGAGGAGTGCTTTCTTCGGGTCTTCCGTGGCTTTGTTCATACTTTTCTTGCTAAGGAAACCTGTCCGGGATAAAATCTATACTGCGGCTATGTTTTTGTATATGCTGGCCGTGGTATTTACCAGGGAGAGGCTGTTTGAACGTTTGATTGTTTCATTCTTTGACCCCAGTTTGGGTGAACGCAGGGAAGGGATTGTGGCATTGTCCATGTCGGCTGAAGGCGTGGCTGACTTTATGCTGGGTTCACTGTTCAAGCAGGGGCACCTGATTGCGGAGAGCTTCTTCCAGAGGGCTTCGGAAAATATATATGTGACCTTTTTCTGGTGGTTTGGAGTAGTGGGTGTCATATTGTTTTTACTGGCCTGTTACCATGTTCTGGCGGCTTTATTCAGGTGCATCCGCTTCAACAGGGCTGAACACGATAAGCTTGAGTTAATGGCCCATGGGCTTTTTGCCGGGATATTGGCGTATTTAATCATGGCCATTATTGAAGGGGCATTGTACATGCCGCCTACCGGTATTAATTTTTGGTTTTTGCTTGGGTTAGCTTCTGTAGTAAGTCTTTTGGTTAAAAACAGGGAGGCATCTTTATGAAAGTTGCCATCGTCCACGAATGGCTGGCGAACATGGGGGGCTCCGAGAAAGTTGTGCTTGCCCTTAAGGAAATTTTTCCCGATGCGCCTATTTATACAACTGTATACAATCCGGATAAGGTCGACCCGGCTTTTCTCAGCATGGATATCCGGACTTCCTTTATCCAGCGGCTGCCCATGGCCAAGACGAAATACCAGTCTTACCTGCCCCTGATGCCTACTGCGGTTGAGCAGTTTGACCTGTCGGAATATGACGTGGTGCTGAGCAGCAGCCATGCTGTGGCTAAGGGTGTGGTTACCGGAGCCAAAACCCTGCATATTACTTACTGCCATACACCCATGCGGTATGCCTGGGATTTTTACCATGAATACCTTAATGGACAGGGTGTAGGCAGGTTAAAGAAGATGCTTATCCCCTGGCTGATGAATTATATCCGTATATGGGACAGGCTTTCGGCCGACCGGGTGGACTATTTTATCGCCAATTCCCGGTATGTGGCCCAACGGATTAAGAAACATTACCGGCGGGAGGCGGAGGTAATTTACCCGCCGGTGGATACGCGCTACTTCAGCGAGGCTGATAAGGAAAACGGTGGGCCGGAACGGGATAATGAAGGTTTCTTCTTTATCGTTTCCCGGCTGATCCCGTATAAAAGGATCGATCTGGCTGTGGAAGCATTCAACCGGCTGGGGTTGCCCCTCAAAATAGCCGGGGACGGCCCAGAAAAAGAGCGGCTGCAGGCTATGGCCAATGGCAACATCCAATTTTTGGGCCGGATATCTGACCGGGAGATGCGCCATCATTACGCATCCTGCCTGGCTTTTCTGTTTCCCGGCGAGGAAGATTTCGGCATCACTCCGGTCGAGGCCCAGGCGGCGGGACGGCCGGTTATCGCCTACGGCGCCGGAGGGTGCCTGGAAACAGTTATGCCCGGGGTTACCGGGGAGTTTTTCGCGTCCCAGACTGCTGACGCCCTGGCGGAAGTGATCCGGCGCTTTGACCCGGCAAAATACCGGCCGGAACAGATCCGTGCCCATGCCGGGCAGTTTGACCGGGAAATTTTTAAGCGGCGGATAAAAGATTTTGTAGAATCGAAATACGAGGAATTCCTACGGAATCGTGGTTAACAGCCCTTGGGGGAGATAGTCATGATCAAAAAGCATCAAAGGTTTTTTAACTTAATGTTGTTTGTTCTCGATGGTTTTGTTTTAACCGTCGCATATTTTGCTGCTTATCTTTACAAATGGGGTTTTTACCCTATCAGCCAAATGGACTACCTTTACCTCAAGGCTCCATTATGGATGATCCCCCTGCTGATGGTCGTGTATTTTTTCATGGAAGTATACTCCCCCATGCGCAGCCGGATGTTCCGCAAAGAGATGCTGCTGGTCATCCGTGCCCACACTGTTGGGATGGCAATAATCTATGGCCTGCTTTACCTGGCTAAATTGTACATATATTCCCGGGTTGTGCTCTTTACCTTTGGTCTGTTGGGTTTACTGCTACTGCTGCTGGAACGTTATGCCGTCCGCCGGTTTTTGCGGTACCTGCGGAAAACCGGATATAACCAGAAACACCTGCTCATTATCGGCGCCGGGAAGCTTGGGGTGGATTTTGCCCAAAAAGTCATGTCCCATAAGGAATTTGGCTACAATGTACTGGGTTTTCTTGATGACGATGCCGGAAAAAAAGGATCCGAAATCATGGGCCGCCGGGTCATCGGTGATTGCCGCGTACTGCCTGACCTGCTGGCAGCCAATAGCGTCGATGAGGTGATTGTGGCCCTGCCTCTAAGCGCATATAACAAATATCATGCTATCGTTGACACCTGCGAAAAAGCCGGGGTGCGGGTGCGGATTATACCCGACTACTTTGATTACCTCCCGGGCCGGCCAAAAATAGAGGAGTTTGACGAATTTCCCCTACTGAATATCCGCCATGTCCCCCTTGATGACCCCTTTAACCGCTTTCTCAAACGTCTCTTTGACATCGCTTTTTCCTCTGTCGCCATCCTGCTGACTGCCCCTGTTATGCTGGCTATCGCTATCGGAGTTAAGCTGACATCTCCCGGCCCCGTTTTCTTCAAACAGGAACGGGTAGGGATGAATAACCGGAATTTTAACATGTTAAAATTCCGCTCTATGCGGGTGGCGGATGATAATTCCGCCGATACCGAATGGACTACCGCCGACGACCCCCGCAAAACCAGGTTCGGAACCTTTATCAGGAAGACCAGCCTCGATGAACTGCCCCAGTTTATCAACGTTTTAAAAGGTGACATGAGCGTGGTGGGCCCCCGGCCTGAGCGGCCGTTCTTTGTTGAACAGTTTAAGGAGAAAATCCCCAAGTACATGGTCAAGCACCAGGTGAAGCCCGGCATCACCGGCTGGGCCCAGGTAAATGGCTGGCGGGGCGATACATCCATAGAAAAGCGCATCGAGTGCGACATTTACTATATTGAAAACTGGGACTTACTGTTTGATTTCAAAATAATGTTTTTAACTGTGTTTAAAGGACTCATCAACAAGAATGCCTATTAATACACAATCATTCCAATTCACAAAACATCCGGGAAGTGTTATACTAATTTAATGAGTCCGGATGTTTGTATTTTTTAGTCGATTTTTACATTTTATTGGGGGAGATTTGTATGTCTCTGCAGACACAGACAAGGACCGCCTTTAAACCGGTTGCCGGAACTACCGCCGGGCGCAGCCAGTTGTACTGGCTGATAAAGGCTATGCGGCCCAGGCAGTGGACCAAGAACCTGGTGATTTTCGCCGGTATTATTTTCTCCAAAAACCTGCTCGAACCGGAACTGTTGGGCCGGGCGGCCGCCGCCTTCGGGTTGTTCTGCCTGATTTCGGGCAGCGTATATATTATCAACGATCTGGTCGACTTGGAGCGGGACCGGGTCCACCCCAAAAAAAGGCATCGGCCGCTGGCCGCGGGCCTGCTGAGCGTCCCTGCAGCATTGACAGCGGTGGCATTTGCCGGTGGCGGGAGCCTGGCTGCCGCTTTTTATCTGGACAACTTGTTTGGCCTGGTGGCGGCGGGTTATTTCCTGCTGGTGCTGACGTACAGTCTGTGGCTGAAAAATATCGTGATTATAGATGTCCTCACCATCGGCATGGGGTTCATACTGCGGGCCGTGGCCGGTGCCGTGGTAATTTCCGTTTCCATTTCCCCGTGGCTTCTGGTCTGCACCTACCTGCTGGCGCTGTTCCTGGCCCTCACCAAGCGGCGTCATGAACGGCTCATGTTGGAGGCCGCCCATACCCACCGCAAAATCCTGCGGGAATACCAGCCGGAAATGCTGGAACAGATGATTTCGGTGGTGACTTCGTCGACGGTGATGGCCTATTCCCTGTATACTTTCACTGCCGGCCACTCCCGGTGGCTGATGGCGACCATACCCTTTGTCATTTACGGGATTTTTCGCTACCAGTACCTGGTCCACCAAAAAGATATCGGCGGCAGCCCGGAAATGGCGCTCCTGAAGGATATTCCCCTGTTAGTGAATGTGGCCTTATGGGTAGTGGCTTCGGCATTGATCCTGTATCTGACTAAATAAACTTACCTGATTTGGTGAAATATTAAGAAGGAGAACGTATCCTTGAATAATTTGAGCCGGAAACTGGTATTAGCTTTTCTGCTGGGTTTCCTGGTGGTGCTGGGGATTGCCTTTTTTTCCGACTACCGGGCTGTGGCCGGGGCTTTGGCAAAGTTCGACATCCGATACCTGCCGGTTATCCTGGTTTTGACCTTCCTGAATTACCTGCTGCGGTTTTTCAAATGGCAGTATCTATTGCGGCAGATTGATGTTGAGGTTGCCGGGAAAGACAGCTTCGGGATTTTTTTAAGCGGGCTGGCCATGTCCATGACGCCGGGGAAAGTCGGGGAACTGTTAAAGTCAGTTTTGTTAAAGGAGATAAAGGGGGTCCCGGTCAGCCGTACGGCGCCGGTAATTTTCGCCGAGCGGCTGTCCGACGGGTTTGCCATGCTCATCCTGGCGCTGGCCGGCATGGGTGTTTTCCGGTATGGCAGGCAGATGCTGGCCGTCACCGCCGGTTTGATGCTGGCCGTGCTGCTGGTGGTATTTTTGGCGGTCTATTCACCTTCAGTGGCCAGGCGCTTTATCAGCCTGGTGGCTAGATTTCCGCTCCTCAATAAGTTTGAGCAGGCTTTACACCGGCTTTTTGACAGCACCCTCCGGGTTGTCCGGCCGCGGGCCCTCGCCTACTGTGTTTTAATCGGCACTGTCTCCTGGTTTTTTGAAAGTGTCGCTTTTTACTTTGTTTTCATCGGGCTTGGTTATAAGGTATCTTTGCTGGCGGCAACCTTTACCCTGGCTTTCTCCACGGTAGTGGGGGCCTTATCCATGCTGCCCGGCGGTTTGGGTGCGGCTGAAGGCAGTATCATGGGGATCCTGCTGTTTTTGGGGGTGCCTGACAGCATTGCCGGCGGGGCCACCATTATCATCCGGTTCTGCACCCTGTGGTTCGGCGTGTTATTAGGGCTGGCCGCCCTGTTCCGCTACCGGGGCGTAGTCGGTATTGGCCAAAAGGATGAAGCTGATGAATTTAGGCAGGGCAGTTAAACTTTTATCTGTCATCAGAGGCATAATCAAAAGCGATTTTGCCCACGTTTCCGGGATCATGGGTGAGATGCACGGCCTGCCCCAGAAAATGGGCCAGCATTTTACCCTTTATAATGACCGGGACTTTGGCCAGTATTTTGCTGCCCTGTGTACAAAAAGCAATATTGAGGAAATAGAAATTGAAAAGGTTTTGCAGGGGCTCCGGCTGGAACCGGAAGCCGTTGAAATATATGCCCAGGCGTCTATCGGGCAGGTATACAGGGTAGCTGCCGGTGACAGGCAGCTGGCTGTAAAGGTAAAATATCCGCAGGTAGAAAAAAAGATCAAAAACGACTTCCGTGTCCTGAGGGCCGTGCTATGGCCGCTCAGGGTCCTGCCTCTAAGAAACAGCGGTCTTTTCCCGCTTTTGCAGCAGCTGGAAACAATGCTGCTGGCTGAATGTGACTATAAAACCGAGGCGGAAAACCAGGGAGTTTTACACCGCCTGTTCGCCCGGGAAGATGATATTTGCATACCGGAAGTCGTGGCTTATAATGACCGGGCTGTCGCCTCGGAGTGGATGGCGGGAAAAGAAGTAATCCATTCATTGGACAGCATTGACCGGTGGTTTGCTGAAAGTTACCTGAGATTCCTTTTGATTTCCCTGGGCCGTTCCGGGATAGTGCATGCCGACCCTCACCCGGGAAATTTCATCATAACCCCTTCCGGCGGCGGGCAAAGAAAGCTGGCCGTGGTTGATTTCGGTTCAACCGTTGTTTTCACTCCCGATGAAAAGCAGGCTGTGATAAGATTATTGTCAGGGGACTATGAAAGCGAAAAACACCTGGCGGATGACCTGCTGCTCCTGGGTTTGCATCAGGAAGCGGTCGATATGTACCGGCCCATCCTGGGGGACCTGGTATCCATTATTTTTGAGCCTTTTTATTATCCCGGTGAATACCACTTCGCCAACTGGCGGTTTCAATACAAAATGAACACCCTGCTGGCTGCCCGGCCGTGGGAGAAGCCACTGGCCATCCCCTTAAAGCTGGTCCTGCTGGCCAGGACAATCCAGGGCCTTTATTACTACGCCCGCAAAAGTTCGGCGGTTATTAACTGGCACGGCGCAGTCAGAAAATACCTGAGGTGAAGATGATGAGTACTGTATACGTATTAAAAACCAATCCCGAAACGGTAGTTGACGATTATATCAGCCTGTTAAAAAAGGCCCGGGTCAATAAACACCTGGACCCCAATGTCACCACCATCTTAAAAGACAATATTTCCTGGCATTTCCCTTTTTTAAGCGCCAATACCACCCCCTGGCAGTTAGAAGGGACTATATTGGGCTTAAAGGAGCTTGGGTTTAACGATATCACCTGTGTGCAGAACAAGACGGTGGTAACCAACGCTTTTAAAGGGGAAAAACTCAATAAATATGTGCCCATTTTTAAAAAATACGATATTCCGGTGCTTTATAACTTCCGGGAAGAAGACATGAAATGGGTCCACTATGAGCCTAAAGGCGAAATCATGGTCTTAAAGGATATCTTCCCGGAGGGGATCCTTATCCCCGATTATTTCTTTGGCAAGAACGTCCTGCATCTGCCGACCATGAAGTGCCATATTTACACCAACACCACCGGCGCCATGAAGAACGCCTTCGGCGGGCTTCTGAACACCAAAAGGCATTACACCCACAGCGTTATTCATGAAACCCTGGTCGACCTCCTGACCATTCAGAAGGAAATTCACCCGGGGATGTTTGCGGTCATGGACGGCACTGTCTGCGGCAACGGCCCCGGGCCCCGCACTATGGAACCTATCGAGAAAGACTATATCCTGGCCAGTAACGACCAGGTGGCCATAGATGCTATCGCGGCAAAGATGATGGGCTTTGATCCCCTCTCCTTGCCCTTTATCAGGATTGCCCATGAAAGGGGCCTTGGGACAGGGGATCCCCGGCAGATAGAAGTTGTGGGAGAAGATATTGAACGGATCAACTTCAACTTTAAAGTCGGCGACAATGCTGCTTCGCGGGTAGGGGACCTCTTCTGGTTCGGTCCGCTGAAGTCCCTGCAGAACCTGTTATTCCGCACGCCCATCGTTAACCTTTTTATCTTCGGTTCTTTCTTCTATCACGACTACATCTGGTGGCCCTTTAAGGGAAAAAAGAAGATGGAATATTTTAAGAAGAACATGAGATGGGGCAGGTTGTTTGACCAGTACAGCGAATAAACCGATTGCCCGGTGGAGTTGGGAGGAGAGTTATGCTGAAAGCCGATTTGCCCGTACTGAGGGCAGACCTGCATGTCCATACCGATTGTTCCGGGGACTGCCTGATGGCTGTTGATAAGATTATCGCCGCAGGCCTGAAAAAAGGCGTCAACTGCATTGCCGTAACTGACCACAATACTGTTGAAGGGGCTTTTTTGCTGCAAAAAAAGGCCCCTTTTCGGGTTGTAATAGGGGAAGAAATAAGAACCTCCGAAGGGGAAATTATCGGTTATTTCCTTCAGGATGAGATTAAGTCCGGGATGGCCCCGGAAGAAACAGTGGCAGAAATTAAAAAGCAGGGCGGCCTGGTCTGTGTGCCGCACCCTTTTGACCGGCTCAGAAGGTCGAAACTGAGTGCTGACGCTTTGTACCGGATAATTGACCAGGTGGATTTGCTGGAGGTTTTTAACTCCAGGAATGTTTTTGCTGCGGACAATGCCCTGGCCCTGAGACTGGCTATAGAGCGGGGGATACCCATGACTGCGGGCAGTGACGCCCACTGGCCGGGGGAAATTGGCAGTTCGTACGTGGAGATGGGTGATTTTAACGGGGCGGAGGATTTTTGCAGGGTAATCGCCGGGGCGCGGCGAATAACCGGGAAAAGTGGCATTTTGGTCCATGTGGGGACCAAGCTGGTGAAATGGAAAATTTTGAGGTGAGGCTATGAAAATCCTTGTCACCGGGGGAGCCGGGTTTATTGGTTCCCATATCGTGGACAGGCTTGTTACGGAAGAGCATGATGTAGTTGTGGTGGACAACCTGTCGGCCGGGAGCCGGGCAAATGTCAATACCGGCTGTAAGTTTATCCAGGCCGATGTGACGGCTCCTACCCTGGAAGGGATTTTTGACAGAGAGCGGCCTGAGATTGTATTCCACCATGCGGCCCAGATTGATGTGCAAAAATCAGTGGCAGAATCTTTATCTGACGCCAGGAATAATATCCTTGGCACTCTCAACCTGCTGAACTGCTGTATCCGGTACGGGGCTAAAAAAATCATCTACGCTTCCTCGGCGGCGGTTTACGGAACTCCCAGGTACCTGCCTATTGATGAAAAACATCCGGTCTGTCCGGTTTCCAACTACGGGATTTCCAAACACACTCCCGAACATTACCTGAAGGTTTACCGTGAACTGCACGGGTTGCCTTATACCGTGCTGCGGTACGCCAATGTTTACGGGCCGCGGCAGGGTACTAAAGGCGAAGGCGGTGTTATCTGTATTTTTGCCAACAGGCTTTTGGCCGGTCAGCCGCCGGTGATTTTTGGGGACGGCAGCCAGACCCGGGATTTCGTTTATGTTGATGATGTCGTAAGCGCCAATCTGCGTGCCCTTGACCGCGGGGCGGGGGAAATTCTCAACATTGGTTCTGGAGTACAGGTATCAGTAAATGAATTGTATGAACGGTTTAAACAAGTGACGGCCTTGCCTATCGATGCGGTTTACGCGGGACCGCGGCCGGGGGACATTGTCCACAGCGTTTTTGATGTTTCCCGGGCATCGGAAGTGTTGGGCTGGCGGCCGCAGTGGGTACTGGACGACGGGTTGAGGAAGACAATTGAGTATTATAAGTATAAATGAGCAAAATGTCATTAATGGACTTGGGGTGAAAAGATGAACATCCTTGTCACCGGAGGGGCCGGCTATATCGGGAGCCACACGGTCAAAGAACTGCTGGCCGAAGGGCACCATGTGGTTACCCTGGACAACCTCTCCAAGGGCCACCGGGCGGCTGTTTCCGGCGGAGAGTTTGTCCGGGGCGACCTGCAGGATACCGATTTGCTGCAAGCCGCTTTGCGGGATTATGATATCAATGCTGTCGTCCACTTTGCGGCGGACAGCCTGGTGGGCGAGTCCATGGAACAACCGGCGAAATATTTTCAGAACAATATAGCTAACGGCTTAAACCTGCTCAACGCCATGGTCAGGCAGGGGGTGCGGCACATCGTTTTTTCCTCCACCGCCGCGGTTTACGGCGAGCCGGCGGAAATGCCGATCACCGAAGATTTTCCCAAGGCGCCGACGAATAATTATGGTTTGTCCAAATTGATGTTTGAACAGATTCTGTCGACTTACGAAAAGGCCTATGGGCTTAAAAGCGTTTCCCTGCGGTATTTTAACGCCGCCGGCGCTGACCCGGCGGGGGAAATCGGTGAAGACCACAATCCGGAGACCCACCTGATCCCGCTGGTTTTACAGGCGGCGCTGGGCATCCGAAATAAAATAACCGTTTTCGGTTCGGATTATCCCACCCCTGACGGCACCTGCATCAGGGATTACATCCACGTGACGGACCTGGCCCGGGCACACATCCTGGCCCTGAAGGCGCTGGCTGCCGGGGAGCGGGGCGGTGTATACAACCTCGGCAATGGGACGGGGTTTTCCGTGCGGGAAGTGATTGACGTGGCCCGGGCAGTCACCGGCCGCAGCATCCCGGTGGCCGAAGGCAATCGGCGGCCCGGCGACCCGCCGGCGCTGGTAGCCGGCGCGGAGCGGGCAGTCCGGGAACTGGGCTGGCGGCCGGAGTACCATGATTTGCGGACTATAGTGGAGACGGCCTGGAAATGGCACCGGGAGCATCCGGGGGGATTTACAGACTATTTATAAAGCAAAAAGTTACGTAAAAAAATACGGATGACTTTTCGGACAATATTGTGTATACTTTAATTGAGAGGAAAATATAATATAAGGAGGTTATGAAAGGTGAGTGTAACAACCATGAAAAAACAACCGACTTTTACCAGAGAACAATTAGTACCGGCTTCTGTAGCATCTAAGCAGTTCGGTGAACTGAGAAAAAAAGCAAAAATCCTTCCGCAATTTATTACTGATAACGGTAATATTGAAACGGTAGTCATAGGGTATGAATACTTTGAAAAGATGTATCAACGTCTAATCGAACTGGAAGAACAGGAAGAGGCCATGATTCTTACAAAAAGAATAGAACAACTGGAGAAGAATCCCGCATTAGCCATACCTTGGAAATCAATTCGTCGCACAGGCAGAATTTCTGAAAAGCCAAATAAGATGGAGGGATAGAGAAAGTGACGAGTGATTTGACTGGTCACTTTTTTATTGACAAAAGAAGGCAAATAAATTTATACTAAAACCAGACTGACCGACCGGTCGGTCCGGCGCAAAATACTTTTATATGGTAGAAACATTTCGTGGAGGGGAGAGCTACAAATGCGGAAATGGCGATGGTTAACGGCTGTTTTGCTGGTTGCGGCGCTGGTTTTGGCAGCCGGGTGCGGCAAGAAAGATGCCGACACTGGCAACAGCCAGGACAAGGTGGAAGTGCCGGTTTCGGTTGAGGAGGTCAGGACCGGCAGCATTAGTTCCACTACTACCATAACGGGAAAAGTCACGCCGCTGGCGGAAATCAACGTGGTGCCCAAAACCGGCGGCAAGGTGGCCCAGGTGCTGGTAGACGTGGGCTCTAAGGTGAAGCAGGGCCAGGTGCTGGTCAGGCTGGACACTGCTGAGCTGGATGCCCAGTTAAAACAGGCCACGGCTGCCCTGGAACTGGCCAGGAGCTCTAACGCCCAGAATCAGCTCCGGCTGCAGGATGCACAGAACAACCTGAACCGCATGCAGGCCCTGTATAATGAAGGCGCTATCTCCAAGCAGCAGTATGAAACGGCTCTGTTACAATATAACCTGACTAAAAACACTGATACGGGCGCCCAGGTAAAGCAGGCTCAGGCGAACGTTGAACTGATCAGGACCCAAATCAGCAATGCCATCATCACTGCCCCGCAGGACGGAGAAATTTCCGCCCGGCTGGTGGACCCCGGTGAGATGGCCGGCCCCGGCGTGCCGGTGGTGACTATCGTTAATACGGCAAAAGTATACGTTGAAGGGATTGTCGCCGAAAAGGACATTGCCCTGGTCAAAAAAGGCCAGCAAGTAGATGTGAAGGTTGAAGCTGCCGGCGGCGCCTTCAAGGGTGTGGTTGAAACCGTCAGCCCGGCGGCCGACCCCCGGAGCAAGGGGTATCCCCTCAAGGTGGCGTTGACCAATCCCGACAGTAAGCTTAAACCCGGAATGTTCGGGGAAATCCGGCTGGTCACCGGTCAGAAAGACGATGTGGTGGTGATTCCCAAAGAGGTTGTCGTGGACCGGGGCGCCGGCAAGGTTGTCTTTGTGGTTAAAGGCGGCATGGCGGAGGAAAGGAAAATTACCCTGGGCATGGAAAGCGGTGACCGGGTCGAAGTTGTTGACGGCATTAAAGCCGGTGAAAAACTGGTGGTTGCCGGACAGGCTTCCTTGACCGATAAATCGCCGGTAAAGGTCCAGGAGGAAAAATAAACCTGTTTGTCGAATAAGACCTACGGTAATATGTCAAGACCCTAAGGTCAAAAATTCCTAGTAAATTTCTTAAAAAAGGCAACAAAAATCCATCCTGCTTCCAAACGTAGCTGGAAACAAGTAACAAAACTGGAAGGTGGA
>JBMOPI010000027.1:0-14574 GCA_049324975.1 Bacillota bacterium
AGGCAGTGACGCCACCGGAAAAGGGTAGTATAATAATCATTGAATCATCCTTTCGGGGATGTGGGAGACCTTTCCGGGGAGTGGCGTCGCCAAACAACACAACCCCGTAAAGGTCTCAGCCTGTTTTCAGGCATAAAAACAGCCCTATCGACCGATAGGACTAATATACCGGATAAACAATTTTCCTGTCAAATAATTCTAGAAAATAGCGCTTTTTACTGACATAGAAATCCGGAAGCGACAGCATTGGCCTGTGGAGGTTCAAGTCCTCTCGACCGCACCATATCGTAAAATTACCAAACTCGTGGAATATAACCACGGGTTTTTCCTTTTACGGGAACTATTGTTTTATGGATTTCATAATATATAAGCAAAATTCGGAAATAAGGTCGTATATTATGAGTCCTCGCGTCCCATCTGCCTGTCCCTCCGGTTTCCGGGGACGTTACATTGTCCGCCCCGGCGACACGATGTTCAGGATTGCCCGGTTTTTCCGGACAAGACTGGAAGCACTGGTCAATGCCAACCCCCATATTATAAACCCTAACGTCATTTTTCCCGGCGATATTCTATGTGTCCCCGGCCTGGTTCCCTTCCCGTACTGTATAGTGCTGCGGCCCCGTATGCCGGTGCCGGTCGGGACAGAAGCCACAGCCCTGGTACATACGCCGGCCACGGGTGGGGAAGCGGTAACCGTGGCTGCCACTTTGCCGCCGCCGGCTACCTTTGGCGACTTTAACATCTACCTTGCTACAGTAATAATCCCTGAGATAGACGGGGGTCCCGGAGACGTGCTTTTTCCGACCCCTGAAGACCCGCCGACCTATGCTACTACCATTGATATTCCCACGGCTGCCAGGTTAACGTCGAATTCCCGGGTCATTATTGAACCATTCAAGGAAGACGCAGGCATCTCAGGCCCTGTAATACTCGAAGCCAGCCTGGGTTTTTGGCGGTAGTTTGAACGGGCTCGTGGAGACATTCCGCGAGCCCGTTTTCCTGGCAGGAAACTACATCTTTAGTAAATTATAAAATACATCTTTAGACGTATCATGCATAGTCGGATTTAATGCGAAAATAATTATAGGTTATCACAATACTTTAGATTGCACTGAGGGAGGATTAATGGGCATTCTTTGTAAAACTGAACAGGCTGTTACTGAACACAAAATTGCAATCGGGGTAGCAAGATTTATTAAAGACAAAATTGGTAAAGGTCCGAGTGATGTTAAAGTTAAGATTACTGAGAATATCGTTATTTGCGGAATTCATGGTTTTATGACTAAAGCGGAGGAGATGATTGTACAATCCGGTTGCCCGGAAAAAATTATTGGACACCGGAGTCTTTACAAAAAACAATGTTTTGGTGAGATTGAAGAAATATTCATAAAAGCATTAGATAAAAAGGTTAACTATTTTTTTGACAGTTACATACCGGAAGATGACATGGCTTGCTGGACAGTATTTTTGGATTAGATGCCCGACGAGGGCAAGATCCTTTTAAACCGTTAGTTATTCTCCTTAACAAAGAGCAGGTGACTACTAAGGTAGTTGCCTGCTCTTTTTGTTTTTAAAATCAAATGATTTACTGATATTACGGGACGGAAGGAGGTTACTTTTTCTAAGTTTTTTCATCACACTAACAGGAGGAATGTTATATGAAATTAAAAGTAGGGGCAAAAATTTTATTAGGGTATGCTACGTTTTAGTTTTGCTGGGCATTGTGGCTTATCTCGGATACAGCGGCCTTAATACGGTTGATGGTGAATATTCGGATGTGGTTGACAAAAGGATTCCGGTAACAGTTGGAATACTGAATATAAAAGCACTAATCAATGAGCAGACGACTAACGTCAGGGGATTTATGCTTTACCGTAATCAGGAGTCACTGGACAACCTGAGCAAACTGACAGAAGAGATTATCAAAGAACAGAAATCTCTTGAGAAGGCTCTTACAACTGAACAGGGGCGGAAGTTACTGGCCCGTGTTGAAGAGGCAAATAATAAATATGATGCGAATGCAGATAGAATTATTCAACTTTACAAGGCCGGCAAAGATGGGGAAGCGGCACAGTTTATTGCTGAGGCCGGAAAAGCAATAAAGGAATTTAATGCTGCGCTGGATGATTTAACAAGCTTAAACAGTGAGCTGATTAAGAAAAATGTATCTAATGCCAAGGATACGGCAGAAAGGCAAAAATCACTAACCTTAATTACATCTTTTATTGCAGCAATATTAGGTATCGGTATCGGCATATTCTTTGGCCGCAGTATTTCCAAACCGATTACCGCTTTAACGGCAGTAGCCAATATAGTGGCCCAGGGTGATTTAACCCATGAAGTGCCAAAAATAAAAACCAGGGACGAAGTTGAAACCCTGGGTCAGGCTTTTATGACCATGGTGGAAAATCTGCGAAATCTGATTAGAAACATCAATGATACCTCGCAGCATGTTGCTGCCACCAGCCAGCAGCTTTCTTCAAATGCCGAAGAAGCTACGAAGGCCACCCAACAAGTCTCAAAAGCAATCGATGATGTTGCCAAAGGCACTACCGAGCAAACCCGGAATGTAAATGATACCGTTAGAACCGTGGAGCAGGTGGCCCAGGCTATAGACCAGATTGCCGCCGGGGCCCAGGAACAGAACAAAAATGTCCTGACCACCACCGAGTTAGTTGAAGGTATGACCGGGAAAATTGATTTGATGGCAAAAGGCGTAGAACAGATTAAAGAGGCCGCTCAACAGAACGGCGTGATAGCCAAAGAAGGCGGCAAAGCGGTGGAGAAAACCGTAGTCGGCATGGAACGGGTAAAAGATGCGGTTTTCGAAACAGCCAACCGGATAAAAGAGCTGGGTGAACAGTCACAAAAAATTGGTGAGATTATTCAGGTAATAGACGATATAGCCGAACAGACCAACCTGCTGGCATTAAATGCCGCCATTGAAGCAGCCAGGGCAGGTGAACATGGTAAGGGTTTTGCCGTGGTGGCCGATGAAGTACGCAAACTGGCTGAACGCTCCGGTAAAGCCACCAAGGAAATAGCTGACCTGGTAACAAACATACAAAAAGGCACCAACGTTGCCGTTGACTCTATGGAAGTAGGCACTAAGGAGGTCGAGGCAGGTGTATTGGTGGCCCAGGATGCCGGGAAATCGCTGCGTGAAATTGTGGAAGTGGTGGAGCAGGCCGGAGAAGGCGTACAGGAAATAGTGAAGATAATTAAAGAGATATTGGAAAGCAGCGGGGAGGTTTCCAAGGCAATAAACAATGTTGCGTCTGTCACGGAAGAAAATACTGCCGCCACCGAGGAAATGTCCGCTTCCGCCCAGCAGGTAAACAGTTCTATGCAGAGTCTTTCCGCTATCACCGAGGAAAGTGCCGCCGCCGCCGAAGAAGTATCCGCATCTACTGAAGAACTGACCGCTTCTACAGAAGAAATTGCCGCTTCGGCTGATGCTTTGGCCAGGATGGCCCAGCAGTTACAGGATCTGGTGAATCAATTCAAAATCTAGGTGGTGTTTATAATGGCTGAAGATTTAATAGAAGATGTCAAACAGTTTGTTGTATTCACCCTGGCTAATGAATCCTACGGGGTGGATATAAACGATGTCCGGGAAATCATCAGGCTGCAGCCGATTACCAAAATGCCGGGTACAAATGGTGATATTGAAGGTATTATCAATTTACGGGGCAATGTAATACCTGTGTTTAATATCAAGACAAAATTTAACCTGGTTGATGGAAAACAATCGTCTTCTACCCGGATTGTAGTGATTGAAGTTAACGAAAACATTCTGGGTATTATAGTTGACGGTGTCTCAGAAGTGCTAAGGATCCCGGCGGAGATTATTGAGAAACCGTCGTCAATGATAACGGCAAATATTTCCACTGACTATATAAAGGGTATTGCCCGTTTGGATGATAAACTTGTAATCATCCTTGACTTGAAGCAGGTGTTAGATAACACTGACAAGGTGCAGTTGGAAATGATAAGTTAATAAAAGCTCGTGGATAATCTCCACGAGCTTTTATTATATCGAGATAACTTTATCAGCTTTGTTAAGTTTTTCATAAATTGTATACATATTTGAGATCTGGCCCACCAGGAGTTTTTCTTTTAATTTAAAATAGTCCAGGCATGTTCCGCATGATAATATCTCCACACCCTGTTCCTGCAGGTTCCGGACGTGTTCCAGGACAGGCGAACCCTCACAGGTCAGGTAAACCCCGCTGTTTACAAACAGCATGGCCCGGGGTCTTTCCGCGCTTTCCACCAAAGTAAACATGAAGCTCTTCATCAGGATTGCCCCGAGTTCCGCGCTGCCCCGGCCCAGTTCCGATGAGGAACAGAAGATTACTGTGTTACCGCTTTCCTCATTCTTTGCCAGCGAACAAAAATCTGTTTTGGTGATCTGAATGTAAAAATCGTTGTCTTTTTGCTCCACCTTTACATCGCAGCCCATACCCCTGGCCAGGGCCAGCACATTTTCTTTGGCGGCGTCATTGTCGACAATTGTTGTTATGGTTCCTTCCCGGATATTATCCAGAATTTTTTTGGTGTTGATGACCGGCATCGGGCAGGGCAGGCCGCGGGCGTCCACAGTCTGAGATTCCATATTTTCCTCTCCTCATACTTGATTGATATGATAATTTATCAAGCTAATTATATTAGTTTTATGTTTTAAATAAAAGAATTATAAAAAAAACTTATAGTATATTTATAACTTATAACAAAGTTTTATTTGTTGGCTTTTTATTTCCGGTTAAAAAAACCGTTCCCCCGGCAAATGTTAAAATCTTCACATGTGAATGGAAAAACATATTGCACAACACTACGGAGGTAGTATATAATATTTGCAGAGGTGATATAAATGGTAGCGGAAAATAATTCTTTAGGACCGCTGGAGGCCGATATCATGCAGGTGATCTGGAAGATTCAGAAGGCCACCGTGCAGGACGTTTATGACGAACTGTCCCAGGACAGGACCATCGCCTACAACACTGTCATGACTGTAATGACCAGGCTGGCCCAAAAAGGTGTCTTAAAACGTCAGAAAGACGGCCGCGCTTATGTTTACTTCCCTAAAACGACCAAAAACGAGGTCGGGAAGGGTATGCTGCAGTATGTCATAGACAAAATTTTCGGCGGTTCCAGGGCGCCGGTGATTTCCCAACTGCTTGATGAAACCGAGCTGAGCGAAGAAGAACTGAATGTTCTGAAGCGCCTGGTGGAGCAGAAAAAAAGCGAGGGGTAATCCATGGATTTGGTAAAAACCCTCTGGTTGAACAATATATGGCCCAGTATCCTATCCGGCGCCATAACCCTTGTTGTGGTGCTCATTGTTATGCAGTTATTCAGCATCCGGGGAAGTTCTTTAAGTTCCAACCTGCGCTTTAAGCTTTTGGAACTGCCGGTTATCAAATCTTTTCTGGTGCTCCTGGGGCTGAACCTCGGTGGGTTGAAGATATCATGGTATACCGTATTGTTCATATACAGCTGGGGTGTTGTCTGTTTCGTCCAACGCTGGATTTCTTACGAGAAGTTTAAGACAGATGTGTTGCTGGCCGACCGGCTGGATAACGACAGCACGCGGGCGCTGCAGGCCATGGTCGAGCAGATAGCCCGCAAAGCTGACTGCCCTGTTCCCAAGCTGCTTGTAGTAGACAAAGAATACCCTTCACCCTTTGTCCTTGGTTTTTTCCATCCCCTGCTGGTTGTCCCCCAAAACCTCCTGCCGCACCTGTCCAATGAAGAACTTGAAGCCCTGCTTGCCCATGAGATCGCCCATATGGCCCGCTGGGACAATTTATACGTCTGGCAGGCTGTACTATTTAGGGATATCATGTTTTTCAACCCCGTTGTCATCTTTATTTATAATTATCTGTTAAAGGAAAAAGAAAAGAACTGTGACGACCTGGCCATTAGTATTACCGGCCGGCCTGCGGTTTTTGCGGAAATGTTGTTAAAAGTCTATAACCTGATGCAGCAGAATGCCAGAAGCAGGAACATCCTGGCCAATACCATCATGCAGAGCCTGGTCGGCCCGTCTTCGCTTTTTACCGAAAGGGTGGAAAGGATCGTCAAACTACCGCAGGACTATTTTGACATTTCCCAGCAGAGGCAGTTCTTATATTATGTGAAGGTATGTTTTTTAATCTTTGTAACCGTGGTGCTTTTTAGTGTTAACCTTGTCGGCTAATGGGAGGGAGGCACGGAATGAATGAAATTATAAAGGTTTACCGCAGGGAATTACTGAAGATTTTATATGCCCGCAGTATTAAAAAACAGGCCATCGGATGGTTTGTTTTCCTGCTGATGTTCGGTATTGCCGTCCCCTTCAGCCAGGCAGGTTTTTGGCTGAAAGAAACTTCTCTTCTGTCACTGCACTTTCTCTTTGTGCCTTTAATGCTTACCTATACCAGTGTTGCGGACAGTTTCGCCGGTGAAAAAGAACGCCGAACCATGGGCGGGGCGCTGGCCGCCGGGGTGTCGGAAGATTCCCTTTTCTTTGGCAAGGCGCTGGCCGGTTTTATATTTTCTTTTACCTTTTATATGATTGTGGTCTTCATTGGCATATTAACATTAAATTATTACCGGTATATCAGCGGTACATGGCAGGGTTTTTATGTGTATTCGCCCCCGGTGCTCTTTACCTTTGTGTTTATCGGTGCGGCTTTAACGGTTTTTGCGGTAGGCAGCGGAGTCCTTGTGTCACTTAAAGTGGGCAGCGTTAAAAACGCCCAGCTGGTTGGTTCCCTTGTTTACCTTGTCATCGGTATTCCGCTGATGGCCGGCTGGCTGCCTGTTATATTTACCTGGGAGTTTGTTATACCGGTATTCGCGGCGCTTTTGGCCATTGACGCGCTGGTTATCCTGCTGGCGGCCAGGCTTTTCCGGCGGGCCGGAATTATTGCCGAAGGGTAAAGAAAAAGGTCAGTGCCGGTAAAGGCTTATCCGGCCTGACCTGATGCTTTGCTAGTCTAATATGAACAAAATTAGAATAAAGTTTATCGCATTTATCATAAAGATGACTTCAATTTCCCAGGAGTCATCTTTTTCTTCTTTCTTGCCGGCTTTTTCCTCCCGTTCCCTCTGTTCCCTCTGCAGTTTGTTGCTCCAGAGTGTCCAGCCTATCCACATTCCCAGTGAGATTAAAAGGATAATGACCTGCCACAGTTTCCACATCAGTACCACTTCTCTCATTATATTCATTAACATATATTATTCGTTTAATTAAGAGATAAATATTCCATTAAAATATCAAATTTCCTGCTGCGTAATTTCTATAAAAGATACTTATTATGCTGGTATATTTGGCCAGGCCCCCAAATATATTATATTGATTATCCGGCGAGGGGGTTTTATTATGTTTTTGGTCATAAAAAAGGCCCGGTATATTATTATGCTGGTTGTTTCGGCGCTACTTTTAAGTACGGGGGCATGGGCCCAGGAAGCAGTGGAGGAGGAACCGCCGCCCCCGCAAAAAAAGGTTATCCGCCATGTTATACTGGTTACCCTTGACGGGGTTACAGAAAAAGACGTACAACAGGCTTATACCCCAAACCTGAACGGCCTTGCTTCCAGCGGTGTCTATGCGCCCGGGATGGATATCCTGCCCCCCGACAGCGCCTATCACCTGGCAGCCATATTAAGCGGAGCTGATACGGAGATAAACGGGTTCACTCCGGGTGTGCGCCGTTTAAAAGCGGATACGCTGCCCGGTATTTTTAAGAAATACGGCCGGGCTGCCGTATATTTTGTTACCGGCAAGAGTACGGCCAAAGAATTTCTTACCGCAGTGCGGGACTCCCTCAAGGTCGGCGTCTTGTCCGGAAGTGACAGGGATGTTATGGATGCGGCGCTGGCGGAATTTGAAAAAAGCAGGCCGTATTTCCTGGGCGTGGTTTTATCCGGAGCGAAAAGCACCCCGGGGAACGGGGGCAGATATTATAAGGCAGTCGGCAGCGCTGACGGGCAGTTAGGCAGGATGTTGTTGAAATTAAAGGATTTGGGTGTATATGACGAGAGTCTGATAATTGTTACCGGCAGCAGCAGTGAAAAGAGGACTGCGCAGAACAGTTTAGATTACCGGCAGCTGCTGGTTCCGGTTGTAATGAAAGGCCCGGGGCTTAAAGGCGGAACCAAACTGCCTCCCGTCCGGATTATCGATGTGGCGCCGACGGCGGCATTATTGACCGGCGTGGCGCTGTCGGAGGGAAGCAACGGGGTGGTTATCTGGAACAGCCTTATGGCGGGTGCAGGTTTTGTTGACGAAAACCTGCTGCAAAAAAGAGTAAAGGAACTGAGCCAGGAATTCATAAAATCAACCGGGGCTGTCTATCAACTGCAGGAGGAAAAACGTCTTGTACAGCTGGAGAAGGAGCAAATCAGGAAAGAAAAGCAGGAAATCCAGGATATCATTAAGAGTAAGGATGGTAAAATAAAAAGCCTCTCCGGCACGATCCGGGTTTTGCAACTGACCGGACTGGTCCTCCTGATTCTCAGCGGGATTGGATACGTGCTGGAATATAAGTACCTGAGAAAAAAATTCATGATGTTTTAATTTTTTCCAAAAACCCCATTGGGGTATTTCTTTTGCCCCAAGCAAGTTAAACGCACCAAAATTTTTCGGACCGGGGATGTGATTAAAATCACTTGGATTATTTTTTTTGCCCTAGAAGGAATTTAGAAGTTTCTGTCGAAACACACATGTACTGACCTTTTATAACTGTGCGTATAAAAAGGCTTCAGGGGATGCGAAAAAACTTTCTCCCAAAGAAGGATTTGCCGGGGCCCATGTAGAAAACTTAAAAAAGTGCGAAAATTTTGAAATTCCACAAAATATCTTAAACAGGCTTGCCATGCAGCAGTAATCGCAGTATTAAATCTAAAACGAGAGGTGCAAGTTTATGAAGTTAGCGATTTCCGGTAAAGGCGGGGTGGGCAAGACTACCATCGCGGCTACCCTGGTCAAGCTTTTTGCGCAAAATCACAAGATGGTTTACGCGGTCGACGCTGATCCGGATGCCTGTCTGGCAGCCGGAGTAGGCATTCCCCAGGAGACCATAGACAATTTAAAACCAATCGTGGATTTAAAAGAAGTTATAGACAGCAAAAGTGACGGCGGGGGGGCTTTTTTTTCGCTCAATCCCAATGTTGACGATGTCCTGGAAGAATACAGCATTCCGCTGGAGAACATCCGCTTCCTCCGTATGGGCGGGATCAAGCAGGGCGGGTCGGCCTGTTACTGCAAAGAAAACAGTTTTTTGAGCAATGTCCTCGGGTCGATACTCTGGGACAAAGATTCCATGGTTGTTTTGGATATGGGCGCCGGCATCGAGCACCTGACCCGGGGTACCGCCCGGGGTGTCGACGTGATGCTCGTAGTCGTGGAACCCAGCAAAAACAGTGTCAATACGGCCCGGCTGGTACAGCAGATGGCTCAGGAACTGGGTATCAGGAAAACGATGATTATCGGCAACAAGATCAGAAATCCCAAGGAACAGGAGTTTATCGCCCGGCATTTTAATGCCGATGAGATATTAGGCTTTGTACCTTTTGACGACGCTATTTGGGAGAGCTCTATGGATCAAGGGCCAGCAGCAGAATTGGGAGGAGAACTCCTCCGCAGTATGCAAGAGATTTACAGGGAATTAGAACAGGAGGTGGGTCTAGCGAAGGCTTAAACGACGCATATTTTTGCATTTTAGCAATGCAAATG
Source organism: Bacillota bacterium (assembly GCA_049324975.1). Classification (GTDB taxonomy): domain Bacteria; phylum Bacillota; class Thermincolia; order Thermincolales; family CAZWUW01; genus JBMOPI01. Next base: position 9,725 of record JBMOPI010000027.1, read on the forward strand.
TAGAAAAAATTTTTTAAGGAGGTTTAAAGTTAATGCCAAGATTTAGAGATCCAAGCCATACCCACAATCCGTCAGATGCTCCCAGAGTATTTGACTCCAAAAACGTCAAACGCTCCAGCGACCCCGCAGTATTAGAAATGATTGAAAAGACTCAGGAAAAAGGCATCATCACCGCCTTTGACCGGGCCGTTGCCCAGCAGCCCCAGTGCCAGTTCGGTTACAAGGGTACCTGCTGCCGGTTCTGCATGATGGGTCCCTGCCGGGTAACCGCCGATACCGGACCCAAGAGCAAAGGTATCTGCGGCGCCGACGCCTGGACCATCGCTGCCCGGAGCACCGGCACCATGCTGTTGACCGGTGCCGGCGCCCACTGCGAACACGCCCGCCATATCGCTGAGACTGTTCTGGAAGCCGCCGAAGGCAAGGCTCCGGACTATAAAATTACTGACAGCAAGAAACTGCAAAAAGTTGCCAAGCGGCAGGGCATTGCCACTGAAGGCAAATCCGACAATCAGATTGCCAAGGAACTGGCTGAGCTGGCCCTTGACGACTTCCGGCTGCTGACCGGTGAAGGCGCCTGCCAGTTTTTTGAGAAGACTGTTACCGAAGGCCGGATTGAGAAGACGGCAGCCTGCGGTATCCAGCCCAACGGCATCCAGTCCGCTATGGCTGACCTGCTGGCCCAGGCTCACGTAGGCCAGGACAATGACCCGGTTAACATCACCTTCAGCGCACTTAGGGCTGCTCTGGCTGACTATACCGGCATGCATATCGGTACCGACTTCTCCGATATTTTGTTCGGAACTCCGACCCCGGTTCTTTCCGAAGCCAACCTGGGTGTAATTGATAAAGACAAAGTTAACATCATCCTGCATGGTCACAACCCGCTGCTCAGTGAAATGATTGTGGCCGCTTCCCGTGAACTGGAAGCCGAAGCCAAAGAAGCAGGGGCTGCCGGTATCCAGCTGGCCGGTATCTGCTGTACCGGTAACGAAGTGCTGATGCGGCAGGGCGTACCCATCGCCACCGGTTTCAGCTCTCAGGAAATGGCTATCGCCACCGGTGCTATCGATGCCATGGTAGTGGACGTACAGTGCATCATGCCCGGTCTGACCACTGTGGCCAAGTGCTTCCATACCAAGATTGTAACCACTCAGGCTATTGCCAAGCTCCCTGGCACTATGCATGTTCCGTTTAATGTAGAATCTGCCATGGAAGACGCCAAGGAAATTGTCCGGAATGCTATCGCTTCCTTCAAGGAGCGGGATAATGCCAAAGTGCATATCCCCAACCTGAAATACAAAGCTGCTGCGGGCTTCAGCCTGGAAGCCATCTATGAGCTGTTTGCCACCGTAAATCCTGACAATCCTGTAAAAACCCTGACCGATGCCATCGCATCCGGCCAGATTAAAGGTGTTGCCCTGTTTGCAGGCTGCAACAACCTGAAAGGTGTACAGGACGAAAACCATATCGGCATTATCAAAGAAATGCTGAAGAATGACGTATTCGTTATTTCCACCGGTTGTGCTGCCCAGTCTGCCGCAAGGTTCGGTGTGCTGGATCCTGATAAGAGGGATGAACTCGTCGGTGACGGCCTGAAAGCATTCCTCAGCCAGTTCGACAACAAGGGCGGCCTGCAAGGCAAGCTGCCGGCTGTGCTGCACATGGGTTCCTGTGTTGACAACACCCGGGCTTCCGACCTCCTGATGGATATGGCCAACGAGATGGGCGTGGATACTCCGAAGGTGCCTTTCGTGGCTTCCGCTCCGGAGGCTATGAGCGGCAAGGCTGTTGCTATCGGCTGCTGGGCCGTGACCCTGGGCCTGCCGACCCACGTTGGCGTACTGCCGCCGGTTGAAGGCAGCGACCTGTTCTTCAGTATCGCTACCCAGATCGCCAGCGACGTTTACGGCGGTTACTTCATCTTTGAAGTTGACCACAAGGAAGCTGCCAAGAAGCTCCTGAGCGCCCTCGAGTACCGGACCTGGAAACTCGGTGTGCATAAGGCTACCGCCGAGAAATTTGAAGCTGGTCTTTGCCAGAACTATTAATACATTGAAATTCGAAAGGAGGAACTAGAAGAATGTCAGAAGAGTTGAACTTTGATCAAATATACGCTGATGCGGAAAAAGCCATGGAAGGCAAAGAACCTATCAAAATGTACAGAAGAGCTTACAAAGGCGCCATCACCGCTGTCAGCTACGCTGAAATCCTGCTGACCCAGGCTATCAAGAAATACGGTAAGGATAAGAAAGTTGCTTATCCCGATACTGCTTATTTTGTTCCCATCATCCTTTGCATGAGCGGTGAAAAGGTAACTACTCTCGGGGAAATGGTACCCATCCTGAACCGGATGCGCAACCAGATCACCGAAGACCTGACTTTTGAGCAATACAGACTGAACGGTGAGTCTACCTGGTATGCTGCCGATATTATTGAAGTACTGCGGTACATCGATTATGATCCGGCTAAACCCCTCCACGTTGCTCCCTGGACCGGCTTCCTGGGCGACCCCATCGTCCGTTCCTACGGTATCAAGATGGTTGACTGGACCATCCCCGGTGAGGCTGTTATCGTCGGCCGCGCCAAGGACAGCAAAGCAGCCAAGAAAATCGTTGACGACATGATGGGTAAAGGCCTTATGCTCTTCCTCTGTGACGAGATCATCGAGCAGCTGCTGGAAGAGAATGTTAAGATCGGTGTTGACTACATCGCCTTCCCGCTGGGTAACTTCACCCAGGTAGTACACGCTGCCAACTACGCTCTCCGGGCCGGTATGATGTTCGGCGGTATCAAAGCCGGTCTCCGTGATGCCCAGAGGGATTACCAGCGTCGTCGTGTCCTTGCCTTCATCATGTACCTCGGCGAGCATGATTTCGTAAAAGATGCCGCCTGTGCCGGCGCCATCTGGACCGGTTTCCCGGTTATCACCGACCAGCCGATGGCTGAAGATGAGCAGATTCCCGACTGGTTCATTTCCGAGCCTGATTATGACAAGATTGTACAGGTTGCTCTGGAAGTCCGGGGAATCAAGCTTACCAACATCGAAATCGACATTCCCATCAACCACGGTCCGGCCTTCGAAGGTGAAACAGTACGGAAGGGTGACATGTTCGTTGAGTTCGGCGGCGGCCGTACCCCCGGCTTCGAGCTGGTGGAGATGGTTGGCGATGATATCGAAGACGGTAAGATTACCGTTATTGGTCCCGACCTCGACAGCCTGCCTCCGGAAGGCGGCAGACTGCCTCTGGGTACCCACATCAAGATCTACGGCCGGAAGATGCAGTCCGACTTCGAACCTGTTCTTGAGCGCCGCATCCACTATTTCACCAACTATGGTGAAGGTTTGTGGCACGTGGCCCAGCGGGACCTCTGCTGGCTGCGGTTTACCAAGGACGCTATTGCCAAAGGGTTCAAGATGGAGCACCTGGGCAAACTGCTCTATGCCAAGTTCAAGGCTGAGTTCCCGGCTATCGTTGACCGGGTAGAAATTGACCTGATCACTGACGAAGCAGAAGTAATCAAGCGTCGTGAATATGCCCGGGAGAAGTACAACGCCCGTGACGCCCGTCTGCGCGAGCTCACTGACGAGGGTGTAGAAGAATTCTACTCCTGCACACTCTGCCAGTCCTTCGCCCCGACCCACGTTTGCGTGGTGGCCCCTGAGCGGGTAGGTCTCTGCGGCGCCGTTTCCTGGCTGGATGCCAAGGCTGCTTTCGAGATTAATCCTCATGGCGCCAACCAGCCTATTCCCAAGGGCGAGTGCATCGATGAAGTTAAGGGGCAGTGGAAGTCCTTTAACGAGTTCATCTACAACAACTCCCAGCGTAACGTTGAGGCTGTTAACTTCTATACCCTGATGGATCTGCCGATGACTTCCTGCGGCTGCTTCGAGGTTATCATGACCATGGTTCCGGAAGCCAACGGCGTAATGGTTGTTAACCGGGAACATTCCGGTATGACCCCCTGCGGTATGAACTTCTCCACCCTGGCAGGAACCTGCGGCGGCGGTGCCCAGATGCCTGGTTTCATGGGTATCGGTAAAGCCTACTTCGGTTCCCGGAAGTTCATCAAGGCCGACGGCGGACTGGCCCGTCTGGTTTGGATGCCCAAGGCCCTCAAGGAATCCCTTCGTGAAATCCTCGAGGAACGGGCTGAAGAGGAAGGCCTCGGTAAGGAATTTGTTGACAAGATTGCTGATGAGACTGTCGGCGTTTCCGGTGATGAAATCCTGCCCTTCCTGGAAGAAAAAGGCCATCCGGCTTTAGCCATGGATCCCATGATGTAATTTGCATTGTAATTGCCTGAGGGATATATTTGATTGGTGTGGCCATCCTTTTACGGTGGCCGCATCAATCAAATTTCCATGTTACATAATAAGCACATAAAAAAAAGAAAGGAGATTGGAGAATGGGTTTAACTGGTTTAGAGATTTTTAAACAACTGCCCAAAAAGAATTGTAAGGAATGTGGTCAGCCGACCTGCCTGGCTTTTGCCATGCAGCTGGCTGCCGGTAAGGCAAGTTTGGACGCTTGCCCGTATGTTAGTGACGCTGCTCGGGAAGCTTTGGATTCCGCTTCCGCTCCGCCCGTTGCCCTGATCAAAATCGGTGCAGGGGAGAAGGCTTTCGAGCTTGGTAATGAGACGGTACTCTTCCGTCATGACAAGAGATTTGAACATCCCTCCGGTATCGCCATTGAGGTATTGGATACTGCCAGTGCCGATGATATCAAAGCTAAAGTAGAGAAAATTAACAAGCTGGTGTTTGACCGGGTAGGTCAGATCCACCAGGTAAACATGGTAGCTGTCGTTAACGCTTCCGGCGATGCAGCCAAGTTCGCTGATGCCGT
>JBMOPI010000028.1:0-14549 GCA_049324975.1 Bacillota bacterium
CCAAAAACCGGAATATGACGGCCATCAACAGCGCTCTCCGCATAGACCTTACAGGTCAGGCAACTTCCGAATCGCTGGGCCGGCGTTTTTACAGCGGGATCGGCGGGATGGCCGATTTCATCCGCGGGGCGGTTCTCTCCAGAGGCGGGAAAACAATCCTGGCTTTACAATCCACTGCCAGGGGTGGCCAGGTTTCCCGGATCGTCCCGTTCTTTGAGGAAGGTACAGGAGTGTCCGTGACAAGAGGCGATGTGCATTATGTCGTAACAGAATATGGCATAGCTTATCTGCACGGGAAAAATATCCGGGAGCGGGCCATGGACCTAATCGCCATCGCCCATCCAAAGTTCCGGCCATGGCTCATCGAAGAAGCAAAGAAAATGAACCTGATCTTTAAAGACCAGGCCTATATCCCAGGAAAAAAAGGAGAATACCCTGCATCCCTGCAGGTTTACAAAACCACCCAAGCCGGCGTGGATATCTCGCTAAGGCCGGTTAAAATCAGCGACGAGCCATTGCTGAAAGACTTTTTCTATTCTTTGTCCGACGACAGCTTTTACCGCAGGTTTATCAGCGCCAACATGGAAATGCCCCACGAGCGCCTGCAGGAATTCGTGGTCATCGATTACACCAGGGAAATGATTATCCTGGCTACGGTGGAATGTAAAGGGGACGAAAAAATTGTCGGCGTCGGGCAATACAGCATACATGAAACCAACCACACAGCCGAAGTCGCGCTGGTGGTAAAAGACGATTTCCAGAAGCAGGGTATCGGCACGGAACTGCTCAGATACCTGACCCGCCTGGCCAGGAGGCAGGGCCTTTTGGGCTTCACTGCGGAGGTGCTGGTAGGCAACCATGCCATGCTGCACCTGTTTGAAAAAATGGGCTTTGACATCACCAGGCGGACCGATGCGGGTGTATATCTACTAAGAATGGGGTTTAACGGATATGACTACAACAACTGACCAACAGTATATTAGATATTTATTTGAACCCCGGTCCATTGCTGTAATCGGGGCCTCTGACGACCGGAGAAAAATAGGTTGCCGGGTGCTTGAAAATATTCTGGCCGGCGGTTATCCCGGGAGGGTATACCCGGTCAATCCCCGGGGTGTTGAAATATGCGGGATTAAAGCGGCCCGGAGCCTTGCTGAAATCGACGGCAAAATCGACATGGCAGTTATTGCTGTGCCGGCAAAATTGGTATATGATGCAGTTAAAGAATGCGCAGGAAAACATGTAAAATTTCTCCCGGTAATCACCTCCGGCTTCTCGGAAGTGGGCAACATCGATGAAGAGAAAAGGATTGCCGCCCTGGCCCGGGAATACGGCATGCGCATTCTGGGACCGAATATTTTCGGCATATATTCCGGCGCTGTTTCCCTCAATGCCACTTTCGGACCCAAAGATATCAGGCCCGGCGGCGTGGCCATCGTCACCCAGAGCGGCGCCCTGGGGCTGTCCATGATAGGCAAAACGGCCCAGGAGAATATCGGTTTATCGGCCATAGTCTCCGTTGGAAACAAGACCGACATAGACGAAGCGGATCTTTTGGAATACCTGATACCCCAAAAGAATACCAGGGTTATCATGATGTATATCGAAGGGGTCAAAAACGGCGAAAAACTGTTGAAGACTCTGAAAAAGGCCACCGCTAAGAAGCCGGTAATAGTAATCAAGTCCGGCCGTTCAAAAAGGGGGGCGATGGCGGCGGCGTCGCACACCGGTTCTTTGGCCGGGGTTGACGAGATTTTCGATGACATTATGCGACAGTGCGGCGTGCTGCGGGCGGAAAGTGTCAAAGAGGCTTTTAACTGGTGTAAATACATGGCCGGCTCCCCCCTCCCCGCCGGAGAGAATACGGTCATTATAACCAATGGCGGCGGCATCGGGGTTATGGCCACCGATGCCGGCGAAAAGTACGGGGTAAAGCTGTATGACGACCCCGCCACCTTAAAAAAGGCATTCTCCGGGGTAACACCGGATTTTGGCTCCCTCAAAAACCCCATCGACCTTACCGGTCAGGCCACCTCTAACCACTATAATACCGCTTTTGACGCGGCTCTTAAGAACAAGAATATTAACAGCGTTATCGGCCTCTACTGTGAAACCGCTGTTTTTGACGGGGACAACCTGCCCCCGATTCTCAGGGAAAATTACGAAAAGTACAAAACCGCCAAAAAACCTATCGTATTCTCTGTTTTCGGCGGCAAAAAGGTGGAAAATTCCATCGAAACGCTCCGCACAAACAATGTGCCTGTTTTCGGCGACGTTTACGAAGCTGTGTCTTGCCTGGGCTCCCTCTATACATACCACCGCCACCGGGCCGACTGCTGCGATGAAGCGGACGATGCCGAAATAGACGTAGAGTCAATAAACAAAGTGGCAGCAGCAGCCCTGCAGGACGGGCGTAATTTCCTGCTGGCCCATGAAGGCCGGAGTATCATGCAGGCCGCCGGTATTAACATGCCCCGGAGCCGCATGGTCAAAAACCTCGGTGAGGCCATTCAAAGCGCTCAAAAAATAGGGTATCCGGTGGTCATGAAGATTGTCTCCAGGGATATCCTGCACAAGAGTGATGCCGGGGGTATCGCCTTAGACTTGGAAAACCTCGACGAAGTTATTGACGCCTACCAGGCCATCATTCACAACTGTAAGAAGTACAAGCCGGATGCCATTTTGGACGGTATCGAAATATCGGAAATGGTGGCTCCCGGAACAGAGACCATCATTGGCGCAAGAAGGGACAAGTCCTTTGGCCCCATTGTGATGTTCGGACTGGGGGGTATCTATGTCGAAGTTATGAAAGACATTGCCTTCAGAGCCCTGCCCTTAAATCGTAAACAGGTCAGGGGCATGATTAAACAGATCAGGTCATATCCCCTGCTGCTGGGGGTAAGGGGTGAAAAAAGAAAAGATATCAACGGCATTATTGAAACGGTAATCAAAATGGGCGCCATCATCCAGAAATGCCCCGCAATTTCAGACATCGAGATCAACCCCCTGGTGGTTTACGAACAGGGCGAAGGGGTCAGACCGGTAGATGTCAGGGTGCTCCTGGCAAATCCTAATGAGGTGATATAAATGGAAAATCTGGTAATTGGTTCAATCCGGGAAAACGCAGGCAAAACCAGTATTATAACGGGCCTTGCCAAGGCTCTGAACAAAAAAATAGGTTACATCAAACCCTTCGGCGACAGGCTGCTTTATAAGAAAAAAACTTTATGGGACTATGACTCGGCGCTGGTTACGAATATATTTGGCCTGGCGGAAGACCCCAAGGATATTACAGTCGGTTTTGACCATGCCAAGTTAAGGTATATGTATGACGAAGCGGGGATAAAGAAAAAACTGACCGGTATGGTGTCAAATACCGGTCAGGATACGGATGTAATCTTTGTCGAAGGTGGCAAAGACCTGACTTACGGCCTTTCCGTCCACCTCGATGCAATCTCGGCAGCCAGGCATATAGAAGGCAAACTCATTCTGGTGGTAAGCGGCGACGATAACACTATTATGGATGACATCGCTTTTATTCAGCACTATAACCGCATGAAAGATGTAAATTTTTTGGGGGTAATCATCAACAAGGTCCGGGATGTTGATGATTTTCAGGAAACATATCTTGCAAACATCACCCGGACCGGATTAAATGTACTTGGTATTATCCCTTACAAAAAAGATCTGACATTATTCTCTGTCGGTTACCTGGTAGACCCTTTGTTCGCCAAGGTTATTTCCGGGGAAAACGCCCTGGACAATGTCGTGGAAAATATTTTGGTCGGCGCCATGTCTTTTGATGCCTTACTCCGCAGTTCAATCCTGCAAAAAAAGAAGAGAAGCCTGGTAATTACCAGCGGTGAGCGTGGCGATGTTATTCTGGCCGCTTTGCAGAACAATGCGTCCGGCATAATCCTCACCAATGATATCCTGCCGCCCGCCAATATTATTGCCAAAGCAGCGGAACGTAACATCCCGATGCTGCTGGTCTCCCCCGACACTTACCAGGTAGCCAGGAAGATTGACAGCATGGCGCCTTTGCTGACAAAAGACAGCGGGGATAAAATAAACCTGTTGCAGGACCTGGTACGGGATAAAGTTAATATAAAAGATATTGCGGGTTTTTAACCACCGGTTTAAGCACTGTTATTGTAACAGTGCTTATTTTATATCCAATCCTCAACATTCCAAACCTCGGTCACCACATCCTCGACCACTGGCCGCAGGGGCGGCCGTGTGGCCGTCGCTGTTTTACTTTATCTTGGCCAGCGCCCGGTTTGTCTCGTTTATGTAGAAATACTCGGGGTCAAACTTCCAACGCCGCCGCATCCCATTCGGCAGGTTCCTGAAGAAAGTAGCCGTACATCAAATCCGCAAAGACATCAATGATAAACCCGCTTTCCTCCTTCTGGCTGTCCGTCAGGGCTTTGTACCGTTTATCCCCTTCGAATTCCTCAGTCCAGGCCAGAACCTGCTTTTTAATTTTATTCTTTTTGGCATCTGAATACTCTTTCATCTTCTTCACATCCAATCTTCACCCGGCCCGGGAGTAAATCTCAACACCCTGACCTTCAATGCTGAGGCGGAGTTTTTCGTTCTCCAGGCCACCCATGTCCACCAGGTTAATTTTGTATATCCCGGCTGCCTCGTCCAGGTTGAGATACAGTTCCGCCGGCACGCCGCCCTCCGCGTACACCGCAATGTCAATATCCGAGTTGTACCGGTAATCGCCCCTTGCCCTGGAACCGAATATAACCGCCCTTTTCACCTGTGCGCATTTTGCCAACTCTCCTATAATTTTGCGGATAATATCGTCTTTCAGCCCAAATTTCATGAGTTTATCTCTCCCGCAAGCTTTTTCTCCAGCTTTTCAAAGAGCGCAAAATACCTTTCCCTGACCCTGTTATATATTCTGACAGCCTCGGCTTCATCATAGGTATGGGATGTCAGGTTCCTGTCCTTTATCATTTCAATCCATAGTTCGCCGTTATGAATAAGCCCTGCCGCAAAGGCCTCCTTGAATGCCTCCCTGGGCGTATTTACTTCCGCAATGCCGCTGTAAGCCATAAACGCCTTTAACAGCTTCCACCCAAGCTCATAGGTAAATTCAAACCTCTGAATAGCCGCATCATAAACAAAATCGGATTCTGTGCCGGCATCCAGTACTTCCTTGAGCCTTGAAACCGCTTTTGAAAAATCGGCATATTTTTGAACCAGCCTTGTATTATCCATAAAACCTTCACTCCCTTATTAGAATAAACCAATCTCGCCGGAATCAAACCCTAATTATTCCAATATCTATGTTTATTTCAACGAAAATGACGGTTTTCCTTCCATGAAGAATGCACTCCTGTTCATGGCTGCAAAAAAATGACTGCCCATAGGACAGTCACCGATTAAAAGTCTTTCTTATCAAATAAGTAGTATCCCCCGCCAAAAAAGATCAGCAAATATGCCGCCATCAGCAGCAATGCATTCCATATTACCTCCGCTCCCACCGTCGTCCCCAGCAGCAGCGAATGCCAGCCGGTATATGCCACCGGGCTCAGCCTGCCCAGGGCCGGGGACATGAAAGGCAGCGCCTTTGCCAGGAGGTACACCAGGACAGAGGCCATTAAAGCGCTGCTGCCGGATTTAAATAACTGGTTCAGGAAGGCGGCCAGCACAGCCAGGACTAACATGGGCACAACAGCGGCGCTGTACGCAAGCAGGCTTTCCCACCAGCCGGCCGGGCCGGGGGCGCGCCCTTCCAGGACAGCCCCCGCAGCGATCGAAATAACAAAAGCGGTTCCCAGGCAGGTGATAATGAAGGCCCCTGTCGCGGCAATCTTCGATAAAAATACCTTAAGCCTCGTTACCGGCCTGGTCAGGGTGATTTTTAAGGTGTTTTCCCCCGCTTCCCCGGCAAAAAGGTCCGCCGCCACACTGAAGATGAACAGGGGGAGGATAACGGAAGTGAGAAGGTCCAATACAAAGAGAGGGAAACTTGCGGCATTGACCGCGAAGATCCCCAGCCTGTTCTGCAGGAAACCGAAGGAAAAGGCCGCATCCACCGGAATTGACGCTGCAATTGCGAGTAATACGATATTCTTTTTCCTCAGGAAAACTTTCTGTATTTCATTGGTTGTATTGACATAAAGGCTGCTCATGAGGGGTCCCCCCTCCTCTCCCGGCCGACCTGCTCAAGGTAGTATTCTTCCAGGGAACCGTGGGTCCGGTTCAGTACTTCGGCAGTCTCGCATTGGTCCACCAGCCGGCCGTCCATGATGATGCCTAACCTGTTGCACACCTGTTCAATCTCGTGGATCAGGTGGCTGGAGATAAAAAAGGTGGTCTGCTTTTCCCGGGCCAGGCGGAGGATGGTTTCCCTTATCTCCACCATCCCTTCGATGTCCAGGCCGTTTTTATAGGTCCTGGTCAGGCCTTTTACTTCCAATACTTTTTCCATCGCCCCACTATCTGTCTTCACCGCGTTTATGGCCTTCGATCACGTTCACCTGCTTGCCATCCAGGTCGACGGTGTCCGGGACGGTGCTGTTGTACCCCGTAAAGCCGGCCTCAACAGTAATCTCGAGCTTATGTTCTTTACCGTCGGCGTCAACCCCGGTGATGACGATGGTCTGCACCTGTTTTTCGATCAGGTTGTCTTTGGTGATTTTTGCATCCACATCAATACTGCTGACCTTAATGTCCTTCACCAGTTTCGGCAGTTTATCCTTAAGGCCGCTGTCAGCCATAAAGGCCATGTGCTTCTCATTCATATGGCCCCTGCCGTCACCGGCTTTTTTGACGGCCAGGGAGGCTGCCGCGTTGACCACCGGCGAAATCTGGTTATCCGCCAGGGTAAGCGCCACTTCCTTACTGCCGTCAGGGTTGTTTTCCAGGGTGATAAAATTACGGATGTCCCCGGCCAGCGCATCTACAAGGTTCTCGATATCCTGCACCCGGTCCGCATCGTCACCGTGCCATTTCCCGCCCCGGTGTTTTTTGCCCCGACCGGGTTCAAAGACGTTGTAGACATCGCTGTCACTGCTTTTGAACACTGCTTTTCCGTCCTGCCTGTAGATGTCCACAGTTTTTGTGAGGCCGCCGGAGACGATGGTAAACTTGCCGCTCATCGACCTGTTTTCCCTGTTGACCTTGGCCGCGGATTCCACCTCAAAGAGCAGGGCGCCGTTGTCCTTTACCGAGACTTCCACTGCCGGGGCCATGCTCTGTACCGCCCGGGTGTTTTTGAAAGCCTCCTTGTAAACATCATACCCGGAATTGCCGGATATGGCCGCATAAGCGCTGGCGCCCAGCATTACGCCCCCGATGGCCAAAGGCGCCAGGAACGCAAAGAGTTTTTTGTTCATGATTCGTTGCCCCCTTTTATTTTTTTGACCGGCCTGTATTTATTTTTGAATAACAACCTTAAATTCACCTTAAAAAACAAAATTTTTTTAATGTAATTTAAAGCAAAAGGAGTTAACATTATTGTGAGGTGATAAAATGCGGCTGCTGTTAGTCGAAGATGAAAAGCGCCTGGCCGGCGCCTTAAGCCATCTTTTGAAGAAACATGCCTACGGGGTGGATGTGGCCTTTGACGGGGAGACCGGCCAGGAAATGGCGGAAACCGGCATCTATGATATCATTGTCCTGGACCGGATGCTCCCGGGCAAAGAAGGCCTGGAGGTTTTAAAGGCCCTGCGGCAAAAAGGGATAACAACGCCGGTCCTGCTGCTGACGGCCAGGGATGCGGTAGAGGACCGGGTCGACGGCCTGGACGCCGGGGCCGATGATTACCTGGTCAAACCTTTTGCCACCGAGGAACTGCTGGCCCGGCTCAGGGCATTGGCCAGGAGGCGGCCGGACCAACTGCACAGTGAGGAAATCCGGGTGGGCGGCCTGGCCCTGGACCCCCTGCACTGCGAAGCATCTTATAAAAATGAGGCCGTAAAACTGACCCTGAAAGAGACCCAGCTGCTGGAGCTTTTTATGCTGAACCACGGCCAGGTCATCACCAAGGAACAGCTGCTGGACCGGGTCTGGGGCCTTGATGCCGATGTGGAGCCGAACAACGTGGAAATCTACATCCATTACCTGCGGAAAAAGCTTACCGGCCTTAAGTGCAGCGCCCGGCTGGAGACTGTCCGGGGGATAGGTTACCGCCTGATGGGGGAAGACTGATGTTCCGTAACCTGAAACTAAAACTCACCCTGATATATGTTATGGTGGTGGTGATCATCACCCTGTTCTTTATGGCCGGCATCCATATGATGATGGTCAGGGGCATGAAGGCCCAGTCCGATGAGATCATGCGGCTTGTCGCCCATAATGCCGGCTTAAATGCCGGAAACCAGGCTGCCCTGCAGGACAGCCGCTGGTTTAATTATTTTTATGTCATCACCGGCCAATCCGGCAGTATTGTGGAAACATCCCCCAACCTGCCCATGTCCCGGGACCGGCTGGAAACCCTGGTCGGAAAAGCCCTGGAAAACGGGGGAGATAAAGGCCGGGTTAAAACCTCCCGGAGGGCAGACGATTATTACCTGTTCTTAAAGGCGGCGCCGGAAAAAGGCAGCGGGCAGGTGCTGGTTTTCCTTGACCCGGAGCCGCAGAACTTCATCTTCAAACGCCTGGTGCGGGCTTTCGCCGTGACCAGCCTGGGCGGCATCGTGCTGACCTTCTTCGGCAGCTATTTTATGGCCGGCCGGGCATTGGTCCCCATCAAAAAATCCTGGGAGCGGCAGAAGAAATTCGTGGCTGACGCCTCCCACGAACTCCGCACCCCCCTCGCCGTCATCCAGACCAACCTGGATATCGTCAGGGGCAGCCCCGGGGAAACGGTGGCCAGCCAGGAGAAATGGCTGGAGAACATCGATACGGAAAGCAAGCTGATGGCCAAACTGGTGGATGACCTGCTCTTCCTGGCCCGGGCCGATTCCCAACAGGAACTGGTCAGCAAGGGGCATTTCCCGCTGGCCCCGGCCCTGGACGAGGTGGTTAAGGCCTTTGAGCCGCTGGCCGCCCGGCGGGGGATTAAACTCAACTATCAAGCCGGGCCGGACATCAGTTTGTACGCCGACCGGACCCGCATCAAGCAGCTGGTTTCGATACTTCTTGACAATGGGTTAAAGTATACCCCCGGCGGCGGTGAAGTTACCCTGGAAGTAAAAAATCCCGGCCATGGGGCCGAGATCATTGTGTCCGACACAGGGGAAGGGATTGCCAAAGAACACCAGGACAAAATATTTGAGCGTTTCTACCGGGTCGACAAGGCCCGGTCCAGGGAAGACGGCGGCACCGGCCTGGGCCTGGCCATCGCCGAATCCATAGTCAAGGCCCATAACGGGACAATCAAAGTCCGCAGCTCGGCCGGTGAAGGCAGTACCTTTATAATTACCCTGCCGGGGAAGAATTGAACAGGCAGCCGGTTGGCTGCCTGTCATTTTTTTAACTTTTCGGTTTCTTATGGGGGTCGCCGTGGCAGGGCATACAGTCCATCTTGCCCCGGGTATTTTCAATGGACCCGCCTTTGTCATGACAGCTACGGCAGGAAGTGACTTCGTTAGAGAGTTTCATGGCCGGGGTGAAGGCTTTGTCAAAATGCCTGTTCAGCATATCCACCGTAAATGCCGCCACGTCCCCGGTGAGGCGGCCGCAGCGCTCGCTGCGCTCCTTGGAAAAAGACTTGAGTCCCGCCTTTTTGCACCACTCGGTTACCGAAACGTGGCACAGAGTAGATTTTGACACGCTCTGGGGCAGCACTTTGTCGGATTTCATTTCCTTGACCAGGAATGCTTTTTCCTTGGCGTATTGGTTGCTGATATCACTCGGGAAGGGGTTCTTTTCATACCAGGCCATAAGTTCATTGACCAGGTCTTCCCAAGCTTCTTCGCCGGCCACAAGGCAGATGGCGGCGGCTGCCCCGTTCAGGCTGCCGCAGAGGGTAGCCCAGCCGGCCACCCCGCCTTCACCGTACTTGAACATCTGGGTGGGGAAAGTGGTGTAAGGCGCCCCGACTTCTTTACCCAGTTCCGAGATGATGGCATTAAAGACCCCGTAACAGCAGGCGCCTTCATAATACCCCTGGTGGCCCTTCTTGCGCACAGTCTCAACATCCAGTTTTTTGTAGGGCCAGGGATAAGCCACAGCCGCATCCCCCGGGGCATTGGCAGCTGTCTTCTCCGTCTGGGCACACCCGGCCAGGGCTGAAACACCGATAGCGCCAAAGGCCAGTGTGCCTGCACTCATCAAAAACTTTCGCCTTGAAAAGTTGTCCTTTTTGATGTTTTCTTTACTCATTGTACCTACCTCCCCAAAAAGTATTTTAATCCTTATTTTCGTCAGGCCGCCAAAAATCCCTTGCTGTTTGGCCATCAGACTTATTTAGCCCCCATAAGCGGCGCCTATTGAAAAAATTCCGACAATTTTTGTCGAGGGCTTTTTTCTGTTATAATACTAAGGTGAGGAGTGGTGGCCTGATGAACCTGAACCAATTACAGATCTTCTGTACAGTGGCGGAAGAAAAAAGCCTGACTAAGGCGGCCAAAAAACTTCATCTCAGCCAGCCGGCCGTAAGCGGCCAGGTCAAGGCAATGGAAGCGCTCTATAACCTCTGTCTTTTTGAACGCACCAGCCAGGGGGTCGAGCTTACAGCTGCGGGTGAACTTGCGTACAGGTACGCCAAGCAGCTGCTGCATATCCACGATGATATGAAACTGGCCCTGGAGGTCTTGTCCTGTTCCCAACCGTGCCATCTGACAGTCGGGGCCAGCACAGTGGCCGGCGGCTACCCGCTGCCATGCAGTATATATGTGTTCAAAGAGCGCCACCCCCAGGCCAACATAAGGCTGGATGTCGCCAACTCCGCCACGATCCTGGAAATGGTCCGCACCGCTTCCCTCGACCTGGCAATTATTGAGGGGCCGGTGAATGATGAGGACATTGTTATTAAACCATGCGCAGATGATGAAATGGCACTGGTGGTCCCTTATGCCGAGCCCTGGATTGATGCCGGGGAGATTACCCTTGATGAATTAAAGGGCCTGCCCCTGATCATCCGGGAACAGGGTTCCGGGACCAGGTCAGTTTTGGAAGAATCCCTTGCCGGACACGGACTTTCCTTAAACGACCTGAACATTGTGACCGAAATGGGCAACCTTGGCTCCATCAAATCCACCGTGGAAGCAGGTCACGGTGTAACCATCCTGCCCCTTATAACCGTACGTAAAGAATTGTACACAAAAATGCTCAAGGCCCTCCCCATCAGGGACCTTGAGCTGAAATTGAACTATAAGGTTATTTATCACCGGAACCGGATCATTTCCGAAATCGCCAAAACCTTTATCCGGCTTGTTACGGACCCGGAAGAAAGGGCTTTTTGCTAATCAACAAACAGCCGGACTACTATCCGGGCGCCGATAATGGCGCCCACGAAAACGAAGAGGGCAAACACCCAGCCCTGGAGCGACAGGGAAGGGATATCCCCCATCAGGGTGCCGATATTGCACCTCGGGGCCAGCCTGGCGCCGTAACCCATCAAAAAACCGCCGCTTAAAGCAGCTAATGCATACTTGAGGGACTTGACCGACCTTACCCGGAACTGGGAGGCCATCAGGGCGCCGAGCAGTGCCCCGGCAACAATGCCTATGTTGAGCCAGGTGCCTGAAGAGAAAACCGTATACTCCCAAAAGGACCCGCCGTAATTAATCTCTTTGAAATAATCCCACTGGGCCGGATTAAAGCCCAGGGTCTCCCAGAAGGCCGCCCCCCAGACCGACATGACGGTGGTTATACCGAGGGGTTTCCAGGTAACAAACAGGTAAATTACGTTGATTATCCCCAGGACAAGCCCGCCAAGCCAGTAAGGCCAGTCCTTCTCCCATATCTTCCCCTTGGCCACGGCCTTCCCTCCTCCGGAGTTTTTTTATACTTCCTGTTTCTGAATCCTTATCTGCCATATGCCGTTGGCAACTTCATCGGTACTGACGCGGTACCCCTTCTTCCCGGCCCATATGGCCACAGTCCTGGCCGTACAGCTGTGGTCGGTCTCCAGCACAAGGGTATCCTGGGCCATAATTTCCTTCAGCTTTTTCTCGGCTTTTAAAAGGGGGACGGGGCACATTTCTCCCCACAAATGTAAAAAATACTCTCCCATAAAGCCCTCCGTCAGGTCCGCTTTTCCCACCAGCCGACAAGCACATACAGCAGGCCCAAAAACAGGAGCTGGGCAATGAAGGCCGGCCATAGGCCGATAACCTGGTCCAGCAGTATGGCTTCACCCGGTTCCCACCAGGTGTAATTGAAGGAACCGGCAATGGAACCGAGGATTACTCCGATAAAAACCAGCCACTGCATGGCATAGCCTTCCCCCATCCGCATCAGGGTCCCGGATGCGCACCCGCCGGCGATAACCATGCCAATGCCGAAGAGGACGGCCCCAATGACGGTATGCCAGTGAATGGGGTCATAGTTGCCCGGAACAGTTAAACCATGGGCCAGGGCCCATTTCCGGACGACAAGGTAACCGATGGTGGAAACGAATATCGTGATAAGTAAACCTTTAGCCATGCCGCCCAGTTTAAAAAGGGCAATATCCCTGAAGGCCGCGGTCATACAAAATTTTGACCGCTGCAGGACCACGCCGATGGCGATGCCAAAAAACCAGTTGACGGCCACCATCGGGTCCCGCACATAAAAAAAACCGCCAATGGTTACGGCCACAATAAGCGCTAACAGTAAATAACGGCCTTGCTGCTTTTTTTTCAGGTCCATCACCGGCTCACCCCTAATCCCGGTCTATAACCAATTAATTCGATATCGTCCGTTAATAATCCTCCAAAATTTGAACAAAATTCTTCACACGTTGACGGAAAAGACCACCTTCTTTTGTTGCAGAAGGTGGTCTTTTACTTAAGCTTTTCTTCCCCTGATAAAAATTACGGCCTTTTGCCTCTTGAAAAACTTCTCTACCTCTACCGCCAAAAACACCCCGGCCGAAAGAACAAGGGTGACTGCAAGCTCCTCCGGCGTCAGCGGCTCCGTCCTAAAAATAGGGTTCAGAAACGGTACATATATAGTCGCCATCTGCAGTACAAAAGTCAGGGCAAAAGCGCCTAAGAGCGGCTTATTTGACCACAGCCCCTGCCTGAAAAGCGGTTCCCGCTCCGACCTTATCGCCAGCACGTGTCCCATCTGGTTAAGGCATAAAACCGTGAAAACCATCGTCTGCCAGTGATACCCCCGCCCAATTGACCAGGCCTGGGTAAAGATTGATATTAGCCCCATCAAGAGCCCTACCCAGATGATATGGGCCCCCAGGCCATGGGCAAAAATGCTCTCCTGCGGATGCCGCGGCGGCCTTTTCATGATGTCCTTTTCCGCGGGTTCCGCCGCCAGGGCCAGCCCCGGCAGGCCGTCGGTGACCAGGTTGATCCAGAGGATGTGGATCGGCAGGAGCGGGATGGGCAGGCCGAAAAAAGGCGCCAGGAATATGGTCCATATTTCTCCCGCATTGCCTGTCATGGCGTATTTGATAAACTTGCGGATGTTATCGAAAATCCGCCGGCCTTCCTGCACTGCCTTTACGATGGTGGCGAAATTGTCGTCGAGCAGGGTCATATGGGCGGCCTCTTTTGACACATCCGTCCCGGTAATCCCCATGGCGATGCCGATATCGGCCCGTTTCAGCGCCGGGGCGTCGTTGACCCCGTCCCCGGTCATGGCCACGTACTGCCCTTTGTCCTGCAAGGCCTTCACAATCTTGAGCTTCTGTTCGGGGGCTACCCGGGCATAAACCCTGATCTTTTCCACCCTTGCTTCCAAATCCTCAAGAGGCAGTTTATCCAGTTCCCTGCCTGTACACACGCCGCCGTCGCCGTCCAGGATGCCGATGCGCCGGGCAATGGCCCTGGCCGTGACGGGATGGTCCCCGGTGATCATCACCGGTTTTATCCCCGCGGTCTTACATAAGCTAACCGCCTCTCTGGCCTCTGCCCGCGGCGGGTCCATCATCCCAACCAGGCCCAAAACCGTAAGCCCCTGTTCCACATCAGCCGGTAGCATATTTTCAGGCAGGGTATCCCATTTCCGCATGGCGATACAAAGCACCCGGAGCCCCTCGGCCGCCATCTTTTCGTTCACCTTTTCAAATTCCCTGGCGTTGATGGGTTTTTCCCCGTCAGTGGTCAACACGGTACCAGCCTTCTCCAGCAGGGCTTCTGTCGCGCCTTTGGTGAAAGTGACAAAACCGTCTGTCCACCTGTGGAAGGTGGTCATGGCTTTTCGTTCCGAATCAAAGGGGATTTCCGCCACCCGCGGGAACTGTCCTTCAAGTTTACTCCTGTCAAAACCGTTATCCCGCGCAAAATCATACAGTGCTGTTTCCGTGGGGTCGCCGATGACCCGGCCTCCGGCATCTGTAGTAGCATCATTGTTTAAGGCCAGGGCGGACAGGAAATAGGTAATGGGCGTAGCATGGGTAAGTTCCGTGCTCCGGGTGAGGTCCGAATTGCGGATTACCTCTCCCCCGGTGTAAATCTCCTCTACGGTCATCTTGTTTT
>JBMOPI010000029.1:0-14546 GCA_049324975.1 Bacillota bacterium
CCGGCTGCAACCTTTCATGTCAATATTGTGATACACCTGTAAAAAGTACACCGCACTGCAGAGTTGAACTGATCCCGGGTTCGGGGATTTTTCAGGAATATCCAAATCCCTTAAGCTTAGGGGATACAATGGCTATACTCGACCAATTGCGGCCCGGACGACACCACAGCATAAGCCTTACCGGCGGAGAACCACTGTTATCCGTAGTATTTGTCAAAGAACTTTTACCCTTAGTAAGGGCAGCCGGACTGCCGGTTTACCTTGAAACCAACGGCACCTTGCCCGATAAACTGCAAGAAGTTATTTCAATGGTGGACATTATCAGCATGGATATTAAAATCCCGACAGCTGCTTACTGCGGGGATAACTGGGACAGGCACCGTGAATTTCTTAAGGTGGCCGGTCAAAAGAAGGTATTCGTCAAGGCAGTGGTCACCGGTGACACATCTGACGAAGAAATCCGGCAGGCGGCAGCATTAATCAAGGATATCGACCCGGCAATACCGTTGGTATTGCAGCCGGCAACCCCGGGGACAGATAACCGTTTCCGCCCTCCGGACGCCAAAAGGGTGATAGATATACAGGATTTGGCCCTGTTAATCCTGCCTGATGTGCGGGTTATCCCCCAAACTCATATATACATGGGCCAACTTTGAGGAGGATTTATATGTTTGATCGTGAGAAACTGGAGAAAGCGGTCCGGATGATTCTGGAAGCCATCGGGGAAGACCCTGAAAGGGAAGGGCTGCGCGACACGCCGGCACGGGTGGCCAGGATGTACCAGGAAATTTTCTGTGGGCTGAATGAAGACCCCAAGTCCCATCTACAGGTCTTATTCACTGAAGACCACGAGGAAATGGTCCTGGTCAGGGACATCCCTTTTTATTCCATGTGCGAGCATCACCTGCTGCCGTTCTTCGGCAAGGCCCATGTTGCATATATTCCCAGAAAAGGACAAATTACCGGCTTGTCTAAATTGGCAAGGGCTGTGGAGACTATTGCCAAAAGGCCACAGCTGCAGGAAAGGCTGACCTGTACCATTGCTGACATGATTATGGAGAGTCTCAATCCGCTTGGCGTACTCGTGGTTGTTGAGGCTGAACATATGTGTATGACCATGCGGGGGGTAAAAAAACCGGGTTCCAGGACAGTAACTTCAGCAGTCCGCGGATTGTTTAAAACCAAACAGGCTACGAGGGCAGAAGCCTTCGCGCTGATCAGGAACAACAGCTAAAACCGGGAGGGTGCCGACAATATGGCAACTGAGAGTGACAAACTTGAGCTTATCGCCACCAAGACACTTAACTCTTACGATGAAATGTACAAAATAGTTGATTTTTTGAATAAAACCTTAAAACATAAAAAAGTCATGTTCGGATTATCAAAAAACACTGAAGATAACACTATGACCATTTCCGTATACGAAATATGACAAAGCACGGAGGCTGATACATGAGGATTCTGATAAGCAATGATGACGGCATCCAGGCCGCCGGCCTTGAAGCGCTGAGACTTGCGATGGAAGAGCTTGGCGAGGTTACGGTGGTAGCGCCCGACAGGCCCAAAAGCGCCACCGGTCATGGCATTACGGTGCACAAACCCCTCAGGGTGGATGAAATAAAATTCCCTGACAGTGCCTCTAAAGGCTTTGCCGTTAACGGCACACCTTCCGACTGCGTCAAGATCGCCCTTCAGGCGCTGATGCCTGTACCGCCGGACATCGTGATATCAGGTATTAATTTCGGCCCCAACCTGGGTACAGATGTTTTATATTCCGGCACGGTTTCCGCCGCCCTGGAGGGGGTTATCAATGATGTCCCCAGTGTGGCTATTTCCCTCGCGTCATTTGAGCAGGAAGACTACAGCCAGGCCGCCGGTTTTGCCAAAACCATCGTCCGGTCCGTGGTTAGGGAAGGGCTGCCGGCAGAAACCCTGCTCAATGTAAACGTGCCGTTAATGATGGGGAATAAAATTAACGGTGTGGCTATTACCAAACTGGGTAAGCGGCGCTATCAGAACATCTTTGAAAAACGGCTGGACCCGAGAGGGAAGGTTTATTACTGGATGGGCGGGGAAGTCATGGACCTCGATGTAGAGCCGGATACTGACATTGCCGCCGTCAAACGCAATGAAATCTCCGTAACGCCGCTTTTATTTGATGTGACCCATTACCCGTTAATCGATTTTCTGAAAAAATGGGAATTGAAGTAATCACCGACGTATCCGGGAAAACTTCCTCAGGTCCGTCCCGGTAATTACCCTGGTGGCAAAAAGCAAAAACACATAGCCAGTTACAGCAAGCAATCCGGCGCTGATGACAGCCAACGGGTTGCTTTTTGTCAGGGCGAAAACAAACCGGTTTGTTTGAGTAAGGATAAACAGCATGGCAATAGCGGCAATGCCGGGCTTGATTAAAATGCTGCTCCATTCTAAAGCCAGTATCCGCCTGCGGGCGAGAACGAGCATATTCAACACGGCCGATACCGCAAAAAATATCACATACGCCCAGGCGGCACCTGAAATGCCATATCCGGGCAGGCCCAGCAGGATATACATGCCGGTCAGCTTAAAAACAGAGGCGATCATCATGTTAAGTACTGGTACGGTGGGTGAACCTAGCCCCTGTAAAATACCGGTTGTGGTTTGCTGGAGATATAAAAACATGCCGCCCACAGTCAATATCTGTAGCAATCCGGCTCCTCCCGGCGATCCGAAAATCAGGTCGATGAGCTGCCCGGGGATGGCATAAAACAAGACCAAAAAAGGCAGCCCACCGATAACCGTTATTTTAACAGCGTCATGGACCCTTTTGCGAATTGCCGCCGTGTGGCCTGTGGCATCACTTTCCGATATTGCGGGAACCAGGGTAGTTGCCAGAGAAATGGTCAAAACAGTGGGGACAAACAGCAGGGTCATAGCCACACCGCTAAGCAAACCATACTGGGCGGTGGCCTCGGTGACTGTCAAGTCTGCCGCCTGGAGCCGGTAGGGAATTAGATATGTATCCACAGATAGCAGCAGGGTGGCCAAAACCCTGCCGGCGGTGATGGGTGTGCATAACTTTGAAAATTCCCGCAGGATAACCGGCAGCGGTGGATTAGGGACGGGCCTGGTTTTTGGATAACTGTGTATTCTTTTAAAATAAACGGTGAGCAAAACAATAAGGCCGCCCAACTCACCCAGCACACCGCCGGCAGCCACGCCCGCCGCTGCGTATTCTATGCCCCGGGGCAGGAAATAATAGGCCAGTAATAGGCCGGCCACCACTCTGGTGATTTGTTCCGAGACCTGGCTTAAGGCCGGCGGTGTCATCTGCTGCATGCCCTGGAAATAACCCCGGAACACAGAAGTCATAGCCACGATAAAAACCCCGGGTAACATGGCCAGAAAACAAATATAAACCTTTTTGTTTACAAATACATACTTTAGTAATAAGGGTAATGAAAAATATGTGATTAAGGTGATCAAAAAGCCAATGCAAAAAAGGACGGCCAGGGCAATGTGGAAAATCCGCCTGGCGCCGGCGTGATTGCCCCTGGCTGACTCCTCGGCCACCATCTTTGACAGGGCCAGGGGGATTCCGGCGGTAGTGATGACAATCAATAATATGTATACTGGGTAGACCAGATTGAACAGGCCGACGCCCTCCGCGCCGATCAGGCGAAAAACCACAGCCTGGAAAACAAAACCCAGGACCCTGTTGAAAGCCGCCGCAATTAATAATATTAACGCTCCCAGAACAAAAGAAGACCTTGTCATGACTGCCTCCTAAATCCGCCTGCTAAAAATATTATGCGGCAGCAGCCTTTTTACCACATCAAAAAGGCTGCATGGAGGAATCTTAAAGGTCACTGTCAAAGTAATAAATATGATTTTCAGGAGGTGAATGATGTTTCTCCAAGGGACCAAAGTTAATGTCCGCTCCCTCGTCCGCGAGGATATCCTAAATATTGTAAAGTGGAAATCCGACCCGGAGATAGCTGACCTGGTCCGGGGCGGTCCGATCCACACCAGCATAGAGATAGAAAACAAGCGCTTTGACCGCCGCATGGACAGCACCGACAGCATCCGCCTGCTGGTGGAAACAAAACAAAAAAAAGCCATCGGCTTTATTTCTTTGGGTGAAATTGATAAAGAAAACAAAAAGGCTGAGCTGGGCATGCTGATTGGCGAAAAGGATTTCTGGGACCGGGGGTACGGAACTGACGCTTTAATCACATTGCTTGACTACCTTTTCACCAGGCTGGATTTCAACCGCATCGGCCTGGAGGTTTTTGATTATAACCTGCGGGCAATAAAGGCTTATGAAAAGATCGGCTTTAAGGTGGAGGGGGTCCAGCGCCAGGGACTATACAGGGCGAACATATTCCACGATATATATATCATGGGCATCCTGAGCCAGGATTATCTGAACCTGAAGAATGAGGCAGCAAAGAAAGCAAAAAAACGAGTGCTGCCCACTCGTTTGTAACATTTAAATGGCAGGGGAGACAGGACTTGAACCCGCAGCCTACGGTTTTGGAGACCGCCGCTCTACCAATTGAGCTACTCCCCTGTATATCAACTTTATTAAAAAGGCTTCGCTGGCGCGAAGTGCCGAGTTAGCCTTTTTTATACCACAGGCGCGATATACTTTCCTATGGTGGAACAAGAATAGTATAACCAAAATAAGCCCTTTCGTCAATAGTAATCCGGGTGTTAATTTGTAGCCTGACAGGAACCGGGAGGAAATCATGACAATCGACCTGCATATTCATACAACTTCATCAGACGGCAACTTAAGACCGGAACAGGTGGTGGAACTGGCTGCCCAGGCCGGTTTACAGGTGATATCCCTGGCCGACCACGAATCGACAGACGGTTATGCCCGGGCTGCTGCAGCCGGACGCGTTCTCGGTGTAGAGGTAATCCCCGGGGTAGAACTGGTAACAAGTTTCGAAGACCATGAAATCCACCTGCTGGGTTATTGTTTTAACGTTAAAAACCGCTGGTTTCAGAAGCAGCTGAATGAATTGAGGAAGGCCCGGACCCAATGTGCCCGGAAAACCGTGGAAAAATTGAATGAATTCGGCTTTAAAATCGCCTGGGATGACGTGCTGCCCTTTGCCCAGGACGGCAGCACCGTAAGCAAAGGCCATATCATGCAGGCCATGCATGAGGCCGGTTATATCCATTCCAAAATGGATGCCGTGAACATCCTGAAAAAATACCTGAATCAGCAGGGTTTGGCTTATACTTGTCACGACTATCCCTTTGCATATGGGGTAGAGTTAATAAAAAAAGCCGGCGGCATCCCGGTACTGGCCCACCCGGGTTTAATCGGCGATGATGAGGTGGTGGAGCGGCTGCTTGAGCTGGGGGTAGAGGGGATAGAAGTATATTATTACTATTTCGGGCCCCGCCGGGCTGAATTCATTGCCCGATACGGGGCGCTTGCCGGGGAGCGAAAGCTGCTGATGACCGGCGGCAGCGACTACCATGGCACCATAACGCCCGTGGTCTTAGGCGAACTGTACGTTCCCCCGGAACTGGCAGCCCGTTTGAAAGAATATAAGTCAATCCGCCGGCAGGCCAGTTTATGACTTTATCCCGGTAAATTACACGGAGGTGGACAATGACTATGAAAATTGCCGTCCTGATGGGCGGCCGGTCGGCCGAACGCGAGGTTTCATTACGGACAGGGAAAGCCGTGTTTGAGGCTTTGCAGCAGAAAGGTTTTGACGCTGTTACCATTGATGTGGATGAATATATTGTGGAAAACCTGAAAAAAGAAAAAGCAGACATGGTTTTTCTTGCCCTGCACGGAAAGTACGGCGAGGATGGGACAATTCAGGGCCTGCTGGAGCTGATGGGTATCCCTTATACAGGGCCGGGGGTGCTGGCCAGCGCAATTGCCATCGACAAGATAATGACCAAAAAAATACTGGTCTTCTCAGGCATTCCCACCCCGGGGTATATTTTTATCAACAAGCATGATATTGCAGAAAACACTGAAAAGGCTGTTGAGCAGATAAAGGCAGAACTTGGCCTGCCGATGGTGGTGAAAGCCCCTACCCAGGGCTCTTCCATCGGAGTGGCTTTTGTGCACAGGGAAGAGGAGATTCTACCCGGTCTGAAGCTGGCCATGGAATATGATGAAGAAGTCCTGATTGAAAAAATGATACCAGGGGTGGAAGTGACGGCTTCCGTCCTGGGGAACCGGGATCCGGTGGCCCTGCCGTTGATAGAGATTGTCACCACCACTGGGGTCTATGATTATGAGACGAAATATACAGCAGGGATGAGCGACCATATCATCCCGCCCCGGCTACCGTCACAAGTACAACAGGAGATTCAGCGAATAGCCCTGCAAACTTATCAGGCCGTCGGCTGCCGGGGGCTGTCCAGGGTTGATTTTATCGTCGACAAGGACTTCAAACCTTATGTATTGGAGGTCAATACCATTCCCGGTATGACGGCCACCAGCCTTTTCCCGGATGCTGCCCGGGCGGCAGGCCTGGAATTCCCTGATCTGGTTGCGAGAATCGTAGAACTGGCAATGGAAAAATAGAATTTAAAATATTTTTCGATTTTTGCAGGAAAATGTTGTTTTGTGTAGAAACATAACTATTACCGATATAAAAAGGCTTCGCCGGCGCGAAGCGCCAAGTTAGCCTTTTTTATACTGTTGCAAACGCAATTATATGCTTTTCAACAGTGAATCATTAAAGCCCGCCTTCACCTTAAAACATATTAAGGTGTTTGCCTTAAGCTTAAGTCTTAAGGCCTTTTTTTATACCATGCCTTTATTGGAGTGATGCAATTGGGTCCGGTCAGAAAAATTTTATTTGCCACACTGTCAGTTCTTCTTGTCGCTATAGTAGGAATTTGGGGATTTATGACCATAGAAGGTTATTCCCTCTTGGATGCCATTTCAGTAACTATCGCTATTATAACAACAACCAACACCGGTTTTGGCAGCATCTCCCCACACACTGTTTTGGGGCGCATATTTACAATTTTTCTGGTTGTAGTAGGATTCAGTATGGTCGCGTACGCTTTTGGTACTATTATGGGCACCGTGTTGGAAGGCCACCTGAAAAATTTCATGGGGAGGACTAAAATGTTAAAGAAAATAAGTGCTTTAAAAGACCATATAATTATATGCGGGGCAGGCCGGGTCGGCCATCACGTAATCCTGCGGCTGCAAAAGGAAAAAGTGCCTTTTGTTGTCATTGATAAAAATGAAGAAACGGCTGCCAGGTTGCTGGAAGATGGTTTGCTGACCATCAACGATGACGCCACCAAAGACGAGGTGCTCCACCTGGCCGGCATTGACCGGGCCAGAGGGTTGATTTCAGCACTGCCCGGCGATGCGGAAAACGTTTTTGTAACACTGACGGCCAAGGAACTGAATCCCAGACTGATGGTGGTAGCCAGGTCGGACCTGGCTGAATCCAAAACCAAACTTATCAGGGCCGGCGCCGACAAGGTGATTTCCCCATCGGTAATGGGTGGCCGGAGGATGGCAATATCTATACTAAAACCGGTATCCGTTGATTTTGTGGAAACACTGATTCACCGCCAGGATGTGGAAATAGAAATTGAAGAAATTATCATCAATGCCAGTTCACCTTTGGCCGGTCAAAAACTCAGGGATTCACAAATCAAGCAAAAAACAGGGACGATGGTGGTGGCCATTAAACGCGGTGACGAAATCATCAGCAACCCTTCAGCTGACGATATTATCCTTGGCAACGACCTGCTGATAGTCCTTGGCACCAGGGAACAGTTAGCCAGTCTGGAATTACTGGCCGGCGGGGGTGCTTGAACTTGACGATTGTCTGCCTCGGTGACAGTATCACCTGGGGTTTTCCCTGGGGTCCTGACTTTTCGTGGGTTAAACTCGCCGCAGAAACTACCGGCGTATCACTGGTTAACAAAGGTGTCAACGGGGACACCACGGAAGACCTGATCCGGCGGTTTAACGGGGATGTGGCCGCCCTGAAGCCTTCGCACTTAATAATGATGGCCGGAACCAATGACGCCTGTCTTAGTATGCCGCTAAAACAATACGCCGCCAATTGCCACGCCCTGGTTGAGAAAGCGGAAAGCCACCGGATTACGCCCGCCCTTGGCCTGCCAATCCCTGCAGATGACTCCTTTATCGAAGGGCGGCTGGCCGAATACCGCCGTTGGATTGTGGATTATTGTGAGGCTAACAGAATTGCAGTTCTTGACTTCGGCCCTGTAAGCCTGCTTGATGATGTACACCCGGACCGTGAAGGATATCTGCAAATGGCGGAAGCTGCTGCAATTTTTATAAAAAAATGGCTAGAAAAATGTTGATTTTTGATGAAGGATTTCCGCATTTTTTAGTGAATTAAATAATATGGTATGCATTTGACTTCCGCTGTGAAAGGGTGGTAGAGATTGGAACTTCATAACTATACCGAAACGGTGGTAAAAGAGGTTCTTAATGAGATTCTGGCGACCCGTGATGATATATGTAAATGTGAACAATGCAGGATGGACATTATGGCCAAGGCCTTAAACAATCTGACCCCGCAATATTATGTAACAAACCGGGGGGAGGTTTTTTCGAAAATCCTTTCTACATATCTGGAAACAAAAACAAAAGTTATTACTGAAGTTACCAAGGCGATTATGAAAATTTCCCGTGAACCGCATCACGCCCAAGTGTAATTTTTCTGCAAAACATCTGTGCGGAATTAAAATATTATGCTATATTAAAATTAATAGAGCCTTTCATAAGGAGGGATTACAATGGAAGTCCGTTGTATGATGTGTGGTAAAAAAGAAGGTATTACACCGGAACATGTCGATTACAATAAGCTCTCCAAAAACCCCAAGGCCGTCTATATATGCACCATGTGTATGGCCAGAACTTTTCATGAGGCTAAAGAAGGGCAAAAACCGGCCAAACCGATGTAATCAGTTACCTTGTTGGATAATAATATATTAGTCTTAAAGGGGGGAAGGGGATGGACGCAAGTTTTTTTAAGTCATCTTTAGACGGAATTATTTTCGGCGCATTAGCTTCGTTTGCAACCCTGGTACTGGTTGCTATGATTGCCCGGGTTAATCTCAAGAACATTCAAACACCAAAATAAGCCCTGGAAAAGGGCTTATTTTTTCACACAAAGAAAGGCAGGGATAAGCCATGTCAGAATTTATCAACAGCCTGCTGGAAGAAAGCGGGCAGGGACTTACTGAGTACAGCGTGCTCCTGGCTATCCTGGTTATCATTGTGGCTGCCGGTCTGGTTATGCTGGGACCCAAGCTGTTAAACCTCTATGTCACTACTAATGATGCCATAAATTAACTGAAATTTGGAGGCCCCTTTGTCTAAACTTTACATAATAAAACGGACCATGAAGTTATCCGGCATACTCCTGCTGGTCCTGGCAGCTCTATTTTACCTTTGGGGTCATCAGGGAAACCTGCTGGCCGTTTTTTTGAGGGACAGCATGACGGATGAACCGCACCGGCCGCTGTCAGAGATAGTGATTGACCGTAAAATTTCCAAACCCCGGATAATTGTCTCCAAAAGACAGAAAACACTTATTGTGTTTGACGGAGACAGGCTGTTAAAAACCTATACCGTCTCTCTGGGTACCAACCCATCCCTTGACGCCAAAATTAAAGACAAAGACAATCTTACGCCTGAAGGTACTTATTATGTTGTTGAAAAAACCTCTTTCGGTACACCCAGACGCTTTTTAGGTTCCCGTTGGCTGGGGCTGAACTACCCTAATTTCGAAGACGCCAAGCGTGGTTTTAAAGAAGGCCTGATTACAAGCAAGGATTTTCTGGCCATAGAGAAGGCCGCTTTGGAACACGTCCCGCCCCCTAAAGATACCCCGCTGGGCGGAATCATCGGGATCCACGGCGGCGGGTCGCCGTTGTTGGGCAGTTCCTGGACCAACGGCAGCATCGGTATGTATAACAAAGATGTGGAAGAACTGTTTGAATATATTCCGCTGGGGACTGAAGTGTTGATTAAAAAGTAGATTATTACATAGATTTTTTAAAAAGGCTTCGCTGGCGCGAAGCGCCGAGTTAGCCTTTTTTATACCGCAGGCGCGTTATACTTTCCTATGGTGGGACAAAAAACCACAGAGTTCACAAGAGATCACAGAGAATATATATTATTATTCTCTGCGTCCTCCTGTGAACTCTGTGGTTATATTTTTTATAATTAAATCTTTTTATCCTGCGGCTTTCTGTTTCTTGCTGCGCATATATTCGGTCATCTTGGGTGCTAACTTGGGAGCCACTTCGGGCAGCATATGGGGCATAATCTGATCCATTACCTTGGGCAATAAAGTTGGCAGTTTTTCTCTCATGGCATCAGGCATATCGGGAATAGCTTCTTCCATCAGTTCTATAACCCTTGGCAGCAGCTTAGGCATCATACTGGGCAGCAATTTTGGCATCAACGTGGGAATCATTTTTTCCATGGCGGAGAGGGCAGGGGCCTGCACCGGACCGGGCAGTGCCTCCATCCCTTTCATCATAGGCTGCATAGCCCCCGGCATGGCGGCCATGATTTCCGGCATCATGTTGCTCATCATATCCACGATACCGTCAACGGTCATGATTTCCAGGGCTTTTTCAAACACGCCCCACATATACAGGGTGAAATCGGTGCTGTTCATAGCCTCGTAACCTAAGGCCTCGGCAACCACGGCACTGAAATCAAGGATAGGGACATCAATGCCCTCTTTGTCGGCAGATACCCTGAGCTGCACCTGACAGCAGGGGCAGGTGGCCAGCATGGCGTCAGCTTTGATATCGGCGGCTTCCTGCACCCGCATAGCGCCCAGCTTATCGGATACCGGCGGGTCACCGATCCTGGTCAACACGCTGCCGCAGCAGAGGGCATCTTCGCGGTTGTGGGCCATTTCTTCGAAGGTAACCCCGGGCAGGGCTTTGATTACGTTCCGGGGGGCATCGTAAATACCGCTGTGCCGCCCGATATGGCATGAGTCATGCCAGGTCAGCTTCTTATTAATGGGCTTCTTGAAGTTCAGTTTGCCTTCCTGAATTAACCGTTCAGCCATTTCCGAAATGTGGGTCAGCTTGAAATCATAATCGTAACCCAGCTTTTTGGCCCAGACCGGATAAGCGTGGGCAAAAGCCATATAGCAGCCCGGGCAGGAGATAACTACTTCCTTGACGCCGCGTTTTTGCAGTCCTTCAATATTGTTGCGCAAAATAAATTCAAAGGTGTCAAGCTTACCGGCTACCAACATTGGAGTGCCGCAACAGCCTTCATCCTGTCCCAGGGTACAGAACTCCACACCGCCTTCCTTGAGGATGTGAACAGCATTGACAGCCGTATCCGTTGTAACCAGGGAAGCAGTACAGCCGGCCCAGTAAGCGATATCGGCGCTTTCCTTTACAGTCACATCCTCCGGCACCCAGGCATCCCGCTCACTGCGGCGGCCGGCCCAGATATTCAGGTCGCTTTCCACGCTGGCGCCCATCATCTGGAAGGCATTGTATGTGGCAAAGCCCATTTCGTTTACCAGTATCGGCCTGAAAGTATCCCAGAGCTCCATAATGGGCAGGTTGACCTGACAAACCGGGTTACAGCGTTTACAGGTGGTGCACATGAGGAATTTATCTACCGTTTGCTGGTCAAGATCGATCTTGCCCTTCAGGTACTGCCTCAGGATGTACCATTTACCCCGGGGGGTATAGCTCTCCCAGCCGGTGCCCATATAGAGAGTACAGGTATCGGTGCAGTATCCGCACTGGGCGCAAGCGAAGGATGCCCTTGTAATCATATCGACCAGTTTCTTCTGGACTTTGGGTTTGCTGCTGAGGAATTTTTCGGCTACATCCAGCAATGGCTCACCGGCTATTTTGGCCATTCTCATGGCATTCCGGAGGAGTGAGGGGTTACCGGTTTCCACCAGGATCTTGCCGGGGTTCATGATATTATCCGGGTCGGTGGTATGCTTGTAATCCCTGATTTTACTAAGGTTTTCCTTACCGAGGGCTTCCTCGGCATCATCAGTGAAGTAAAGGCCGACGGAATATGCCCGGCCGCCGTTTTCCTTGGCGATATCCATCATCACCAGGGACTTGGCAAAACCCACGTTATAGGCGGCAGTACGCTCGTCTCCGGTGAGGAAGGCCAGTAAGGTCACATCATCACGGTAAACCAGGCTTCCTTCTATGGAGATGCCCTCAAGTTTGCGTTGGGATTCTTCGACCACATTGGCGATGGTATCCAGAGGGATAATAGCTTCACTGGGGATAAGGGAAGGGCCAAGATTTTTCACCCGCATGGTATAGAACCGTTCAGCCCACTCGTGTTCAGCAACGTCCTTAGGTAAAACATCACCATTATGAGCGGACAGCACCGCAAGCAAATTGGTCTCAACCTCATTTGCCCGTTTACCGGGGTATACAATCATCAGCAGGTGTTTGCCGTGAGGCGGGTGGACGTTGCTGCCGTGGCCACCATGGCTCAATGTATCCATTTCATTTGCCAGCTGTACGGCTTCCGCTTTGTTTTGGATAAAATCAGCGGTGGTAAAGTTCACATGCCAGAGCGGCAGCTTGGCTTTGTTGACTTCTTTTACGGCAGCAATAAGTTCCCGGAAATCGTCAAAAGCTGTCAGCATAAGTTTCTCTTCATCCAGTTCCCGGACCGCCAGGGTTGTTTCCACGATAAAGCCGGTAGTTCCTTCCGCCCGGTTAATAATATTCAGGTCAGCGCCGGAAAAGGTTTTCAGTTCACCGGTGGGGGTCACAACTTTAGCTTCAATAACATTTTCACTAATGTAACCATACTCATAACTGCCGATACCGGAACCGCCTTCACCAATCCAGCCGCCAACAGTGGCGCCGGGCGCACTGGAAGGGTAGAGGCGTAACATCAGGCCGTTTTTCTTTAATTCATCCTCAAGGGTGGACCAGATAACCCCGGGCTGTACTGTAACCCGCATATTTTCTTTGTCGACAATACCGATTTTATTCATCCGTGTAAAAGCAACAACAATACCGCCCTTAATCGGAATCACACCGCCATAACCGCTGGTTGCAGCGCCGCGGGGCACCAGGGGGATCTTCTTGGAACGGGCAAACCTGACCAGTCTGGTTAATTCTTCGGCGTTTTCCGGCTGTACCACCGCGTCAGGGGTCTTTATCACCAGTTTTTCTACGGCCGCGGGGAGGCTGGCGACGTCGTGCCCATAAACCATGCGTTCAACCTTGTCAAAAGATACCCTGTCCCCAAAAATTTCCCTCAGTTCATTCCGCATTTAAAACGCTCCTTTCTTGTTCTAAGCTTCTCTAGTTACCAACCGCACAATCTATAATACCATTACCCCCTTTGGGTATGTCCTGGTTTTATTATAATCTTCATTTTAGTTTTATGCAATAGCTGTTTTAAATATTTTTGAGATTATTTTCACAAATAAAAAGGAATTTTTTCTTATTTGTAGAATAATATTAGTAGAATTATATTATTAGAAAAAAATTCCCGAAAACGTAAACCCGGTGAAAGCCGGGGACACAAAACCACGGGTCTACAGCGTTTGCCATGACAGCCGGGTTGCCGAAGGAGTAAATAAGGCCTTAGAGCCTGCCTTTGACAACCCCTGTCAAGGCAGGTTTTTTTGCACCATAGAAAGTATAACAACGCCTGCGTTATAAAAAAGGCTAACTCGGCGCTTCGCGCCAGCGAAGCCTTTTTAATAAGGAAGTGACGATATGGGCTGGAATCGCTTTACCAGACAAGAACTATTGCTGAATGTAAGTGAAATAGTTATGCTTTTGGTTGGTTTACCTTTATTGATCCATTTTTTTGACCACATCCTGCGGGTTTCCGGACTTGGCATGTTCATTGCCATAACCCTTGCATTGCATTATTACATCTATAAATTTTACCGCGATTATAAAGCCCTGATCCTTTTAGGTGTCTCTGTGGGAACCGGTACCCTTATAACCGGCTGGGCTTATCTGCCTGAATTTACCAATATGGAACCTGTTGATATGGTTACTTACCATCTTTTCTATTATGAATACCTCGTTTATACCTTGGAAACAGGCATTGTTTTATATGTTTTATATAGCTTTTATCACTGTTACCGGACCAATTGCCTGTTTAATAAAAAGAATTAACCGGCCGAGGCCGGTTTTTTTTACACCATTATGAATATATAGTAGTCTCTCGGAAAAGCCTTGAAACAATATGAGGATTTTTGACCAAAAGGGGCAATATTGTTAGTTTTTAAGCAGAAATTTTTGTTGAACAGAAACTTAATCTAAATCCAGGCATGCCAAATAGGCTTAGCCACGGTTTAATAAAGCTAAGCATTATAAAGTGAACCGCCAAAAAAGTCTAGGCAGCCTGGGCCCTGGAATTATCAAACCATTGCCAGATAAGGGGGCACATATCGCTGTAATCTTCCTTTAGGCGCTTAAAACAGCGTTCTGCAGTGGTTCGGCGTTTGTACCGGGCCTTCCACTGAGGAGTATTTCTGGGAATGCGGGTAAACAACCTTAGATTGTCCTGTTCCCGGGTG
>JBMOPI010000030.1:0-14475 GCA_049324975.1 Bacillota bacterium
GAAGACCGGCCCGGTCCATAGCGGAAAGCTCCAGGTGTACATGATATGATCCACGGTCAGCCTCGTCCCAGGTGACTTCAATCATCCGCTCAGTTTCATCCGCCTCATGCTGCAGGATATTCCGACAGTCCTTACGGTGGACCGAAACCCCCCGGCCGCGGGTAATGTAACCTATGATGGGATCCCCCGGCACCGGGTTGCAGCAGCGGGCCAGCCTGATTAAGACATCTTCTTCGCCTTTGACGATAATCCCATGGCTGGCAGTCTTTTTATGTTTTTTGGGTTCTTTTTTCAGCAGTTCTTCCAGGTTAAAGGCCTTATCTTTCCTGAGATCTTCCCGTACCCTGGTCAGCACCTGCTGGGGCGTAACGGCACCGTTGCCGACAGCGGCATAAAGGTCGTCCAACGCCACCAGGTTCATCTTTTTCAAAATGTCTGTCAAACGTTCCGGCTTCAGCACCTCAGCCGGCTCTTCGCCCAGCTTTTTGACTTCCCGTTCGAGGATGTCCCGGCCCCTCACTATATTCTCTTCCCGGTTTTCTTTTTTAAACCAGGCCCTGATCTTGTTCCGGGCCTCCGACGTTTTGACTATGTTCAGCCAGTCCCGGCTGGGGCCGTTGGCGACTTTGGTGGTGACGATTTCAACAATATCGCCGTTTTTCAGCTGGTAATCCAGGGTCACAATTTTACCGCTGATTTTGGCGCCGATACAGCGATGCCCTACCTGGGTATGAATCCGGTAGGCAAAATCTATCGGTGTGGACCCGGCCGGCAGTTCAACCACGTCGCCTTTGGGTGTAAAGACAAACACCGTATCGGAGAACAGGTCGATCTTCAGGGTCTCCATAAATTCCCGGGCGTCCCCCATGTCATTCTGCCATTCCAGCAGCTGCCGGAGCCAGGAAAGTTTTTGTTCGAAATCCTCGTCGCCCTTCTGTCCTTCTTTATAGCGCCAATGGGCGGCGATCCCGTATTCGGCGGTTCGGTGCATGTCCCAGGTGCGGATTTGAATTTCAAAAGGTTCGCCCTGTGTCCCGATTACCGTGGTATGCAGCGACTGGTACATATTTGATTTGGGCATGGCGATGTAATCCTTGAACCGACCGGGGATGGGCTTCCAGAGGGTGTGAATGATGCCCAGGGCGCCGTAACAGTCCTTGACGCTTTCCACCAGCACCCGGACGGCGATCAGGTCATAAATCTCCGCCAATTCCTTTTGCTGGCGGATCATTTTATTATAAATACTGTAGAAATTTTTGGGTCGGCCCTGGATATCGGCTTCGATACCCACCGCATGCAGTTTTTCACGCAGTAATTCCGTAACCGTGGAGATGTAAGCTTCCCGTTCCGCCCTTTTTTGGGCAATACCATCTACCAGGGCGTAATATTTATCAGGTTCCAGGTACCTTAATGCCAGGTCCTCCAGTTCCCATTTCATCTTGAAAATGCCCAGCCGGTGGGCCAGGGGCGCAAAGATCTCCAGGGTCTCTTCGGCAATTTCCCGTTGTTTGACCGGCGTCATATGCTTTAAAGTGCGCATATTGTGCAGGCGGTCGGCCAGTTTGATCAGGATGACACGGATGTCCCTGGCCATGGCGAAAAACATCTTGCGTAAGTTTTCCACCTGCTGTTCCATTTTATTTTTAAATTCAATCCGGCTCAGCTTGGTAACCCCGTCCACCAACAGGGCAACCTCCGCGCCGAACTGCTCTTCAATGGTTTCCAGGGGTATCTCCGTATCCTCCACCACGTCATGCAGCAGCCCTGCCGCGATGGTTATGGTGTCCAGTTCCAGCTTCGCCAGTACTTCAGCCACACCCAGGGGATGGGTAATAAAGGGTTCCCCTGAGATGCGCAGCTGACCTTCGTGGGCCTGCTCGGCAAAGGTGTAAACCCTTTTCAGGAAATCGATATCAGCTTCAGGATTGTATTTTTTCACCTCGGCGATCAACTTTTTCAGGCCCACTCTATACCTTCTTTCGTCGTTCAGTGTGGTGAAGGTTCATATTCCTTAATTATATCACAGGTACTTCTCCGGATAAATAGGCCGGTTCACCAGCTCCAACAGGGTATCAGCCTCAGCCCGGAAAAACAGGGCCTGGAATTCGTCAAAACATTCTTTTTCCTGCTGGCCTTCCATATAACGCAGGGATGATTCCAGTTCAATTTTTTCGCCGGGCGGCGGGCAAAGGGTAATCTTCCGTTCCCGGCCGATAATTTCCCGCTGTAAAAGGGCCAGTTCTTCCAAAATGCCGATGCCGGCCGACACAGCCGAATCTTTGGCATTCCTGATACCGGCCTTCTGCAGGGCCCGGGCCAGTTCATCATTTGTATCCTCCACCGGATGCTGCCGCTTGGCCCGTTCCTTCAGGATCAGGTAAAGTTTGCTCAAAAACTCCCGGTCCGGCGCCGCGGCATCCAGGATAAACCTGTTGATGGCCAGGTCCCGCCGGCCGCAGAGCAGGTGTATCTCGGCCTTTTCACCGTTACGGCCGGCCCGGCCGCTCTGCTGGTTAAACTCGGTGTAGCTGTAATTCAGGTGGTAAAGCACCACATGCCGGACATCAGGGATATCGATCCCCTCACCAAAGGCCGATGTAGTTACTACAACGGCAAGCTCCCCGGTGCGGAACAGTTTTTCCACTGTCGCCCGTTGTTTGTGGTTTAATCCGGCATGGTAGAAAGATATGCGGGAAGCCAGGTGGGGGACGCTTTCCCTGAGATAGAGGGCCAGTTCCAGCGCCTTTAGGCGGCTGTTGACATAAACGATGGTCTTGTCCCCCGGCCACACCAGGTCCCTGATATATCCGTTTTTATCGATAACATCCCTTTTGTCGACCAGTTGCAGGTTTTCCCTGACATGAGGGTCGACAACCACTTTCTCTATTTTCATCACAGAAACTATCTCGTCGGCCACCTCTTCCCCGGCGGTGGCCGTAACAGCCAGGACCAGGGGGCCGCCCAGCTGTTCCAGCATCCGGTCCAGCTTCTTGTATGCCGGTCGGTGGGAAGTAGAAGCCGCACCGATATGGTGGCTTTCGTCCGCCACCAGGAAGCCGATTTTTTTAGGCATGGCCCAAATCTTGTCCAGGTGATGGCTGATAAACTCGGGGGTGGTCAGGAGAATGTCGATTTCCCCAGTTTCCAGGGCGCCAAACAGTTCGGCCCGCTCAGCGGCAGATAATGAGCCGTTGCCCCGGCAGACCCGGAGCCCCAGCGGCGCGAATTTGGCTGCCATAGCCTCGTACTGGTCATTGGCCAGGGCCCTGAGCGGGTACAGGATAACAGTAAGTTCGCCCCCCCGGAGGGCTTTATATGCCGCCATAGTCTGAAATACGGCGGACTTGCCCCGGCCGGTGCCGAAAATAGCCAGGGTATTGAATCCCTCAAAAAGACAGTCCAGGGCTTCCCGCTGCTTTTCCCGATACTCGTACGACCCCAGCAGGGCGGCACGGATTTGCTCCAGTAAAGCGTCGTCAGGCAAAGCCCGCAGCCGGTTCCGGACCTGTCTTAATTCCTGCTGCCGGGCGGCCCGGTCGGCTTCCGTCACCTTTTGTACAACTATGTTTACCCCGTAGCTCCGGTCATCACCGCCGGTTACCTGGGAAACCAAAGTTAGGTATTGTTCCCCCTGGTCTATATACGGCGCCAGGTTCCTGGCCAGCCGGGCGTTCAGGTAGCCCACCTGGCTCCCGTCCGACCGTTCAACCCGGATGGCATTGGGGTCATGGGCATTGTCCGACTCCCGCACCAGGTTCAGTTTCTCCCCTTCATGCAGCTGGCGGACAATATCCTGCCGGTATTCAAAGGTTACCCCGACGACCTTGGTATAAAATTCATCCCGCTCACCGATATCCCGGTAATAATCATCTACCAGGAGTTCCGGCGCCTGGCTGAACAGTTCATCCAAAAATTCCGCTGCCCCCTCTGCGGCCGCAGTGGCGCCGGTCGTGCTCCCACCGGCGGCGGCGCCCGGTATTGAGCCGGCTGCCGCGCAGGCCGCCGCCTCCCCGGTGGC
Organism: Bacillota bacterium; assembly: GCA_049324975.1. Classification (GTDB taxonomy): domain Bacteria; phylum Bacillota; class Thermincolia; order Thermincolales; family CAZWUW01; genus JBMOPI01. The sequence continues at coordinate 4,019 of JBMOPI010000030.1, forward strand.
AAAAGGGTTGTCCGGCACGTGGGACGGCTTCAGGTCTTTTACATTCAGCTGCAGGGTGACCCGGTCGTTCCACTCGTTCCGTTCCAGCGCAAAGGCTACATCCAGGCCCGCCGGGGCATCCTTTAAGCCGGGGTGGCTGCTCAGGCCGAAACCGATGGCATCCAGCACGCACTGTTCCTTTTGCAACCGCATCTTTAGGTGGGAGCCATCCGCGCCCACATTCCGGCAGTCCAACACCATAGTCCCCCGGGATACCAGCACCGGCCCCGGGTTCTGGCAGCCAAAAGGGGCCAGCCTTTCCAGATGACCGTAAAGTTCGCAATTCAGATCAGTCAGGCATACTTCCCCGTCAATGGCTACCTGACGGATAAGCTGCTCGTCAGCCATACTTTCCCGGGCATGTGCCTCCAGGGCGGCATAAAATTCATCAATGCGCCGGGCCTCCAGAGTAAGCCCGGCAGCCTGGTTATGCCCCCCGTACTTTACCAGCAGGGAACTACAGGCGGAAAGGGCCTCAAAAATATTAAATCCGGGTATACTGCGGGCCGACCCTTTGGCCGTTCCCTCTTCAATGGAAAGCAACACAGCCGGGCGGTAGTACTTTTGCACCAGGCGGGCAGCCACAATGCCGATGACCCCGACATGCCAGCCCGGTTGGGCCAGCACCAGCACCCGGTTTTGCGCCAGGCCGGCAGCTTCGGTCATCTCCACAGCCTGTTCGAAGATCCGGGCCTCCACCGCCTGCCGCTCGTCATTGGCTTTGTCCAGTTTTTTGGCCAGCTGCGCGGCCTGCTCCTGGTCGGCGGTGAGAAGAAGTTCCGCCGCCATCCCGGGGTCGCCGACCCGGCCGGCGGCATTCAGGCGCGGCGCCAGGCCGAAGGCAAGCCGGGTAGCATCCAGCGGCTTGCCGGCCAAACCGCTTACCTTTAATAAAGCCTGTAAACCCGGATGACAGGTATTGCTTAACTGTGCCAGGCCCCCTTTTACCAGGATACGGTTTTCGCCCTGCAGCGGCACAATATCGGCCACCGTACCAAGGGCGACTATGTCCAGCCGGCGCTGTAAAATCTCCGGCAGGGGTATCCCCCGCCCCGGGACACCTGCCCCGGCATCAGACCGCGCGCCGGTCAGGGCCTGGGCCAGTTTAAAAGCCACGCCTACCCCGGCCAGTTCCTTAAAGGGGTAACCGCAGTCCCGCCGTTTGGGGTTTATCACGGCCACCGCCGGCGGCAGTCCCTCAGGCGGTTCGTGGTGGTCGGTGACCACCACATCAATCCCCCGTTCCAAAGCAAAGGCGACCTCCGCCGCTGCCGACACCCCGCAGTCAACAGTAACAACGAGGGATACACCCCGGTCAGCTAACATTTCCAGGGCCTGGACACTAAGACCGTAACCGTCCCCCATACGGCTGGGGATATAGTAACCGGCATCCGCGCCCATTTCTCTTAAAACCCCAAGGAGCAAAGCCGTACTGGTAATGCCGTCGGCATCATAATCTCCGTAAACCACAATCTTTTCACCGGCGGCCAGGGCCCTGTTGATACGCTCTACCGCCCGGTCCATGTCTTTAAGCAAAAAAGGGTCATGGAGATGAGAAAAGTCGCCATTTAAAAAAATCCTGGCTTCATCGAGGGTCAGGATCCCCCGGTTAGCAAGGATTTGCGCCACGATAGGCGGCACACCGAGTTTTTGGGCAAAAATCTCCCGGAGCACCGGCTGCTCTTTGGCCAACCGCCATATCTTCATGTTATCTGTCATCTCTTATCCCCCAATATTGAGTAAGGGGGCTAGCGCCCCTTTTTGACTTCTACAACTTCTCCCGTAACCCCTTCTTCATCACCCTGTGATTTTACCATACCATAACCGGGTGCATACCACTCGTATAGCCTGGCTGTTATCTCCCGGCCTTCGTCATCCAGAAAATTATAGTCAAGCTTAATCTTGGCCGTTCCCTTAAAGGTCCCGGCTTTGGTTGTAAGGGTTTCAAATCCTTCTACAGTTGCCTTAACCTGCCCCGGCGGGTAGTAAAGCTCATAGGTCCATGATTCGCCTTTCTTTAACCCGGTTTTGAAAATGACCGAGGGCACAGGTATGTTTTCGTCGGCTACCTGATTGTCAATATTTGCCCGGCTGCCCACAAACAAAACCTCTTGACCTACCACATAAAAGTTGGTATATTCGTCGACCTCAACGTCATCGCCCCCGGCAGGCCCGGTTTTCCTGACATTTAACTTCTTAGTATGGATCGGGATAACCTGTTTGCCGTCAAATTTCTCCGGCTCACCCACAGTTTCTTCCCATTCATCATCAGGACCCTCAAACCGTTTATAAAGGCCGGCAGCAGCGGGAAAATGCTCGGCGGAAGTAACCGTCACATTATCAGGGGTATACCCGGCGTCTTCTCCGCCCCTGGACTTCCCGTTCCCGGTATCCTTACCGCCGGTACAGCCGGCTAAAAGGAAAAATGTAATAATTAAGCTAATAAACAGCGCTTTTCTTTTGACCACCGTTTTTCCCCCTCAATACCGGTATTTTTCATCTTCCGCCGGCTCCCCGGACATCACGCCGGGCGCCGGTTTTTCACCCGGCCCTCTTTTCTCCTCCAGCTGTTTGCGCAGGTAATAATTTTCCGCCTCCAGCCGTTCCACATCCACGGCGGCGGCCCGTACTCTTTTGCGCAGCCTCAGCTGCTTAACGAAGCCGACCAGCCCGGCTATACACGCTCCTATAAAAGCAGAACCGAGAATCACAACCACCAGGGAAATACCCTCGATCTGCCAAAACAGGAATAAAATATCCACCTCTACTGCGTTCTGTACGGCAAAAAGGGCTACCAGCATGGCAAAAAGCAAGGCTGTGAGCAGATAAAACTGCATGTGCCCGCCCCCTCTCGCGGTCTGTTACCAACTTATTCGAGGTTTAACCTCTTTTTTCCTCCTCTATGGAGCAGGAGTTTTGACAATCCGGACAGCAGCTGTGACACGGTTCAATATGTATCAGCACATGGGCATTGGGCAGCTCCTGCCTGATTTCCGCTTTAATCTTGCCGGCCAGTTGATGTCCGAGAGCCACCGAATAGTCTTTTGGCACCACCACATGCAGGTCGATGTGCCGCTCCGCGCCGGATTTCCTGGTGCGCAATTTGTGATATTCCAGGTATTCCCCGGCATTTTTCCGCAGCACTTCTTTGATAAGTCTTTCCTCTTCATCCGGCAGCCGGACATCCACCATGTTTTTCAAACACTCTGCGGTCAGGTCCCAGGCCGCTTTGATGATCAGCAGTGCTACCAGGATCGCAATGATGGGGTCAATGATTTGCCGGCCGCTGATTTTGATGGCCACAAGCCCCGCAAACACGCCCAGGGAGGTATAAACATCAGTCCTGAGATGCAGAGCGTCGGCTTCCAGGGCCACCGAATCCTCTTCCCGGGCCACCCGCAGCAGGTAGCGGGAGACAAAAAAATTCACCCCCGCAGAAAAAACCATGACCGCCGCGCCAAGGCCAGGGGCTTCCATATGGACGCCACCTTGCAGTTTACGCCACGATTCAAGGATAATCATAATTGCAGCAGCAAATATCAGCAACGCTTCCACCGCACCGGAGACATTTTCATATTTGCCGTGCCCGTAAGGGTGGTTTTTATCCGCCGGGGCGCTGGCCTTTTTTACGGAAAAATAGGCGATAACCGCCGCTACCAGGTCGATGCCGGAATGGATCCCTTCCGCGACCACACTGGCCGAGTGCATAAAAAAGCCCACCGCCAGTTTCATAACTACCAGCACGGTATTGGAAAACACTGAAACTTTAGCGGCATTAACCTTGGCGTTCAATCTGCTCCCCCACTTTAAGCCGGGCCGGTATCAGAAAAGCCAGACCGATACAACTCCTGTAATGATAATCCCGTAAATAAATTTAACGGCGCCCCCGGCAAAACTTTTTAGAATTGGCTTGATACCCAGCCCCAATGGCCGCAGGGTAATCTTGCCGATGATATCCCACCAGAAAAAGAATCCCAAAAAGGTGCCCAGCATCATGCCGGCCAAAAGTCCGGTAGCCATGCCGGTTATACCCGCACCGGTAAAAGCCAGGTTCCCGTCCCGGTATTTTCTGGCCAGCACCCAAGCCGCCAGCTGTACGATAGCGGTAAGACCGGCAAAAATCATCAGCAGCACCATACTGATCTGGTGGAAACCGCTTAAAAATGCATAAATCCCCAGCCCGGCTACGGGCGCTGCAAATCCTATCCACCCCCGCCACAAGGCCAGCATACTTCCGGTCAAAACTATGAGTATTACCAACATTTTCAACAGCATCGCCATGACTCCCTGCTTCGTCTAAACTAAGGTAATTACTGAGTAGTATAAAGCAAATCCCCGAGAAAGATTCTCAGGGATAGCGGCTCAAGCGCGGGCTAATCTTCTTTTCCTGGCAAAGTTCCTGAATTCAACCCACAGCGGGCTGGCGTTGAAAATAGACGAGTAAGCCCCGGAAACAACCCCAATCAGCATGGCCAGGGTAAAGTTCCGGATGGTTCCGCCCCCGAATACCAACAGGGCTACCAGAACTATGACCACCGTCAATACAGTATTGATGGACCGGGTCATGGTCTGCAGGACGCTGTCATTGACCAGGGATTCGACATCCTCGCCTTTTTTCCGTTTATGCAGGTTTTCCCTGATCCGGTCAAAGATAACGATGGTATCGTTAATAGAGTAACCGATGATAGTGAGCACGGCAGCAACAAAGGAACTGTCGATTTCCCACCAGAAAATCGAAAAGACACCAACGGTGACAAACACGTCATGCAACAGCGCAAAAATTGCTGCAATGCCGAAGAGAAATTCAAAACGAAAAGTTATGTAGATTACCATTAATACCGAGGCTACAGTCAGAGCAAGCAGTGCGTTCCGCGTCAATTCCTTCCCTATGGTGGGACCTACCTTGTCTAACCGTAACTTATCACTATTATAAGGTCCTATCTCTTTCTCAAAGGCGCTTAAAACCTTATCCTGACCTTCTTTATCAAGCACCCTGGTCCTTATGAGCACTTCATTGGTTCCGGTCTTCTGGATAACGCTGTTACCCAGGTCCAGGCCGTTCAATACCCCCCGCACTTCCTGGACGGTGACCGGTTTCTTGAACTCGACGCCGAAGATATTGCCTCCGGTGAAGTCGATGCCCACATTGAGCGGTGTCCCGACGGTAGCCGTACGGTAAATCATCGATATTATGCCCAGGCCGATAACGGCCAGGGAAATCGCAAACCAGATTTTACGCCTGCCGATAATATTCATCCCGTTTCCTCCTATACACCGAACCATTTATTGTTCTTAACAATCTTGCTGTCCACCGTCAGCCGCAGCAGAAACCGGGTAAAGGTAATGGCCGTGAACATGCTGGTAAGGATACCGATGCTGAGCGTAATGGCAAAGCCGCGGATAGGGGCGGTGCCGAGATAGTACAGTACGGCGGCCGCCAAAAGCGTAGTGGCGTTGGCGTCAAATACGGTGGTGAAAGCCCGCTTAAAACCGGCTTCTACGGAACGCCGGAGGGAATTCCCCTCCCTTAATTCTTCCTTAAGCCTTTCAAAAATAATGATGTTGGCGTCCACCGCCATCCCGATGGACAGGAGGAATCCGGCAATACCCGGCAGGGTAAGGGTGGCGTTCAGAGCCGCCAAAACCCCCAGGACAATCATCATATAGGCAAGCAAAGATACATTGGCAATCAGCCCCGGCAGCCGGTAATAGGCAATCATAAAAATTAAAATGGCTGCTATCCCGAAAATGCCGGCTTTGGTAGACTTAGCCAGGGAATCGGCGCCCAGTGACGGTCCCACCACCTGGCTGAAAAGGGTCTCTACTTTTACCGGCAGCGCCCCGGAGCGGAGCAAAACCGCGATGCGGTTGGCTTCTTCCAGCGAGGCATAGCCCCTAATCATAGCTTTTCCGTTGGTAATAGGTTCGTCTACTGTGGGGTTTTGCAGCATCTCTTCGTCAAGGAAAATAGCAATTTTTCGCTTGGGGTCACTTGCACTATATTTTTGGACTAATTCCGATGTAATCTCGGAAAACTTCCTGGCACCCTCGTCATTTAATTCCAGATTTACAATGGGCTGGTTAGTTGTAGGATCAGTTGTAGCCTGAGCATCCTTTAAATCCTGGCCCCTGACCACTACCCGCCCGTCCGCGGTCCTGAACTCCAGGATAGCGGTACGGCCGATAAGTTCGATGGCTTTATTCGGGTCTTTTACCCCGGGCATCTCTACAATCAGGCGGCGCTGGCCCTGTCGCTGGATCAGGGTTTCCTTTAACCCGGTCTGGTTGACCCGGTTTTCGATAATGCTTTTCACCCGTTCTATAGAGTCGTTGGTAACCGGCGCTTCCGGCGTATCCACCGCCTCCAGTTCGACATGCAGTCCCCCTTGTAAGTCAAGGCCAAGGTCGATGTTTTTCTGATATACCCTGTAATTAAAAAGCAAGAATCCCGCAGCTCCTATAGCCAGTAAAACAGCCAGCAGCAGCGCCAAACTTTTGGTGCGCATTATGTATATTGCCTCCTTTATCATGGGGACTGAAAATTTCCAAAGTTAATTATATACCCGGTCAAAGGGCTTGTCAACGAAGGGGACAGGCCTCCCCCAGGCCCGGGCTTAGGGTTTACAACAGCTTAGCGCCGTTGATTTCCAGGGCAAAATGGCTCTTAAGGTAATCGGCCGCCCGCCGGCAGAGCACCATCCGGCTCAGGAATATCTCAAAATACTCCATCACCGGGCAAATTTCAATATCAATGGTCAATTCCATGGTAATGGCCCTAGTATCCCCGTTCACCCGCAGGAATGAGTGTTCCACGGCGTAGTTGACCCGGTCATGGATATCAAAAGTGGAAAAATCCTGGTTCCTGACCCTTGACCGGTGCACATCGGACTTGTCGGCCAGGATCAGGGCCGCTGCCACACTGTTGACAGGCTGGCCGTATTCTTCCTCGTGGTTGCCGATAGCAGCAATAACAGTAGAAATCTCTTCCGGCGGCATACCCATCCGGGATAGGATATAGAAAGCCAGCGTGGCGCCTGACTGGCCATGGTCATAACGGCTGATGACATTGCCGATGTCATGCATGTACCCGGCGATAGCTGCCAGTTCTATTTCCCGCCGGGGATAAGCCAAACGCTCCAGGATATTTTTGGCGATCCGGGATATCAGGTTAATATGGCGGTATCCGTGTTCGGTAAAGCCCATCACCCCGAGGTTTTCGTTACCCCGGCGGATGCACACGTCAACAATCGGGTCTCTTTTTACATCTTCCAAAGTAATCAAAGGGCCGGACCTCCTCCCCGCGGAATTTTTCTATATATTCTATTCCCGCCGGTAAATTCCTTTTCCTGTCCGTCTTTTAGTTTTGCCTGCAGTTAATTATACCATTCCGGAGTTTTTACGCTATAGGCAAAACGTGGAAAAAGGATAGCCCTGCCGGTCTATCCTTTCATTCCCCGCTTTCAATTCCTGCTGCTACTGTTCCTTGGCAGGCTCATTGTCCTGATTGACGTAAGCGATAGCGGTTTTCAGCAATTCCACCTTGACATTTTCGGCTATTTTTAAAATCACTGTGTTGTCCTTGACTTTAACAACGGTACCGATCAGTCCGCCGATGGTTGTTACCGAAACGTTGGGTTCCAGGCTCTTCATGGTCTGCTGGTGCTTCTTCTGTCTCTGCTGCTGGGGCCTGATAATCATAAAATAAAAAATCACTACCAGGAGAACTAAATAAATGATTACGCCGGCATCTTTCGGCAAGGTTTTTCCCTCCTTTTGAGTTGTTAAGGTTATTTATTCTACTTATGATAAGAAAAATCCTTTTTTATTCTTCTTCCAAACCATAATCGGCAAAAAACTGCCGTTTGTATTCCATCAGCCGGTCTTCTGCAACAGCAGCCCGGATTTCCCGCATCAGGTCCAGCAGAAAATGCAGGTTATGCACAGTCATCAGCCGGAGCCCCAGGATCTCCTCCGCTTTAAAAAGGTGCCTGATATAAGCCCGGGTATAGTTCCGGCAGGTGTAACAGCCGCAGGCGGGGTCCAGGGGGCTGAAATCCGTGGTATATTTGGCGTTCTTGATTACCACTTTGCCCCGGCTGGTCATGGCTGTGCCATTTCTGGCAATCCGGGTGGGCAGGACACAGTCGAACATATCCACCCCGCGGATGACCCCCTCCAGCACACAGTCGGGTGAACCCACACCCATCAGGTACCGCGGCTTATCCGCCGGCAGAAGGGGCACAGTGTAACCGAGCATTTCGTACATAAGCGGTTTGGGTTCGCCCACACTCAGACCGCCGATGCTGTAACCCGGGAAATCCATGGCCACCAGTTCCCTGGCGCTGCGTTCCCGGAGTTCCCGGTACATCCCGCCCTGTACGATGCCAAAAAGGGCCTGGTCATCCCGGTTGTGGACGGCCTTGCACCGTTCCGCCCACCGGGTGGTGCGTTCCAGCGCAGCCAGGGTATATTCATAGGTAGCCGGATAAGGGGCGCACTCGTCAAAACACATGATGATATCCGCGCCAAGGGCCATCTGGACTTCTGTAGCCTTTTCAGGACTCATGAAATGGGTGGAACCGTCGAGGTGGGACTTGAATTCCACCCCTTCTTCGGTAATCTTACGCAGGGGGCCCAGGCTGAAAACCTGAAAACCGCCGCTGTCCGTCAGAATGGGTCGTGGCCAGTTCATGAACTTATGCAGCCCGCCGGCTTCCTTAACCAGGTCTGCCCCCGGCCGCAGGTAAAGGTGATAAGTGTTGCTGAGGATGATCTGGGCATCCATGGTCATCAACTCTTCCGGCGTCATCGCCTTTACCGTGGCCTGGGTACCCACCGGCATAAATACCGGTGTGTCGATAACCCCGTGGGGCGTATGTAATTTACCCAGCCGGGCACCGGTGTGTTTACATTCTTTTATCAGTTCATACTTGATGGCCAAGGTATCGCTCCTGTTCCAATGTGCTTGCAACATTATAGCAAATATTTGCCTTTGGGGCAAATATTAAAGCTATGTGAAGAAAAAATCAATGCGGTCGACACGGATGTCGACCGCCCGCCGCTGAGCCACGGACGGCAAATCGTCGGGGTACATTGATTTTTTCAAGATGAACCTTAGCACAAGTAAATGCGGAATACGGAAACAGCGTTTTTGCATCATTGACCTGTTCGGTAGTTTAAAATTCCCTGGGCTTACAAATAATCTCCCTTACCTTTGTATCAAAAAAGTGGTTTGCGTGAGCAGGCCGGACAACTATCGCGGTGTCGGCCCCCTCACCGGTGCCGGCCAGGGCAACGACATCTTCCCCGAAGGGAATCAGACCGGCATCAAGGGCCATCACAGCTATCTCCACACAAACTTTGACCCCCTGGCCCATGATGCGCAGGGTCTGGGCCATGATTTCAGCAGGATATACCCCGCTGAACTTAAGGCGGATTGCCCGGTCCACACCGGCCAGCAGGTGGGTGGTAGTTAAAACCTTTACGCCTTGCTTTTGCAGTTTCTCCCGCATTTCCGGAGCCATTTCGTCCACTCCCGGCCCTTCAAACCCGACATGATGGGTTACACAGACCACCTGCAGATTGCGGCCGGTAAACTTTTCCGCGCTTTCACCACTGCATGAGGCCACAACTACATGTTTGATACCGAGTTCCCTGGCCTTATGTAAAGCCAATTCCACCGTTGTATCGGTATTTTCTTTGCCACAGGCTGTAAAGTACATAGCAATACCCCCCTGATGATAGTTATTGCTTTATGTAAAACGTTATTTTAGCAGCATCGCATCCCCAAAGCTGAAAAACCTGTACCTCTTCTCTACCGCTTCCCGGTATGCCTTAAGTACTTTGTCCCGGCCTGCAAAGGCGGATACCAGCATCAGCAGGGTGGATTTGGGCAGGTGGAAATTTGTCAGCAGCATATCTATGGCCTTAAAGCGGTAACCCGGGTAAATAAAAATATCGGTCCAGCCGCTCCCTGACCGGATGGTCCCATCCTCCCGGGCGGCAGTTTCCAATGTCCTGGCGCTGGTGGTGCCAACCCCTATCACCCGGCCGCCGGATGCCCGGGCCCGGTTGATGGCAGCAGCCGTTTCTGGGTTGATTTCATAATACTCCGCATGCATCTGATGTTCTTCAATATTTTCCGCCTGCACCGGGCGAAAAGTACCGAGTCCCACATGCAGCATCACTTCCGCTGTATTAATCCCTTTTTCTTTGATGGCCGCAAGCAGTTCCGGCGTAAAGTGCAGACCCGCGGTAGGCGCCGCCGCTGAACCGGGGGTTTTAGCATAAACTGTCTGATACCGTTCTTTGTCAGTCAGCTCTTTGGTGATATAGGGCGGCAGTGGCATCTGACCCAACCGGTCCAGCACTTCTTCGAAGATACCTTCGTATTCGAACCTGAATATCCGGCTGCCTGT
>JBMOPI010000031.1:0-14429 GCA_049324975.1 Bacillota bacterium
AGGTTTTTTTGCAGTATGTAATTGATCATGCCGCCGATAAAGGCAATGTCGGTACCTGACCGCAGCTTGGCGTAAATATCCGCCTTGGCGGAAGTCCTGGTAAACCGGGGATCGACGTGGATGATTTTAGCTCCCCGGTCTTCTTTGGCTTTGGTCAGCCATTTGAAAGAAATGGGGTGGTTTTCCGCCGGGTTACCGCCGATAATCAATGCACAATCGGTGTTCCGTAAGTCAATCCAGTGGTTGGTCATTGCTCCCCGACCGTATGTAGGCGCCAGACCGGCGACCGTCGGGGAGTGTCAGATACGGGCCTGGTGCTCTAAATAAACAACCCCCAGCCCGCGCATCATTTTCTGGAGAAGGTAGCACTCCTCATTATCCAGGGCTGCCCCGCCCAGTGAAGCGATGGCATCGGTGCGGTTGACGGTTACTTCAATCTTGCCCTTGGTCTTTTCGTCGATGATGGTCTCTTTGGTAATAAAAGCCTTATCCCTGGTAGTTTTAACCTTTTCGGCAATTCTGTCCAGCATCCAGTCCCAGTCCTTTTCTTCCCAGCGGTCACTGCCGGGGGCCCGGTACAGGGGTTTCTGCAGGCGGCGTTCATTGGCATGGACCTGGTAGAGAGCAGAACCTTTACTGCAAAGGGAACCCTGATTGATGGGGTGGTCGGGGTCCCCCTCAGTATTAATTAATTTACCGTTTTCACTATAAACCAGGATGCCACAGCCTACGCTGCAGTAAGGGCAAATCGTGGGAGTGGCTTTGGCGGACCTGATTTTGAAATTCTTCACCTGAGCGGATACGGGGGACAGGTCAAAGCCCAGTTCGCCCAACAGTACCGTCATCGTGCCAGCCCCGGTTATCTTTAAAAAACCTCTCCGTGAAACCTTCAATTGATGTTCTCCTCCCTTCGTTATGAAAGCATTAAATCCAGGTTAACTCTGCCGTTTATCACCACCCTTTTAAGTCGCATCTTACGGTCAAACAACAGAGTTACCCCGGATTTATCAGGCTCTTAAGCTACCCACTTCCCTAAGATGCGGCCTTTTTTGCCTTGAAATTTTCAAATAATTCTTTTTAACAGAAAATTGTTATTAATTACCTCTTTTCGACATGTTTAGGGAAAATCCTTCCTTTTTCTGCAATGTTTTTTTATTATGCCGCCAGCAAAATAATGTATCGCAGAAAAAACCCGCCGAACAGGACCAGCAGAGCTGACGCCACAGCCAGATGTTTCAGCACCCGGCCGTGATACTGCTGTGCATGCTGCTGAATTAAAAAGGGTAAAAGCAGGCCGGGAATCACAAAACCAACCCAGAAAAAGACCGCGTAATTGCCAAAAACCAGGTTTTTCACCGGTCCGGCGGCAGACGGGGAAAATAACAGCAACACGACCATAACTGCCACGATTGCCATTTCCAGTTTAACCAGCAAGCTATCACCTTTTTCCAACCGGATTAAAGCCTCCCTTTCATCCTTATGGAAAATCAACAGGGCCAGCATAATGGCTGCAAACCCGGTAGAGGTAGCCGAAACAGTGAACAATACGGGCAATACAGGCGTATCTGCCCAAACCGGCACTGAGGTCACGGCCAGCAGCACCCCGGTATAAACTGCAACCAGTAAAGCAAAAGGCAACCCCAGGATGCCGATTAACCGCCGCAGCCCTTCTTTACCGGCAAACCCCGGGATCTTTTTATCTTCTGCCAGCCACATCACAGGGTAGGCCACGCCGCACAATAATGAAAAACCGTTCAACAACCATACCCCAAAAGACATGACCGATGAGGACCGGAAGATTAAACCCTCGTTCAGGGGACCGGTCTGAAACATCAAATGCCAAAACCGCAAAGGCTGCCCCAGGTCCAAAAGCAGCATCACCAGCCCGATACCAACCGGCACCAGGACAATATAGGAAGATGCCCGGGCAATGTTCCGGAACCTGCCCTTACTTACCAGGTCGGCTATTACGCCGATGTAATATGCTGCAGCCGCCGCGCCCCCGAGAAAAAGATATAACGCCACAGGAAGCCCCCAGGCCAGTTCTTTAGCCATCTTTATTCACCCCGCTTCTAATGTTACTGCTCACACCGGGTCCGTTGTCATCCTTAAAAACGGACCGCAGGGGGGATGCCACCAGCAAACCGACGGTTACCAGCCCTGCCGCCCATTTGGCCAGGGAACTGCCGGTAGCGGGCATGGGATTTACCGGGAGCCCGCTCTCACCGGATGTATCAGGCAGGACATAGATTACTTTTAGCCCGGACAGCTCCTTTTGTCCGTAAAGCATGGCGTTGGGATAACCATTGGCCTTAAGGTAGTCCACCCTGGCATGGGCCATTTGCAGCAGCCGGTCATAATCCCCGTACTCGATGGCCCTGGCCGGGCAAGCTTCGGCGCAGGCGGTAACCTTCCCTTCCCGCAGCCGGGGTTCACAGAAAGTGCATTTCCGCACCGTGCCCGTTTCTTCGGATAAACCGGGCACATTAAAGGGACAGGCTAATACACAGTATTTACAGCCAACACAGGTTTCCCGGTCAATCAAAACAATCCCGTCAGTCCTTTTATAGGCAGCGCCGGTAGGGCAAACCTCCACGCAGCTGGCTTCTGTGCAGTGCATACACTGTACCTTGAGGTTGATCAGCCCCGGCGCCGCCTTTTCATTGCGTTCCATGAATTTGACGGTGGTAAAGGCATCGCCGCCGGTGGCAGGGTCGTATTTGTATGTATCAGGCAACTGGTTCACTTCCTTACAGGCAATGGCACAGCTAAGGCAGCCGATACATTTTGAAACATCATTCAGCATAGCTTTCTGGTCAATTCCGGGTATCCCCTGTTCCGCGGCCCGGGCCGGGGTCGTTACACCGGCAACGGCGGAACCGGCCAGGGCAGCCCCGGTTAATTTGAGGAATGATCGCCGGCTGATTCCCACTTTCTTCACTCCTTTCCCGCTTATGTCAGGCTCCCAAAAGCCCCAGTTCCTGTTCGACAATACCGATAACAAAAGGGACTCTGTCCTCCAATTCAGGGGTAAGTTCCAGCCCCCAGGCAATGGCTTTCGGCTGCACCCCGATAATTACCGTTTCCGGGCAGCGGCCGCAAAACCGGGCAATCTTCAGTGTTTCCATCAGGTCCACCTGATGCAGGGAGGTTTTATGGTCCCTGAGCAGGCACTCCACCTCATGGGGTTGAAACCGGAAAACTGCTCCGGCTTCCGCCCCGGCGTCCACCGAGTCCACGATGATCAGCCGGTCAGCCTGCTGGATAATATCCAGCAGGTCGATACCGGCAACATGCCCTTCATGCAGGGTAACATTTTCCGGCAGCTTCCGGCCGGCCATGGCCTTAACCACATGGACGCCGATCCCTTCGTCTTTTAAAAGCATGTTGCCCACACCCAGCACCAGGATCCTGGTACTATCCTTTTCCCCGGACATGTCAGACCACCCTGAACTTCAGTATTTCGTTGGTGTCGGGGTGGATCAGGTGTACGGCGCAGGCCAGGCAGGGGTCAAAGGAACGGACAATGCGGACTACGTTGATAGGATTGTTGGGGTCAGGCACCGGGGCGCCGATGAGCGCCTGCTCCACCGGGCCTTTTACCCCCTTGTCATCCTGCGGAGAGCAGTTCCAGGTAGTCGGCACAACACACTGGTAGTTTTTAATTTTGTAATTGTCGACTTCAACAAAATGGGCCAATGCGCCGCGGGCGGCTTCCACCAGGCCCATGCCCCTGCCATTTTGGGGCACCGGCTTTTCATGGCATACCGGTTCGCCGGGTTTGAGTTCCCCGAGCCAGCCTACCATGCCCTCCGCCACCAGCTTGCACTCGTAAGCCCTGGCGGCATGCCGGGCTACCGCGGACGGCCAGGCGCCGATCTTGCTTACCAGGTCCATGAAGCCTTTATCCTGGGTGACCAACTGACGGGCCAGCGGCCCCACTTCCATAGGCTTACCGTCATACCTGGGCGCCTTGAGCCAGGAATATGCCCCTTCCTTGCCCGGTTCCGGGACAGTCTCGCCCTCGGACGGGTGTTTCCCGGAAGTGTTATCATTATACCAGGAGTACTTGACATGTTCGGCTATCTTATCGGGGTCAAGGGTATTAACATGGGCGATGTCACCGTTGAATATCGCACCCGCCTTCAGGAAGCGCTTGTTAAAATCGCCTGATTGGCCAAGGTCGAACATCCCGTAAGACAGGAAGTTGCCGCACCCAAAGCCCACCTTGGCGTCATGCAGCGGTTTGAGCGGCCCGGTGCCAAAAAGCAGCACATCCTTCAGGTAAACATTGTTGACAAAGTCAACCAGTTCCAGCAGGCGGCTGCGGAAAGCAGCGATGCGGTCAGGCGTGGCCTGCACCGATACCCCGCCGGGATAATATGTCACATGGTGCGGCATCTTGCCGCCGAATATAGCCAGCATTTCCTGGGCCTTCTTCCGCATTTCCAGGGCCTGGATATAATGCTGCACAGCCATTGTAACGATCTCAGGGTCATTTACGCAAAACTGGTCAGGGTTGTAGCGGGGTGTTAGGGGAGCGGTGTCGCCGGCCTTTACCAGGCCTACTATTTTATCCCGCACCTTCACCAGGTCCTTGTTTGACCCTTTATAGTTGGCGACAGCCATAATATCGATATAGTCCAGCGCCGCCAGGTGATAGAAATGCAGGATATGGGACATGACAAAGTTGGCCCCGGCAACCAGGTTCCTGATAATCCGCCCGTTATCAGGCACTTCGGCATTAAAAGCCATGTCCAGGTTCTGAATGGAAGCCAGGGCATGTTCTGCCGGGCAGACACCACAGATCCGCTGGGTGATAACCCCCGCATCCCGGGGATCCCGGCCCTGCAAGATCACTTCAAATCCCCTCCAGAGGGTGCCTGCCGTTCTGGCGTCAACCACCCTGCTGCCTTCCACCTCGACCTCTACCCGCAGGTGGCCCTCAATTCTGGTAATTGGGTCAATAACAATCTTTTGTGCCACTATTTCACACCCTCTTTCCCTTTGGCTTGCTCTTTGGCTTTCTCACCGGCAAAATAGACGGCCCCCGCCCCTGCGGCCGCCCCGGCTATGGCCCCGCCCAGGCTGGCCCCGAAGGTGCCGATGGCCGCCTCTTTATTGTCTGAAGCCTGGGCCTTTACCAGTTTAGCCACTTCGTGAATCGGCTCATAAAGGGAAGGCTGCGGGAAAGTGGGTTCAGTACACCCGGCACAGGGCGCCGAGGTTTTGATACAGAAACTTACCCCGCTGTTCCACAGCCGGTGCGGGCAGTCCGCATAGGTCACCGGGCCCCGGCAACCTTTGGCCCCCATGCAGCCTTCAATATCAGGCGCTTCTTCACCGATATTCTTGATGAATCTACCTTCCTCGTAGGCCCCCCGGCGCGGGCAGTTGTCATGGATGAGTTTTCCATAAAATATTTTGGGCCTGCCCAGTTGATCCAGTTCCGGTACTTTTCCAAACAATAAAATATTAACCAGTGTGCCTACCAGCCAGTCAGGGTGTCCCGGACAGCCGGGGATATTGACCACGGTGCCGCCCACAACGTCCTTCAGGCCTTTGCATCCGGTGGGATTGGGATCGGCGCCGGGGATCCCGCCGAAGGAAGCGCAGGTGCCCATAGCCACATTATAAGCGGCTGATCCGGCAGCCTCTTTGATAATGTCCGTAAAGGTCCGGCCGCTTACCTTACAGTAAATACCATTATCCTTGGTGGGGATAGCCCCCTCAAGAATCAGGATGTATTTCCCCTTTGATTTTTTGATAGTTTCCTCCAGGGCTTTGTCAGCAACATAACCGCTTGCAGCCATAAGGGTTTCATGATACCTCAGGGAGATGGTATCCAGGACCAGCTCGGCTACCTGCGGATAGTTGGAGTTGGCGAAAGAAACCGTGCACCCTGTACAGCCGGCCCCATTCAGCCAGATTACAGGCTGTTTGCCTGAACCCAGCTTTTCCAGCGCCCGTGCCACCCGGGGGACATACATGTCCGACAGTCCCAGCAAAGCTGTAATGCTGGCGCCGTATTTCAGGAAATCCCTTCTGGCTATTTCGCTCTGAAATAATTTTTCCAAACCCATCATTAATTTTTTCACCCCCAAAAAATATGTATTAAACTCCCGGACAACGAAAGTCCGGGTTAACTTCCGCCGTTATCACCACCTTCTGATAAGCGTATCATAAGCGGCACGCTAAAGTTAACCCGGACTCATGAGGCTCTAGGCGCCAATGCCTGTATGATACGGCCTTGATTTTTATATATACTTACTCATGCAATTTTTGCGCCAGTTTTTTACACCGTTTTTTCGGGAATCCGTGTATATATTGCTTACACATTAAACTACATCATTAGTATTTATATGACCTTATAAATTCTGCATACTTTCTGTACAGATTAAGGTTTTTCTATATTCTATAGTGCAACTTGTCACAAGATGGGCAGCTAATACAAAAATCTGTAGTTTCCAGGTCCATAGAAATGTTAATTTGACGTAATTTGATGTAACTTCGTACATGTTAATTTTTTCTTACACTTTGTTATTTTTTTCACAATCTATTGTAAAATTTTTTGTTGTTTATTTTATCGCAGATTTATGCCGTATTCTTTAATCTTCTGGTACAAGGTTACCCGGGTTATGCCCAGCAGCTTGGCAGCCAGCTGTTTATTGTTCCGGGCCATATTCAGGGCGTCCAGAATCAACTGCCGCTCCACTTTCTTCACGGCGTCTTTCATGGATACAATTTCACCGCTGCCTTTCCGGCAAAGTTCCCGGATATGTGGAGGCAGCACGTTTTGCCGGATGACACTGCCTTCAGCCAGGAAAAGGCTCCTTTCAATAATGTTTTCCAGTTCCCGCACATTGCCGGGCCAGGCATACTGCAGCAGCGCCTCCAGGCAATCTTCGGAAAAAACCTTGGGAGAAATGGCCTTTTCCCGGGTAAATTTTTCGATAAAATAGCCGATGAGCAGGGGGATATCCTGCTTGCGTTCCCGCAGTGGCGGAACATAGACAGGCAGCACGTTCAACCGGTAATAGAGGTCTATCCTGAATTTACCCTCTGCCGCCAGTTTTCTAAGGTCCCGGTTGGTGGCGGCCAATACCCGCACATCGAACTTCAGGGTCTTAGTGCCGCCAACCCGTTCAAATTCCCGTTCCTGCAGCACCCGCAGCAGTTTTCCCTGCATGGCCAGCGGCAGGTCGCCGATTTCGTCAAGGAGTACCGTACCGCCGTTGGCCAGTTCGAACTTGCCTGGCTTGCCACCTTTACGGGCGCCTGTGAAAGCCCCCTCTTCATAACCAAAAAGCTCTGACTCCAGCAATAGTTCAGGTAAGGCGGCACAGTTTATGCCGATAAATGGGCGGCCGGACCGGCTGCTTAAGTTATGTATGGCCTGGGCGACAACCTCTTTGCCGACGCCGCTCTCGCCCTGAATCAACACAGTGGCATTCCCCTGGGCTGCTTTTTCGATAATACTTTTCAGAGAAGTTATAATGGGGCTTTCACCAATAATGGAGTCCAACACAAATTTCCTGGCCGTTGACATGTTAAGCCTGTCCCGGTAATATTCTATTTCCCCCCGGGACTTATTTAGCAGGTACGGCAGGCACATGTCGATTTCCGCCAACCCCTGGAAAACAGCCACCGCTTTTTCCCGGCAGCTGTCGTAACCACAGGCCCCGCAGTTCAACTCATCTTCCGGGCTGGTTTTAAAAGTATATTTCAGGATCTCATTTATTTCGTATTCTGACGGGAAAGGCAGGGGTACGGATTTGTCCTGGTATTTCCTCGACAAATCTATTGCCGGTAAATTTTTCGGCAGGTGTTTTCCCGCCTTGCGGGCATATTCCAAAACCACCGCCTTGCGGGATAAATTATCCAGTTCAGAGGCTATTTCGGGCCCGTCGATACAGCCTTTACAAAACAAAATATCCAGGAACCGCGGGGCAATCAACCCGTCATTGATGCTCTGCAGCGCCGCCAGGCAGTCATCTTTTCCTTCAATGACTGAAAGCTCAGGGGTAATTTCCAGGCCGGGGCCAAGGTTCTTCAGAAGTCCCCCGGAAACAGGAAAGGTCTGGGGCAGGAATAACTGGCCGGCCTTCCTTTTATGCTCCTGCACCGGTATTTTAAGCCCTTCTTCATCAAAAAGCAGCTTCAGTTCTTTAAAAGTAAGCACGGCGCTGATGATGCCCTGTTCATCGTTCCGCGCCTCTTCTTTTTTGGCCACGCAGGGCCCGATAAAAACCACCCGGGCATACTTATGCCTGCGGCGGACATATTTTGCCGTCGCCATAACCGCCGAATCTATCGGGGCCAGGTAAGGGATCAGCCTGGGATAGTGCTTTTCCACCATGCCAACTACAGCCGGGCAGTAGGTGGCGATTACAGGGTTACCTGAGGTTTTCAGGTACTCCCGGTAATGAGGAACAGTCATCTGAATTCCCAGGATCACTTCCTGGACACCGGTAAAACCTAATTTCAGCAGGTATTTCGTAAGCATTTCTATATCCATGTCAGGAAAACTGGCCGGAAAAGACGGTGCAATAATGGCAATCGTGGCCTGGGTCTTGAGGAATACCCGGACCGCCTCCAAATCCCGGTTATCGATTTTTTTTGCCTGCTGAGCGCACACCCGAACGCAATAACCGCAGCTGATACATCTTTCTTCAACTATTTTAGCCTGTCCCTCTTCTACTTTGATAGCCTTGGTCGGGCAATTGCGGATACAGGAGTAGCAGGTCTGGCATTTTTCCTTATTGGTCGTTACTACTCCCATGCAAAATCACCCCGGTTCAGAAAATTCTTTTTAACAGAAAATTACCGTTTAACTAAAAGACAGGAAAACCTGTCTTTTTAAATAATTTTTCGCCATTATTATCAAAATACCTTTTTTCTGTCAATTTCCCCTTAAACCTCCGGCGCGGCACATTCCCCGGTCAGACCTTTTAAAATCTCCAGGCCATGGGGTAATGCCGGTAAGATCCAGTCCAGGCATTCCTTTACCGCCTTCGGGCTGCCCGGTAAGTTAACGATCAGTGTCCCACTCCGGATACCGGCCGTGGCCCGGGACAAAATGGCCCGGGGCGTAATTTTATAGCTTTCCATCCGCATAAGTTCAGGGATGCCCGGCACCAGCCGTTCCACCACATCCAATGTGGCTTCCGGTGTCACGTCCCGGGGGCCGAAGCCGGTACCGCCGGTGGTCAGCACCAGATCAAGCCCTTTTTCGTCAGCAAATTCACGCAGTTTGGCCGCAATACTTTCCCGGTCATCAGGCACAATAGCATAAGCATTTACTTCCCACCCGGCGGCGGTGATTTTTTCTTTTATTGCTTCAGCGCTCAAATCCTCCCGTTCACCCCGGCTGCCCTTGTCACTGGCTGTGATAATGCCTACCTTAAACACCTGCGCCACCTCCGTCGGATGGCCCGGCGACATCCGGTGTCCGGCCGCCGGCTCCCTGCGTTTGGCCAAGCACCTCTATATCATCCCCCACCTGTACCGGACCGCCTTTGATAACTTTGATAAAGATCCCTTCCCTGGGCATTACACAATCCCCGGCCTGATAATAGATAGCACAACGGGTATGGCATTCTTTGCCAATTTGCGTTACCTCCCCTTCGGCCGCCGGCCCGATCTTCAGCCGGGTACCGATAGGTAATTCAGTAAGGACAAGCCCTTCAGTTGTAAGGTTTTCAGCAAAATCACCGGGATGCACATTTAGACCCATGACCCGCATCTTCTCAATGCTTTCCAGGGCCAACAGGCTCACCTGGCGGTGCCATGGGCCGCCGTGGGCATCCCCTTCCAGCCCGAATTCCGGCAACAGATTGCCCCTGCCGATGTTTTTCTTGCGCATGCCCTTCTTCTCACTGGTGCAAACAGCCACTATCCTACCACTCATAACAAATCATCCTCCGGTTCGGCCGGCGATTGTCCACCTGACCACGGCTCTTCGCCGGTCCTGGTAAAGGTGCCGCTTTTACCGCCGGTTTTTTCTGCCAGGCGGATTTCGCCAATGACCATCTCTTTATCTATAGCTTTGCACATGTCATAAATGGTTAAAGCCGCTATGGAAACTGCCGTCATGGCCTCCATTTCCACCCCGGTCTTGCCGGTAGTCCTGACGGTAGCCTCAATCAGTACCCGCGACTCTGCTTCATCAAGGTGAAACCTGAGGTCTGCGCCGGTTATAAGCAAAGGATGGCACATGGGGATCAGCCGGCCGGTCTCTTTAACGCCCATGATTCCGGCTACCTGGGCCACTGCCAGGACATCCCCCTTGGCAATTGTGCCGGCTCTTATTGCTTCCTGTGTTTCCCGCCGCATCCGGATTTCTCCGCGGGCCACGGCCACCCGGGCAGTGTCAGCCTTGGCGGAAACATCCACCATCCGGGCCCGGCCCTCCTGGTTAAAATGGGTTAACTCAATCATAATAAACCTCCTCCGGGTCTAACCCCCGATCTGTGACATCATCCGGTTATTATCATCCCAGCCCCGGGTTACCATTGTGTGTTTTTCGGGCTTAGCTGCGACTGTCCGGTTGATCAGTGCAGCCAACTCGTCCTCGCTGCAGCCGGCCCTGAGCGGGGTGCGCAGGTCCACTTCCACCGGCGACTGCAGGCAGGGCCGCAGCTGCCCCTCGGAGGTCAGCCGCAGCCGGTTGCAGCTGCCGCAGAAATGGTCACTGATGGCGCTGATAAAACCGACCGTGCCGGCCGCACCGGGCACCCGGTAATATTTAGCCGGACCGCTGCCCGCCACAGGCTTGGCCGGTTCCAGTTCCACCCCGCCGGCCGCAATGATGCTGCGGATTTGCGGTACCGTAATCATTTTATCAGCAGCCCAGCAATCACTGGCCCCGATAGGCATCAGTTCAATAAACCGGACATGCAGGGGCATTTTTTTGGTCAGGTTTATAAAATCCATGATTTCGTCGTCATTGAAACCGCGTATTACCACCACATTCAGTTTGATGGGTTTTAGACCGACCCGTCTCGCGGCCCTGATCCCGGCCCAGACCTGACCGATTTCCCCGTTCCGGGTGATCTCCCGGAAACGCTCCGGTTTTAAGGTGTCCAGGCTGATATTAACCCTTTTCAGACCCGCTTTTTTCAACGGAAAGGCGAACTGGGGCAGCAGCACGCCGTTAGTAGTCAGGGCAATATCGTCGATGGCGGGGATGCTCCCGATTTCCCTGACCAGGTCGACAATCCCTTTTCGTACCAAAGGTTCGCCACCGGTCAGGCGGATTTTCCGGATACCGGTCTTGACCGCTACCCTGATAATTGTCAAAAACTCCTCGTTGCGCAGTATCGTGTCCCGCTCCGCCAGGGACACTCCTTCCGGAGGCATGCAGTAGACGCACCGGAGGTTACAGCGGTCGGTAACAGATATCCTTAAATAATTGATATCGCGGGCAAATTCGTCACGCATTGCTCCATCCCCTCCCCCGGTTAACCAAGTTGGCATTAAAAAAATAAAACCTGGTTCATATTAACTCCTGTAAATAACCTTACTCATATCTCTGAGGTCATACCCCCCCAGGGCCAGTACGTCCCGCCGGAATTCGTCCCGGCTGAGGACTGTCAATACCGATGTAACATGTTCCGTATCCCAATATGCTGCCGGGATAACCAGGTCATAACGCTCCTGGGCCACCGGCACAAAATCCAGGTCCAGCGCCCTGGCCGCCGCCAGGATGCCCAGCCCGGCGTCGGCTCCGCCCCCCGCTACCGCGGCGGCAACGGTCATATGGGTATACTCTTCCCTCTCATAACCGTTTATATCTTCAGGCCTGAGACCCAGCTTGTGTAAATGGAAATCGAGTAAAATACGGGTCCCGGCGCCCCGCTGCCGGTTGATGAAATTTACATCCGGCCGCGTGAGGTCCTTAATATCTTTAATCCCCTTCGGATTCCCTTTGGGAACCATCAAACCCTGTTCGCGGTAAGTCAGGTTGACCACCACTACCGGCAGATCAGCCAGCATCCGCTTAATATAGGGAATATTATATTCACCTGAAGCCTCATCCAAAAGATGCAATCCGGCCATATGGGCTTCGCCCCGCTTAAGGGCCATGAGGCCGCCCAGGCTGCCCACATGAGCAGATGACAGGCTGCGGTCAGGCATCAGTATGCGCAGGTGGTTGGCCAGGACATCCAGGGTAATGTCATGGCTCCCTACCGTCACCGTGGTTTTAGCCACTTCTACAGGCCGGCGCATCAGCTCTACCTCAACCGGCGTACCGGCGTCAAAGCCTTCCTGATGCCGGGGAATGCGCACGATTCCGTCTGCCCTGATCAGCGAAGTCAACACCCCGGCACCCCGGGAAACCGGAGTGGCCACGATTTTGTCGCCTACCGCGCCCAGCTTTACCCGCACAAACTCGTCCACACCCTGGGGGGAGATAACCTTTCTGGAAAAGACAGCGGTTAGTTTTTCCCGGACCGGTGGTTCAATCCCTGCCCTGGCCGCTATCACCGGCCGCAGGAACAATTCGCAGTTCAATACGGCGGAAACGGGGTAGCCGGGCACTCCAATCACCGGTTTACCGGCTGCATGGCCCAGGATCACCGGTTTTCCCGGTTTGATAGCCACCCCGTGCACCATCACTTCCCCCAGTTCCCTGATCACCGCGGCGGTAAAATCCTCCGAACCCGCCGACGAACCGGCGTTGATTACAACAATATCATTTTCATGCAAAGCCTGTACCACCACATCCCGCAACCGGATGTAATCATCCGCCGTAATGGGGTAACGGAAGGGTTGTCCGCCCCATTCAGAGACCAGGCCGCCAATAACCCGGGAATTAAATTCAATGATGCTCCCGGGTTTTAATTCATCGCCCGGCTGCACCAGTTCTGTCCCGGTGGGCAAAACCGCCACCCGGGGGATGGCCCGGACAGCCACCTCGGTAATCCCGCCGGCCAGAAGGCCGCCTATATCTATTGGTCTTAACCGGTGATTGGCCGGAACAATCATCTCTGTAGCCACCATGTCCTCGCCTAAAGGCCGGACATGCTGCCAGGGGGCCGCCCCGGCGATAATTTCCACTTCATCTGCGGCAGACCGGTGCACCTGCTCAATCATAATGACCGCGTCACAGCCTGCCGGCAGCGGGTCCCCGGTATCTACCGGAAATGCCTGGCTGCCGGTCTTCAACCGGACCGGGGAGGTTTCACTGGCGCCAAAGGTATCCGCCGCCCGGACGGCGATGCCGTCCATAGCCGAGGCATGGTAATGGGGGGAAGATATTCGGGCAAAAACCGGCTCCGCCGTCACCCGGCCCAAAGCCCCGTCGACGGCGATCGTCTCGTTCCCCAACGGTTCCAAAGCGCCAATCTCCCGCAATTTATCCATGTATCTGCTCAACGCCTCTTCCAAAGGCGTGTTTTCCAGATAAATATTCCGCTGGGACATATTTCACCTCTTTAAAATAATACCACTTCAACTTGCTCACCGGCGGCCAGACCCTCTTTGGCCGCGGCAATGACCACAAAACCGTCGGCCCTGACCATCGTGCTGATAAGGCCGGACTTGCCGAGGACAGGTTCCGCCCAAAGTTCACCGTCCCGCTCCGCCAGGGCCACCCGGATATAATCCACCCGGCCGGCCGCCGAAGCAAGGCTGCGGCTTAACCTGGCCGTAAGGGACGGTTTCCTGCCGTCATCCGGTCCGGCGCCCAGCAGATGGCGTACCGCCGGCACCAGGAACAGGTCGCTTAAAACCATGGCTGAAACCGGGTGGCCGGGCAGGCCGAAAACCGGTTTCCCCCGCACCACCGCTATAATAGTGGGCTTACCGGGCTTTACCGCCACCCCGTGGACCAGTACTCCCGGGTCCCCAAAAGAATTAAGCACTGCTGCGGTAACATCCCTGGTCCCTACCGAACTGCCGCCGGAAATCACTATTATATCGTCCTGAACTAAAGCCTGTTCCACCACTGATTTCAGGGTGTCAAAATCATCCCTGACAATGCCGTAAATTACGCCTTCTCCACCGGCTTGGTCCACCAGCGCCTTTAAGGCGTAAGAATTGATATCCCGCACCTGGCCCGTCGCCGGTTCTTCCTCCGGCGGGACCAGTTCGTCCCCGGTTGAAACAATGGCCACCCGGGGCCGTACCACAACCGGGCACTCCGCTACTCCAATGCCGGCCAATGCCCCCAGCTCCTGGGGCCGCAGGCGCATGCCCGCCGGCAACAGCAGCTGGCCGCGCCGGATATCCTCGCCCCGCCGCACCACGTTTTCCCCCGGCGCCACCGGGCGCACCACGGCAATGTCACCGCCGCCCATATCCTCGGTGTATTCCACCATCACCACGGCATCCGCTTCCGGCGGCAGCATGCCGCCGGTGGCTATCTTTACCGCCTGACCGGCGACAAGCTCCTCAACGGCCGCCTGGCCCATCAGGATTTCCCC
>JBMOPI010000032.1:0-14185 GCA_049324975.1 Bacillota bacterium
CGGAAGAAATGCTTAACCGCCGGTTGGAAGAGGCTTTGGGCAACATTGACGGGGTAGGGACGGTCAAAGCCTCGGTTAACCTGGCTTCAACCACGGAAATGGATTATGCTGTCAATACAACCGCCAGCAACCGGAAAACCGACGAAAAAGACACCCGCGGCGGCAACCGGACAATTACCGAGGTTAATGAGAACGGCCAGTTGGTACTGCTCCGGGAATCTGAAAACAGCAAAGAAGCGCCGGTGGTCATCAAGGAAATCAAGCCTGAGGTCCGGGGGGTAATGGTCGTGGCTGAAGGGGCCGGGGACCCCGGGGTGAAAGCAGACCTGATTTATGCCATCCAGGTTTATCTGGATGTGCCTGTTCATAAAGTAGTTGTTTTGCCCAGTAAAGGGAGGTGACGGGTATGCAGTCTTATTTTCTCGCCAGGAAATGGTTGTACCGCGCCGTTCTGGCTCTTGTGGTACTGGTAGTAGCAGCCGGAGTTGTGGAGCTGAACCGGCTGGTCCGGGAAATAAAACCGGGAAAAGCACAGGCGCCGGTTTTACCATCCGGCAGCTTACAGGCCAATAAAGCGCCGGCCGTCCCCGGTCAGCCGGCAGCTCCCGGACAGGCAGAAACCCGTGACAAACGCGAACTGCCGCGTAAAACCGTGAAGCATGAATTCTTCGTGGAATACCGGCTGGAACGGGACCGGACCCGCAGCCAGCGTATCGATATGCTGCGGGAGACCGTAAACAATCCCAACCTGTCAAATGAAATCCGTAAGGAAGCAAACAGGGAACTGATGTCGGTATTCCGGACCATGGAAAAGGAAATGGAACTGGAAAACCTGATAAAAGCGGAAGGTTTTAAAGATACCGTGGTATATCTACAGGAGGAAAAAACTGCAACAGTAACGCTTCAGACTCCCTCCTTAACACCCGCCGACCGCGAAAAACTGGTCACCCTCTTCACCAGGCACACGGGAATACAGGAAGACAACATAGCTTTTATCTGTAAGAATTAAGTAAAAGCAAAAACAGATGGTGGGTTAAATAAAAGAAATGACTTATTCAACTCACCATCTGTTTTTGTTACTATGTATTTCTCCGTTATATTGTATACATGGTTGGGACATATTGAAATATAGACAAATGATTAATATAATATTTAAAAGGTAAAGGTATGCTCAGGTTGTAATATACGACCTGAGTTTTTACACTGTCTGAAAGCATTAAGTTCCTGACAGCATAAAAAAGGCTAACTCGGCGTTTCGCGCCTGCGAAGCCTTTTTAATGCGGTTTTGACACTGCGGCTTTTTGTGACATTCGACACAATGATGTGGGGGGATATACGTGAAGAAACACCGGGTGGAGATTACCGATACCACATTAAGGGACGCCCACCAGAGCCTCTGGGGGACCAGGATGAGAACCGAAGACATGCTGCCCATCGCCGAAAAACTTGACCGGGTAGGCTACCATTCCCTTGAAGTATGGGGGGGGGCCACTTTTGATGTCTGTCTGCGGTTCCTCAATGAAGACCCGTGGGAACGGCTCCGGGAACTAAAAAAACGGATTACCAAAACACCACTGCAGATGCTGCTCCGTGGTCAGTCCCTGGTGGGTTACACGCATTACCCGGATGATGTGGTGGAAAGTTTTTGCACTAAGGCCGTGGAAAACGGCATCGATATCATCCGGATTTTTGACGCTTTAAATGACATCAGGAACCTGGAAGTACCGATCAAAATGTCTAAAAAGGCCGGCGCCCATGTCCAGGCCGCAGTGGTTTATACCATCAGTCCGGTACATACCATGGAGCATTACCTGGAAACGGCCCGCAGCCTGGTGGACATGGGGGCGGATTCCATCTGTATCAAGGATATGGCCGGCCTGCTATCGCCATATAAGGCTTATGAACTGGTCAAACTGCTCAAAAAGCACCTGAAAATCATGGTCCAGCTGCACAGCCATTATATCGGCGGTCTTGCCGTCGGCGCTTACCTTAAGGCAGCCGAAGCGGGCGTGGACGTGATTGACACCGCCGCCGTGCCGCTGGCTTTCGGCGCCTCCCAGCCGCCGGTGGAAACCGTGGCCCGGGTGCTGCAGGAATCCCCTTATGATACCAGGCTGGATATTCATCTGCTCTTTGAAGTGTCGAAATACTTTGAAGAGTTGCGGAAAAAGCATGGTTATGAGCGGGGTGTCACCCGGATTTCCGATATGCGGGTTTTTGAGCACCAGGTGCCGGGTGGTATGATCACCAATTTTGTGACCCAGTTGGAAGAACAAAAGGCGCTGCACAAGATCCACGATGTGCTGGAGGAGATCCCCCGGGTCCGGGAAGACCTCGGTTACCCGCCGCTGGTCACGCCTACCAGTCAGATTGTAGGCACTCAGGCGGTCCTGAATGTGCTGATGAACGAGCGGTATAAACTGGTGCCGGGCGAGGTCCGGGCTTATGTCCAGGGACAGTACGGCAAACCGCCGGCGCCCATCAAAAAGGAAATCATCAAAAAAGTACTGGGCAAAGAAGTTAAAAACGTGATTGAGTGCCGTCCTGCTGACTTGCTTGAGCCCAGAATGGATAAAATAAGGGAAGAAATAAAAGAATTTGCTGATAGTGAAGAAGATGTGCTTTCCTATGCGCTCTTTCCGCAGGTAGCCTTGAAATTTTTTGAATGGCGCCGGAAGAAAGAAGATTGTGATATTGAGAATGGCTTAAGCCAGGCTAAGGAAGAAGCAAGTAAGGTTGTGAATCTGCCTGCTGCCAATGTTTCAAAGGAGGATACCGAAATGAATCTTAACGAAATCAAAGAACTGCTCAGAATGCTTGATGAAACTGATGTTACCGAACTGCACCTGGAGAGTGCGGGCGTAAAGGTTTCCATCAAAAAAGGCGCTCAGGCCGGACCGGCTGTAATTCCGGCAGGCGAAGAGAAACCTGCCGCTCAACCGGCTCCCGGCGCAGCCAAAGCCGAAAAACCGGTTTATGACGAAGCCGGGGAGAACCTGATACCGATAGTCGCGCCCATGGTCGGGACTTTTTACCGCACTCCTTCACCGGAAGCTGCGCCTTTTGTCGAGGCAGGCCAGATGGTGACCCAGGGACAGACTGTTTGTATTATTGAAGCCATGAAACTGATGAACGAAATTGAAGCGGAAATTTCCGGTCGCATTGTCGAAATCCTGGTGGAAAACGGCCAGCCGGTGGAATACGGCCAAACCCTCTTCCTGCTGGAGAAGGCTTAATCAGGGCAGTGCATTTGACAATACCTTTTCCAGTAGCGGAGGTGCAGCATGTTTAAAAAAGTACTTATAGCCAACAGAGGTGAAATTGCCCTAAGGATCATCCGGGCCTGCAAAGAGATGGACATCCCGACCGTGGCCGTTTATTCGGAGGCGGACCGGGATTCACTGCATGTCAAGTTCGCTGACGAGGCCTACTGTATTGGGCCGGTGGCTTCCATACGGAGCTACCTCAACAAGGCCAACATTATCAGCGCCGCCGAAATTACCGGCGCTGACGCCATTCACCCCGGATTCGGCTTTCTGTCGGAAAACGCTGAGTTTGCGGAAATATGTGAAAGCTGCGGCATTAAATTCATCGGCCCCAGCACCCATGCTTTGGAGAACATGGGCGCCAAGGCCGTGGCCCGGGAAACCATGATCAAAGCCGGGGTGCCGGTGGTCCCCGGGACTGAAAGTGTAATCAAGGATACGGATGAGGCTGTCAAAATTGCCAAAGAAATCGGTTATCCGGTAATCATCAAAGCCTCAGCCGGCGGCGGCGGCAAGGGCATGCGGATTGCCCAGAGCAAATCGGAACTGGTGAAGGCCATCCAGACTGCCCAGGCGGAAGCAGAGGCTGCTTTCGGCAACGCTGAGGTTTATGTCGAAAAATACGTTGAAGAACCGCGGCACATAGAGTTTCAGATTTTGGCCGACGAATATGGGAACACAGTACACCTGGGTGAACGGGACTGCTCCATCCAGAGGCGGCATCAGAAACTGCTGGAGGAATCCCCATCGCCGGCCCTGACACCGGAACTCCGGACAAAAATGGGTGAAGCTGCAGTCAAAGCAGCCAAGGCCGTAAATTATTCCAACGCCGGCACAGTAGAGTTTTTGCTTGATAAGCACAACAATTTTTATTTCATTGAAATGAATACCCGGATCCAGGTAGAACATCCGGTAACGGAGCTGGTAACAGGCATCGACCTGATTAAGGAACAGATCAGGATTGCTGCCGGCGAGGAACTGGGTTATACCCAGGATGACATAATTCAAAGGGGTCATGCCATCGAGTGCAGGATTAATGCCGAGGACCCAAACCGCAATTTTATGCCCTCTCCGGGTACTATAACTGAATACTATGCGCCCGGTGGCATCGGTGTAAGGGTAGACAGCCATGTATACCAGGGTTATACCATATCCCCTTACTACGATTCCATGATTGCCAAGCTGATTGTCTGGGGTCGGGACCGGGATGATGCCATAAGAAGGATGCGCCGGGCACTGGGTGAATATGTTATCGAAGGGATTAAAACCACAATCCCTTTTCAGCTGCGGATTTTGGACAACGCCTTCTTCCAGCGGGGGGATTTTTACACCAACTTTATCCAGCGCCGCCTGGAGGTAGAGTAGACCTTTGCGCATGCTTAGCATTTCTGCTATAATATGCATATGGACTTATTACCGGGAGGTGTAATCGGATGGAAAAAAAGGATATTATCGAACGGCATGACACCGAATTGGGCACTATCCGCATAGCTGACGAAGTGGTAGCGATTATTGCCGGACTGGCAGCCACCGAAATTAAAGGCGTAGCCGGCATGAGCGGCGGTTTGGCCGGCGGTATCGCCGAAATGCTTGGCCGGAAAAATCTCGCCCGCGGCGTTAAGGTTGAAGTGGGCGAAAAAGAAGCTGCCGTGGATATGTTTGTGATTGTGGAGTACGGCGTAAGGATTCCGGATGTGGCTACCCGCATCCAGGAAAACGTAAAAGGCGCCATTGAGAGTATGACCGGGCTGAACGTTGTCGAGGTTAACGTCAACGTGCAGGGCGTGGTTTTCCCTGCTCCGGAGCCCAGGGAAGAAGAGCATAGGGTACGTTAAACCTGTAACCCCCTGAATATTTCAGGGGGTTTATGCCAGATACGATTTTTACGCCGGGAAGGAGTGAAGGGTTGTGGGATGGTTTGACAGGACGTTATTGGCATTATATTCACTCAGCTTAATGGCCTTGTTTTTGTTTATCGCTTTGATGGCGGCGGTGGCGAAGACAAGCCCCCTGGACTGGTTGTCCGTTGCCCTGATGCACCAGAATGTACGGTTAACCGTTGGCGCAATTGCTTTGATTTACCTGCTGGTAAGCCTGAAATTCTTTGTCCGCAGCATCACCGGCAGACATGAACCGGCCCAGGCTGTCATTCAGGACAATGCCCTTGGCCAGGTGCGGGTTACTGTCGAAGCGCTGGAAAACCTGGTGCATAAGGTGACTTCCCAGGTCCGCGGTGTACGGGAGGTCAGGCCGCGGGTGACCTGCCCCCCTGAAGGCGTCGTCATTTTTGTCCGGGCTGCGGTCACGCCGGATATCAGTATCCCCCAGGTATCTGAAGAAATTCAGGCCCGGGTAAAAGATTATGTGGCTGAAGTGGCCGGGGTTAACGTTGCCGGGGTCAGGATCCTGGTAGACAGCATTTCGAGTGATTTAAAACCCAGGGTACAGAGGTTGAATTAGCAGAAAAGAGGTGGCGCCGGTGGCGAATGTATCATGGCAGCAGTTCCTGGCCAACAACTTGGGCAAGGTTTTGGGAGTCGCTCTGGGCCTGCTGCTGGGATGGATGATTATTGAATACGGGATGCTCAAGACACTGTTTGTTTTTGTCTTGGTGGCAGTGGGATATTTTTTTGGCAAAAAGGCCGATGACGGAGAGGATCTCCGTGATTTTGTAAGGAGAATGTTCAGGGGTTACTAACACGTGCTTGTATTAATCGTCCCCGGTGGGGAAAACTAACAATGATGCACTAGATTCAGGAGGGTTTCCATGAGCAGAAGACTGGCCAGGGAAGCGGCGCTGCAGACTTTGTACCAGATTGACCTGGCAAAGGCGGAGCCTGAAGAGGCCCTGGATTTTACAATTACAGAGTTCAATGTTAAACCTGCCATGGCGCCTTTTGTCCGGGAACTTGTTACAGGCACACTGGAACAAATCCCTTACCTTGATGACGTGATCAAAAAGGCGGCCATAGACTGGAATCTTGAAAGGATGGCTGCGGTAGACCGGAACATCCTCCGGCTGGCAATGTATGAACTGTTTTTCCGGGCGGATATACCGGCCAATGTTTCGCTCAACGAAGCTATTGAACTGGGAAAAACCTTCAGTACAGCCGAATCGGGCAAATTTATCAACGGCATTTTGGGCAAGGTAGTACATCAACCCGAGTTGTTCCGCGTTGAGAAGGTGAAGAGCTGATGGACTTAATCCTTGGCATTGATACCAGTTGCTATACTACATCCGTTGCCCTGGTTGACCGGGCGGGAAATCTTGTGGCTGAGGTCAGGCAGTTGCTTACTGTAGGTGAGGGGGAACGCGGTTTACAGCAAAGCGCCGCAGTTTTTCAGCACATTAAGAACCTTCCCGGGTTAATTGAAAAAATTTCACTAAGAGACCGGCGTGATTCCGTCATTTCGGTTGCGGCCAGCATCAGGCCAAGACCGGCGGAGGGATCGTATATGCCGGTTTTTATGGTTGGTGAGGGCTTTGCCCGGACTATGACGGATATTGCTCGGGTCCCTTTTGTTGCCACATCGCACCAGGAAGGTCACCTGATGGCAGGTATCTGGTCGGCCGGGGGGCCGGATAAAGATAGGTTCCTGGCTGTGCATTTATCAGGCGGCACTTCCGAACTGCTTTTTGTGAAGTGCACCGGTGCAGGATTTAAAGTGGAGAAGTTGGGAGGCACCACCGACCTGCACGCCGGGCAGTTCGTTGACCGGGTGGGGGTGGCCCTGGGCCTGCCTTTTCCATGCGGCCCGGCGCTGCAAGACCTGGCCGCCGGCAGTAAGGGCGGATTGCGGGTGCCGTCCGTTGTACGCGGTATGGAAATAAGTTTTTCCGGTCCTGAGAGCCATGTGCAGAGACTTATCGACAAAGGTGAAGTGCCTGCGGAAATTGCCCGGGCGGTGGAACACTGTATTGCTGCAACTATGGAAAAGCTGCTGCGGCGGGGTATAGATGAGACCGGGCTTAAAGAGGTCCTGCTGGTGGGCGGGGTGGCGGCCAACCGGTATTTAAGGCAGCGCCTTAAAGAACGGTTAGGCCACCGGGCGGTAGGGGCAAGTCTGTTCTTTGCCGAACCCTGCTTTAGTATGGACAACGCTGTGGGCACGGCACTTATAGGGCTGCAAAAAATGGGCTAACAGGCCCATTTTATTTTTTTGGCAAGAAGGAATTCCATGTCTATTTGTCGAAAAAAGTCTACTTAAGATAGTTCTTTAGTATATGTACTAAAGGAGGTGTTGATTTCAACAAAACCATGACAAAGAACTAAGATTGAATGGAGGGGAATTGTATATGTGCGGCTGTTTAGCCAGATGCAAGCAAAGGTTTCTGCTTTTGTTCCTGCTTATTGTTTCCGGAATCGTTTTTGTTACCACTGTTCCCGGCTCCGCATCGGCCGATACCGCAGGTCCCCAGTTTACCGGCATTTTTCCAGCCAACGGGGCCGCAATATCATCGGCTAAGGTTACCATTTCCCTTACCGCAGTCGACTCTGATATGGTTGATATGAACTCTGTTGTGATGACATTGGACAACGTACCCGTAAAACCGGGTCTTTATTACGACGAAGTCGATTATTCTGTTGAAGACTATACCAGGTTAAACATTTATTATCCGGCAAATCTGAGTGAAGGGTTACATAATGTTTCAGTTGCTGTAAAAGACAGATTAAACAATAGTAGTTCTGTAAACTGGAGCTTTACGGTGGGTGAACCGCCTAAAATCACCTTGCAGCAGCCGGCCGCCGGCAGCACGGTAAACACGCTCCAGCCGGTTATTTCAGCAAAAGTAACGGATAATGCCGGTATTGACCCGTCTTCCATAGCGATGACGGTTAACGGTAGTCCTGTCCAGTCGGCTTATGACCCGTTTACTTCTATGGTCAGTTTCACTCCGGCAGACCCGCTGAATAATGAAGCTTTTTATGAAGTCAGCCTGCAGGTCAAAGATACATCAGGCATCAGGACTACCTCAACATGGAAATTTTATGTTAACACATACCTGGAAATGACCTTTCCGCAGGATGATATCAACTGCCAGAAGTGTCATGCCCGGGCACAGCACCCCATGACCAAATGCAGCAGTTGCCACGGTATCAACCTTAATCCGGCCGCACCCAAATATCCCCTGGACGACTGCTACAACTGCCATTTCAGCACTCCGAACCCCCCGTCATACCATACCTCAGGACTGCCGTATTCCATGCAGGCCCAGCATCGACCACAATCGACGGACAGTTGCACGGCATGCCATACCAAGACCTGGGGAGTAACCATACCAACATTGCACAACACTTTTGACACTGCCGTCAGACATTTGACAACAACCGGGGGTTGTTCCCAGTGCCACGCCACATCTCTCACCAGGGAGCACCAGCGCCGTACGGATGATTCAGGCAACCCGCTTAATTGTTACACCTGCCATGGGAACGCTGACCCTAATGTCCAAAACGCTATCAAAACCAAGGATTCCAGCTGCGGGGCCTGTCATGCCGGCCTTGGCGCCAATGGCGGCCACCCGGCCCACGACAATAACGGATTAGACGCCAACTGCCAGACCTGCCACTCCACATCAATCCTGAGTGAACCTCAATTCCACCAGAAAAACGGCTGTCAAACCTGTCACAACAACCAGCGGGAAATTGTCAAATATTCTATTCAAACCAATGATACTAACTGCTTCTCCTGCCATACCCAGGGACATAATGTCAATTTTGTCCGTCAGATACCCGCTGATGTTCCGATATATCCGGGTTTTGAATGGTCAGTGCCGCAACCGGCAACCATCTGGGCCGGTGAAGCATGGCTGCCTGCCGAATACAATTCTGTCGGGTCAAAACTGGTTATTTCCAACCGCCGGCAGGGTTTAACCGGGGGGGAGATTTTCGCCTGGTATGAGCAGCAGATGGCTGGTAACGGATGGCAAAAGGTTGACGGCCCGGCGGCGGGCAGTGACAATTTTCTTGTTACTTACGCCAAAGGAAACCGGAAATTAGCTATAATTCTATATACCGGTGAAACCCATGACCCGGCCTCGCCTTTTGTAGGTTACAGGCTGGAAATCCTATATAAATAAAGCCGAGCATTATAAGCAAAATAAGACAAGACTGGTATTGACATACAAATTTTTGTTATGCTAAAATGTTCACAAGGAACAGGCGCTCAACCGAACGGTTGAGAAAGGCCGGGCATTTTTGCAGCAGGTAAAACCTGTGGGACCGTAAGGACCCACAGGTTTTTTTTAATGTGAGGGGGAGTTGCCGGTGAATTCTTTACACAAGCAGATTGAGGAAAAAAAGGCAGTGGCACTAAGTTCTGTGATCGCATCGATGTTTTTGACCGGGGGCAAGCTGTTTGTCGGTCTTATGACCGGCAGCCTCGGTATTCTGTCCGAAGCTGCGCATTCAGCCCTGGATTTTGGCGCGGCGCTGATAACATACTTTGCAGTCCGGGTATCTGACAAACCGGCCGACCATAACCATCATTACGGGCACCATAAGGTAGAAAACCTTTCGGCGCTGATAGAAACCTTTCTTTTGCTGATAACCTGTATCTGGATTATTAAAGAAGCTGTAGCCAGGTTATTTTTCAAAGAAGCTGTTCTAGAAGTAAATTTTTGGAGCTTTGCCATCATTATCGCCTCTATATTGATAGATTTTTCCCGGGCCAGAGCATTGTCAAAGGCGGCCATAAAATATAACAGTCAGGCCCTGGAAGCTGATGCCATGCATTTCTCCAGCGACATTCTAAGTTCGCTGGTTGTCCTGCTCGGCTTGATACTGGTGCAATTAGATATAAAAATAGCCGACCCAATAGCCGCATTGATTGTTGCGATACTGGTCATCGTGGCCAGTATACGGCTTGGGAAAAGGGCAGTCGATGCCCTGTTGGACCGGGCGCCAAAAGAATTAAGCCAAATCGTCATTAATGAAATTATGTGTGTCAACGGCGTATGTGACTGCCATAAAATCCGCTTACGCCAGTCAGGCCCGCGCGTATATGGGGATATCCACGTGGTGGTTAAAAGAGAAATCACATTCATTGAAGGGCATGAAATTTCTAACGCCATCGAGGAACGTCTGGCCAGCCGCGGCATTGACATTGTTGTCCATTTTGAACCGGAGGAACCTTAAAGGCAAAAAATATTATAGAAGATAAAAAAAGTATTACAGGGGTTATTTTCCGGAAGGTAAATAACCCCTGTTTGTTTAATTTAAAAACAGTGGGTAAACCGAAAAATTTTTGGCGGTTTTATAAGCTTGTCATAACGTAAAAAGACTAAACCATATAAATAGAGAGCGGACAGAAAATTTGGCAATTTTTCGTGTTCCGGAGCAGGAATCGACGACTTTTTGCCGAATATACTAAAAATTACGAATACTTTTTAAAAAAGGGAGGGAAAAGGTTTTATTATAGCCATATAAGATTATGCCGACCGGATCCGTTTGATAAATCCGGTGGGCTTTTATCAAGTTTGGGGGAACATTTCCGGAAAAAGTTAAAAAGAAATCATTTAAGAGGAGGTATGTTAATGGGGATGAGGGAGAGATTGTATGAAGTCTCACCGGCAGTGTTAGAGAGAGAACCCAAAAACAAAGTTTTAAGGAAAATAGGTGATGAAGATGTCACAGAATGAAAATGCAAAACAAAACTCTTTTCCGGAAATTGATGAGATAGTAAAAAAACTTAGCGTAAATAAAACCCCTTCCATGATGATACTGCAGGCCATCCAGGCTCAATACGGTTATGTTGCCCCGGAAATGCTGGAGCGGGTAACCGAACTGACCGGCATCCCGGCCAGCACCCTTTACAGTATTGTAACCTTCTATGCCCAGTTTAGGCTGGAGCCTATCGGTGAAAACCTTATTCAGGTCTGTCACGGTACTGCCTGCCACCTGGCCGGCGCCGAAAGGATTACCGACGCCATGACCATGGCCACCGGCGCTGAGGCCGGCAAGACCAGCGCCGACCGCAAGTTTACGGTGGAAAAGGTGGCCTGCCTGGGCTGCTGCAGCATGGGCCCGGTACTTACCGTCAACGGGGAAACTTACGGCAATGTGACACCGGATGATGTTGAAAAGATTGTCAAGGAAAAGCGTGAGTGCTGTGTGATTAACGGCTGCAAGGATCATGATCACGGCGCCGGAAAGGAGGCAACTGCCAGTGAGTAACCAGTATACTGTAACAGTAGGCCTGGGCAGCTGCGGTATTGCCGCCGGCGCTCAGAAGGTTTATGACGCCCTGCAGGGTTCCCTTAAGGACGCGCCGGTTAACCTGGCTGTCGGCGGCTGTATGGGCATGTGCTTCGCCGAACCCCTGGTGGAAGTAGCCACCACCGACGGCAAAAGGGTAATCTACGGCCGGGTCAAGCCGGAGCAGGCTGCCGAGCTGGTCAAGAAGCACGTGGAGAGCGGACAGCCGGTGGCCGAATCGGTCCTCTGGAGCGAGGGCCTGGATACCCAGGATGCCAAGTACTACAACAAGCAAGAGCGTATTCTGTTAAAGAACTGCGGTGTTGTCGACCCTGAGAGCATCGACAGCTATATGGCATTTGACGGCTACAAGGCCCTGGAAAAAGCCCTCAAGACCATGACCCCGGAACAGGTTATCAAAGAAGTGGAAATCTCCGGGCTGCGCGGCCGCGGCGGCGGCGGCTTCCCGACACATATCAAATGGACCCTGGCCAGCAAGGAGCCGGGACCGGAAAAATATGTCATTTGTAACGCCGACGAAGGCGACCCGGGCGCGTTCATGGACCGCAGCGTGCTGGAGAGTGACCCCCACCGGGTTATGGAAGGCATGATGCTGGCCGGTTACGCCATCGGCGCCAGCGAAGGTTATATCTACGCCCGGGCTGAGTACCCGCTGGCTATCAAGCGGCTGCGTATGGCTATCGAGCAGGCCAACGCCAAAGGCCTGCTGGGCAAGAACATCCTGGGTAGCGGCTTCGACTTCCAGCTCTATATCCGTGAGGGTGCCGGCGCCTTCGTGTGCGGTGAGGAAACCGCACTAATCATGTCCATCGAAGGCCAGCGCGGCATGCCCAGGACCAGGCCGCCCTTCCCGGCGGTAAAAGGCCTTTGGGGCAAACCCACCAATATCAATAACGTTGAAACTTACGCCAACGTGCCCTTCATCGTGTTTAACGGCGGCGCTGCCTTTGCCAAGTACGGTACCGACAGCAGCAAGGGCACCAAGGTATTCGCCCTGGCCGGCAAAATCGCCCGCGGTGGTTTGATCGAAGTGCCCATGGGCATTACCCTGAACGAAGTCGTGTTCGATATCGGCGGCGGCCTGCAGGGCGGCGGTAAGCTGAAGGCCGTACAGACCGGCGGACCTTCCGGCGGCTGTATCCCGGCTGAACTCTGCGACACCCCGATCGATTATGATTCCCTGCGGAAAATCGGCGCCATCATGGGTTCCGGTGGTCTGCTGATCATGGACGAATCTGCCTGTATGGTGGATGTGGCCAAGTTTTTCCTGCACTTTACCCAGGATGAGTCCTGCGGCAAGTGCACCTTCTGCCGCGTGGGCACCAAGCAGATGCTGGAGATTCTGGAGCGGATCACCGAAGGCAAGGGCAAGGAAGGTGACATCGAACTGCTGGAGGACCTGGCCACGAAGATCGTTTCCGGTTCCCTCTGCGGTCTCGGTCAGTCTGCTCCCAACCCGGTGCTCACCACCATCAAGTACTTCCGTCACGAATATGAAGCCCACATCAACGATAAGATCTGCCCTGCCAAGAAGTGTAAAGCCCTCATCAGCTACGAAATCGACGCCGAGAAGTGCAAGAGCTGCAGCAAGTGCGCCAAGGGCTGTCCGACCAAGGCCATTACCGGGGCGAAGAAAGAACCCTATGTTATCGACAAGAATGCCTGTATCCGCTGCGGATTATGTATTTCTGCCTGTAAGTTTGACGCTGTTATGGTGACAACAGGCACTGGGAGGGGTGAATAATCATGGAAATGGTCAAAATAAACATTGACGGTAAAGAAATTCAGGCCCCTAAGGGCAGCAGCCTGCTGGAAGTAGTCCGGCAGAACGGTTTTGATATCCCCACACTGTGCCACGACCCCCGTCTGGAGCCATTTGGTTCATGCCGGCTGTGCCTGGTAGAGGTGGAAGGAGCCCGGGGTCCGGTACAGTCCTGCGGCGCTACCGTAAGTGACGGTATGGTGGTCAAAACCAACACCGAAAACATAAGCGCCCTCAGGCGGACAGCCCTCGAGCTGCTGCTGGCCGAACACTACGGGGACTGCCTGGCGCCCTGCCAGATGACCTGTCCCGCCCACATCGACATCCAGGGTTTCGTCGCCCTGATCGCCAATGACCAGGTGAAGGAAGCCAATAAGCTAATCAAGGAGACCCTGCCCCTGCCGGCAACTGTCGGTCGGGTTTGCCCGCGGTTCTGTGAGAAGGAATGCCGCCGCAACCTGGTGGATGAGCCTATCTCCATCTGCGCGCTGAAGAGGTACGCCGGCGATTATGACCTGGAAAACGGCGAACCCTTTGTACCCCAGCCCAAAGCAGACACCGGCAAGAAGGTGGCTGTAATCGGCGGCGGGCCGGCCGGTCTGACTGTTGCATATTACCTGGCCCTGGAAGGCCACCAGGTCACCATTTTTGAAGCCCTGCCGAAGCTGGGCGGTTTCTTAAGGTACGGTATCCCTGAGTACCGGCTGCCCAAGGCCCTGCTGGACAAGGAGATTGAGCTGATCACCAGGCTATGCAAAGATGTCCAGGTGAACAAGCGGTTGGGTAAGGACTTCACCATTGACAGCCTCAAAGCCCAGGGCTTTGACGCCATCTTCGTCGGCATCGGCGCCTGGTCTAACACCAGACTCGGTGTGGAAGGCGAGGATATGCCCGGCGTAATGTCCGGTATCGAGTTCCTGCAGAAGGTTACTGATGATAAA
>JBMOPI010000033.1:0-14122 GCA_049324975.1 Bacillota bacterium
CAGGGGGTAACCCGGGAACTAAGCAGGACAAATGGTATAATCCGCCAATATACCGGAAAAAATGTAACATGGTTCCGTCCGCCCCGGGGCGCTTATAACAGGATGGTAACTGAAGCCGCCAACCAGTGCGGTTTAAAAACCGTTTTATGGACTGTTGTGGTGGAAAACCGCAAAAATAAGACCCCGGAGGACATGGCCCGGCGTGTGGTTCAGACGGTTAAACCCGGGGGCATTATCCTCCTCCATGACAGCAGATTGGACCGGACAAAAACAGTACAGGCCCTGCCGCTGATTATTGAAGGCCTGAGGGAAAAAGGGTATAACTTTGTTACTGTATCCGAACTTCTTAACGGGAACAAAGGGGAATCTGTATGATCAATGTCTATCATTACAAACAAGGAGGGGGATTAACCGAGAACAGGGACCCGGCTGCCTTTTTGCCGGCCATGGAAGGGGAAATCCTCTGGGTGGATCTGTTCAAACCGGACCGGGAGGAACTTAGGGTCCTGGAAAAAGATTTCGGTTTTCATCCCCTGGCCATAGAAGATGCTGTCAAGCGGATGCAGCGCTCCAAACTGGATGATTACGGTGATTATTTGTTTATTGTGGTCCATGCCGTGGGTGAAACCGATCTTCTGAAGGGTCTGAACATGGCTGAACTGGCCATATTTTACGGCCGCAATTACATTGTTACCGTGCACTGGGAACAAGTGCGCGCTTTGGATGAGGTAGCCGACCGCATCAGAAAGAACGGCGCTTTGCTGGAACGGGGCATTGATTATTTGCTTTACCTGGTGCTCGATACAGTGGTGGATGATTATTTCCCTTTATTGGATGTCATCGACGATGCTTTTTCTGAAACAGAAAATAAGCTTCTGACATTGCCGGAACCGGACAGTCTTTTTACTTTGTTCCTGCTGAGGCGCAGGCTGGTGGGCCTGCGTAAAATTTTGAGCCCCTTCAGGGAAATGTTTAACATCCTGCTGCGATTTGAGGGAACTTACTTTAAAAACGAGAACCGGTTATTTTATCTTGATGTTTACGATCATTTAATGCGTATATTTGATTTTGTGGAGACTTACCGGGACCTTATCGGCGGCGGCCTGGAGATGTACTTGACCGTGATGTCCAACCGGACTAACGAAGTTATGAAGGTGCTTACTGTCATTTCCACGATCATGCTGCCGTTAACGCTGATTTCCAGCATCTATGGGATGAACTTCCGCTACATGCCTGAATTGACCTGGCGTTACGGGTATTTCGCGGTCCTTGGTTTTATGGCACTGCTCGCAATTGGGATGGTTGCATATTTTCGCCGGAAGAAGTGGTTTTAATGGCCAGGGTATTACATGTTATCAGGCCTGCCGAGGGAGGGATGAAGCAACACCTGCTGGATTTGGCCGGCGGACTGCCGCAGCATGGTTTTACAGTGGCCGTGGCCGGACCCGGTGATGACTGCGGCGGGATGAAGAAGGATATAGAAGCCCTTGGCATTACTTATTATCAGGTGGATATCACAGGGCCGCTTAGTCCTTGGCAGGACCTTAAATGCGTATATGAACTGAACAGGCTGATCAAAAGGGAGAAGTTCGATATTGTCCACTGTCATGGCTCCAAAGCCGGTCTGGTGGGCCGGGTGGCGGCCTGGCTGGCCGGGACCCAGGTAGTCATAGCAACAGTACATAATTTTGTGGTTTACGATGAAGTGTCGTTCCTCAAACGCACCGTCTTTACCCGGGGCGAAAAGTTCCTGGGCCGCAGGACTTCCGGCATTATCACGGTTTCCCGTGCCTTAAAGGAGGAACTGGCCGATAAGTTTGGTGTTCCGGGTCGTAAGATTACAGCGATTTATAATGGCGTTGATTTCACCAGGTTTAATAAAGAACCTGATTTGACCGGTTTACGGGAAGCGTTAGAGATCAGGGAGGGCGGCGCTGTTGTGGGCACAGTGGCCAGGATGGCGCCGCAAAAAGGCTTGTCATATTTTATTGAGGCTATTGCCATACTCATCAGGGAAGGCAGCGCCGGGAATTTTATCATCGTCGGAGACGGTCCGCTGAGGCCGGGACTGGAGGATCTAGCGCGCCGGCTGGGGATAAGCGGGCGGGTCATTTTCCCGGGTTTCCAGCCCGACATACTGCCATTTCTTAAACTGTTTGATGTTTTTGTAGTGCCTTCTGTTGCCGAAGGCCTGTCCATTACTACTATCGAAGCTATGGCTGCCGGTAAAGCGGTGATAGCTTCCAATGTCGGCGGC
Organism: Bacillota bacterium; assembly: GCA_049324975.1. Classification (GTDB taxonomy): domain Bacteria; phylum Bacillota; class Thermincolia; order Thermincolales; family CAZWUW01; genus JBMOPI01. The sequence continues at coordinate 2,258 of JBMOPI010000033.1, forward strand.
CTCCCCGAACTGGTAAAGCCTGGGCTTAACGGCCTCCTGGTGCCGCCCAGGGATGCCGGGGCTTTGGCGCAGGCCATAAAAACTTTGACCGGTCAGCCGGAACTATATAAAAAGATGGGTCTGGCAGGACAAAACATGGTCACCTCCGAATTTTCCATTGATACAATGATGTCAAAAACCGTGGATTTTTACCGCTCTTGTTTGGCGGGGAACCGTGTTAAAGGGGAATAAAATTGTTCAAAAAAGTAATTATTTTTATGACATTAATCTGTTACCTCCTTCTTTTTTTGCCGCCAGGGGTAACAACAGCGACTGAGTCCGCACCAGGCCCGGCTGGCGGTAATTCAGGCACCGCGGTAGTCCTGGTAATAGACCGGATTGAGGCGGAAGACCTGTTAAATGCGGACATTCCCAATATCAAAAAACTTGCCGGGCTGGGGGCCATCGGGTTGATGACCACTAATCCTGCTACCGGGGCAGCGCGCCTGCCGGAGAACACCTATACCAGCATTGGCGCCGGTTTTAAGTTAAAAGGCGGCGAATATGGCGGGCGGGCCTATAACTCAACTGAACCCTTTGAAAACGGGACGGCCGGTGAGGCATATTTCCGGCGCACCGGGCGGATACCTGCGCCGGAGGCTGTCGTCCATCTGGGTATCGTGCATATTTTGAAAACAAGCAGCGATCTTAAATATAATTTCACAGTCGGTACCCTCGGCGAGGCTTTGCACCGGATTGGCAAAAAAACTGCCGTAATCGGTAATGCCGACATATATAAAGAGATTAACCGGCATGGGGTTAATATTGCTATGGACAGTATGGGGCTGGTGGATTACGGAGACGTCAGCGGCGGCACTATGACCGGTGCACCGGACCGGATAACCGGCCGCAAACCGGATTACCGGCGCTGGCTGCAATTGTTTAAAGGTCTGCGGGAAAAAGCCGGTCTCATTGTCTTTGAAACCGGAGAAACTTCCCGGCTGGATAAGATGACTGATATCTCGATAGACAGGGCTGTTGAGCAGGAAAGAAAAGAAATCCTGCACGAGTTAGACGATTTTGTCGGTGAACTGGCAGGGCTGTTGGATTTTAAGCGGGACCTGCTGATGATTGTTGTACCGGAACCCACTTTTGCGGCTATGAAGGGACAAAATTTCCTGACACCTGTTATTGCTGTTGGCAAAGGGATTAATCCCGGTCTGGCATGGTCCGGGACAGTGAAGAGAAAAGGCGTGGTGGCCAACACTGACATTGCGCCTACAATAGCCGCGTTTTTTAATATCAGACCCGGTCAGACCGGAAACGATGACCTGTTTTTTAACGGCCAGGCATTAAAAGGACAGGCGGGGATAGCAGATTTCGCTGCCCTCACCGAACTAAACCAAAAGATTGTCGGCATTTACATGATCAGATATCCTTTGGTTAAGGGTTATACAATCTTTATACTGGGAATCTTGCTTATTGTCATAACCGGACTGTTGCTGGGCCAAAAATTTGTCCGCTGGCTGAAACCTGTTCTGGTGGCATTGACAGCGGTGCCGCTGGCGCTGTTGTTACTGAGCCTTATTTTGCCGAAACCACAGCTTTTGTCCGGGATTATGGCGGCCTTAGCTCTATCTTTGCTTATTACTGCTGCCGGCTACTTATTAGGCAGAAAATTTGAGTCCGGTCCTTTTATAATTATTGCCTTGCTGACAGCCGGCACTATTGCGGCAGATTTATTCCTTGGAGGCCTTTTAAACAAAACATCGCCCTTAAGTTATGACCCGATGACCGGAGCGCGTTTCTACGGCCTCGGTAATGAGTACATGGGTGTTTTTATCGGTGCGCTGATTGCCGGCATGACGGGCTTTATATCGGAATTCAAAATTAGTCCTTCATGGTCCAGGTTGATTTTAGCGGGAACGTTTCTGACAGGACTTTACGTTATTGCCGCACCTCAACTGGGAACCAATGTAGGAGGCAGTATTGCTGCCGTTGCGGGCTTTGGGACAACAATGACGGTAATGGCCGGTTATTCCTTTAATCGGAGAACAATACTAACATTGGCCACAGGGGTGATAGTGATACTGGGGGTTATTATTTTTTATGATATAAACAGAAGCGTTGAAGTGCAGAGCCATATCGGACGGACGGTAAGTTTGGTCCGGGGGAATGGGGTCGATGAACTGACGGATATAATAGCGCGCAAGGCTGCAATGAACTGGAAGCTTATCAGATATACCACCTGGAGCTGGGCTTTTATAACCGGACTATCAGGTTTCATCATATTCAATAAATTTCGACCTGTTGTCGGCCGGAAAGTTAAGAACGACCACCTCTATTTTTACTATGGGATGGTCGGTATCAGTATCGGAGCAGTGGCTGCTCTGCTATTCAATGACTCAGGGGTAGTGGCGGCCGCAATGATGATGGTTTTTGGCGCGGCCCCATATTTAAGTCTTATTATTAACAGGGAAGTGGTTTGAAATGGACAATAATAACAATCAGGACTATATTGTTATAGGTACTGCGGCTCAGGGTATGGTCAGGGCTTTTGCAGCCCGTACAACAAATCTTGTCGACGAAGCCAGGCGCCGTCACGGCACCTATCCTACCGCCACTGCGGCACTGGGCAGGGTGCTTACCGCCGGAGGCCTGCTGAGCGCCAATCTGAAGGGTGACGACATGCTCACTTTGCGGGTTATCGGCAATGGCCCGCTGGGCGCCATAGTCTGTAGCGTTGATGCCGGAGGAAACCTGCGGGGTTATGTGCAAAATCCGGAAGTGCACCTGCCCGGCAGGGGCAATAAACTGGATGTGGGCGGCGCCGTGGGCAGCAACGGTTTTATTTACGTTTCCCGCGACATTGGTCTCAAAGAACCATATACCGGCAGTTATCCTTTGGTTTCAGGTGAAATTGGCGAGGACCTGGCGGCATATTTTGCAAAATCTGAACAGATACCGACCGCAGTATCACTGGGGGTGCTGGTAGAACCAGACGGTTCGGTGCAGGCCGCCGGGGGATTTTTTATCCAGGTAATGCCCGGGGCGGATGAAGAAATTGCCGCCCGGCTTGAAGATGTCCTTGACTGTGTCATGCCGGTCAGCAACATGATTGCAGCAGGGCGGAAACCGGAAGAAATTCTTACAGATATACTGGGTATGATGCAGTTTAATGCACTGGAAACCAGGCCATTGGCCTTCCGCTGCCGGTGTTCAAAAAAGATGCTGGAATCAATTTTAATAAGTTTGGGTACACATGAACTGGAAGACATGATTGAAAAACAGGGCGCCGCTGAAATAAAATGCCATTTTTGCGCTGAAATCTATCATTTTGAAAAAAATGAACTGGAAAATCTACTGGCGGAAGTAAAACAACCTCTGGATAAATAACCACAGAGAACACAGACATAATATAATAAATATAAAAACAAAAAAGGATTTGATAAACAAATCCTTTTTAGACCGCTCTTTGTACTTTGCCGGACCGCAGACATCTGGTGCAAACCTTGAGTTTCTTAGGAACCCCGTTTACCACGGCTTTCACTTTCTGTATGTTAGGCGACCAGGTTCTTTTAGTGCGAATATGGGAGTGGGAAAGCTGGATACCGGTGGTAATCCCTTTGCCGCAAACTTCACATTTAGCCATGGAGTTCACCTCCTTTAGGATTTCAATGACTTTTTAATTATATCAAAAATCAAAGTGGTTGACAAGGGACAGTTTAGTTTACTTTTCCATTTAACCGGCAGGAATATGTCCGGTGGATGTAGAATGATACTTTTGAGGAGGTTGGACCATGTTTAATAAAGATATGTCTATTTTAGAAGCATTACAGGCCCACCCCCAGGCTAGGGAAGTTTTTAAAAAGCACGGCATGGCCTGTTTGGGATGCATGGGTGCCATGCAGGAAACAATCGAAGGCGGTGCCCGGATGCATGGTATTGACCTTGATGCTTTGCTGGCTGAACTTGAAGCCCTGGCAAAAGAAGAATAATTTCACTATTAAGATGAGGAAGCATCCTCATCTTTTTTAAAAAGCTAGTGTTAAAAAGGCTTCGCAGGTGCGGGGCGCCGAGTTAGCGAAAGGAGAGGCTGCGCATTGAGTCTGGTAAATATATCGGAAGAAGTAATCGCCACTATTTCAGGGGCCGCCGCTGTTGAATGTTACGGTCTGGTTGGTATGGCCGGCCGTAAATTGAAAGACGGGATTGGCCAGCTGCTTGGCAAGGAAGACCTGACTAAAGGGGTAGAAGTAGTGTTTGAGGGTGAGCAGGTGGTGATCGACCTGTTTATCATAGTAAGCTACGGGGTCAATATTGCCGAGGTGGCAAAGAATGTTATAGATAAGGTAAAATATCAGGTTGAAAAACAAACCGGCCTTAGCGTTAAGTCTGTTAACATCAATGTTCAGGGAGTCAGGGTGGCCAACAGCTAATTCAATGCAAGGAGGAAAAACATTATTGTTGCTGGACGGGGAAAAATATGCCCGGATGATTCGCCAGGCCGCAGTACTGCTGGCCGGACAAAAAGAAGAAATAAATGCCCTGAATGTTTTTCCGGTGCCTGACGGCGACACCGGAACCAATATGTACCTAACTATGGTGTCAGCCGCAAAGGAAGTGGACAAGGTATCTTCCTCAACCCTTGGCCTTGTTGCCGATGCAGCAGCCAGAGGGTCCCTGATGGGTGCGCGGGGCAATTCCGGGGTCATTCTTTCACAACTGTTAAGAGGCATAGCCATAGGACTGAAAAATACGGACCAGGCAGATCCGGCTGTTTTTGCGGATGCTTTGGCCAAAGGCACGGAGGTTGCCTACCGGGCGGTGATGAAGCCGGTGGAAGGAACTATTCTCACTGTTGCCCGGGGTGCGTCCGAAGCCGCCCAAAATGCTGCCAGGGCTAAAAAAACTACAGAGGAAGTGTTTGCGGCTGCTTACACCGGCGCCGGAAACGCACTGGCCAAAACACCGAAGTTATTGCCGGTGCTGGCCCAATTTGGCGTGGTGGACGCCGGAGGCAAGGGCTGGGAAGTGGTGTTAAAGGGTTTCCAGGCCGGTGCCGTCGGATGTGAAGCTGCGGTTGAAGCATTGATGGAACCGCAGGGAAACCCTGCAGTAACGCCGGATTTGTCCGGAATAACGGCCGGTCAGACCAAACCGGGATTTGCCGGTATAACCGGGCTGCAATTTAAATACTGTACAGAACTGTTGGTTAATGGTCGGAAATTGTCCACCGAAACAATCAGGAGCAGGCTTGACAAGCTTGGTGACAGTCTGATGGTGGTGGGCACAGATGAAACCGTCAAAGTACACCTGCATACCGACCGGCCCGGTAAAGTACTGGAAATTTGTCTGGAATACGGTGAACTGGACCAGATTAAAGTAGACAATATGTCCCTGCAGCAGCGACAGGACATGCCGGATACCGACAGTAAGCCGGTCGGCACGGTTGTAGTAGCGGCCGGCAGGGGACTGGAAAAAATATTTGTCAGTCTTGGCGCAGACGGGGTAGTTTCAGGGGGGCAAACCATGAATCCCAGCGCTGAGGAGATCGCCCGGGCGGTTGACGGGGTACCGGCGGAAAATGTAATTATCCTGCCCAATAACGGCAATATAATTTTAACGGCTCAACTCGCCCGCAAGCTGAGCAGAAAAAACGTTGAAATAGTACCGAGCCGCACCGTGCAGCAAGGTGTTGCGGCTTTACTGGCCATGGTGCCGGACAAAGATTTAACGGAAAATATCCGGCTGATGCAGGAAAGCATGCGGAATGTAATTTCCGGTGAGGTGACTTATGCGGTCAGGGACTCCGATTATAACGGCCGGGTAATCAAAAAAGGGGATGTCCTGGGTATTGCCGAAGATGAAATCAGACTGGTCGGCCGGGATGTCAACGCGGTTACTGAGGAGTTAATCCTGTCGTTACTGGATAATCAAAAAGAGGTTTTAACTGTTTATTACGGTGAGGGGATTACTGCTGAACAGGCCGGGGCACTGGCTGCCACTATTAATGAAAAAAGGCCGCAGGTGGATATGGAAGTGCATTTCGGCGGCCAACCGCTGTACTATTACCTGTTTTCGGTTGAATAAAAACATTCAGCGTTTAAAAGGGTGGTTTGATGGGAGCTGTGCGGATAGTTACAGACAGTACGGCAGATTTGCCGCGGGAACTGGCGGAACAATACGGTGTGGTTGTGGTTCCGTTAAAAGTGTTATTTGGCCAGGAGGTTTTTCGGGACGGGGCTGATCTTGATGCCGCCGATTTTTACAGCCGTCTTAAAAAAACTCCGGTCCTGCCCACTACATCGCAGCCGGCGCCCGGGGAATTTGTGGCTGTTTACGAGCGGTTGACCCGAAGAGGGGACAGTGTAATCTCTATTCACATTTCATCGGCCCTCAGTGGAACTTTTCATTCCGCCCAATTGGCCAAGACCATGGTAGACTCCAAAGATATTTTTGTGATTGATTCCAGGTCAGTCAGCATGGGATTGGGTTTGATCGTTATTGCAGCTGCCAAAGCCGCCAGGGAAGGCCGGACAAGAAAAGAGATCCTGACCCTGATAAATGACCTGATTAACAATATAAAGGTGTTATTTGTTGTTGACAGCCTTGAATATCTTGAGCGAGGCGGCCGAATTGGCAAAGCAAGTGCGTTATTGGGCAGTTTATTGAATATCAAACCCATATTGGCGCTCCAGGACGGATTGGTGACACCGTTGGAAAAGGTCCGCGGCAAGTCCCGGGCGCTGGACCGGCTGGTGGAACTGGCCGGCGCCAGTTACGGCCCAGGCCGGCGGCTGGTGTGTTCCATTGTGCACAGCGATGATTACTCGTCACTGATGAAGCTACGTGATAAAATCGAAGTTTCTTTGAATTCCCCGGATATCCTTATCAGCGAACTGGGGCCTGTGGTCGGTACCCACGTAGGCCCGGGAACGGTAGGTATTGTAGTTTATCCGGCTTAAATGTGAGCTATTTGGGAGTGGGTCAGAATGACCACGGAATTACGTTATATTAAAAATATCGGGCCAAAGCGGGAAAGACACCTGGCAAAACTGGGTGTCTTTACTCTGGAGGACCTGCTTTACCATTTTCCCCGGCGATACGAAGACAGGAGCAATCTGAAAAAGTTTCATCAGCTTCAGGACGGGGAAACAGAAACTATCCAGGGGACTGTGCTGGGGTGCCAGGAACTGCGTCCCCGCCGGGGGTTGAATATCCTGAAAGTTGCCCTGCATGACGGACTGACCCTTGGGTACGCCGTATGGTTTAATCAGCTGTTCCTAAAGCGTCAGATGACAAAAGGTAAAGATTTGATTATATCCGGCCGGGTGGAAAAGAGGTATGGCAGCACCCAGATTATTGTCAGTGACTATGAAGCAGTGGATTCCGATGACCCGGTGCACACCGGACGGATCGTACCTGTCTATCCTGCAACAGAGGGCCTGCCGCAGCGGGCGTTAAGAACCATCATGAAAAACGTTGTCGATGAAAACACAGGCCAAATGCAGGATTTTCTGCCGCCGTGGATACTGCAGAAATACGGACTGCTGCCGCTGGCTGAAGCTATAACCGGCATCCATTTCCCTGATAACCGGGAAACCATTGCCCGGGCAAGAAAAAGACTGGTCTTCGAAGAACTTTTCATGCTTCAGTTAGCGCTGGCGGCTTTAAAAACAGGAAATAAAAGAGAAATTAAGGGTATCCCGCACAAACCCAACGGACCCCTAGTCCGGAAATTTACGACCGGTCTGCCTTATGCGCTGACGTTCTCGCAGCAGAAGGTACTGGACGAGATATTTGCCGATATGGAAAAAAATACGCCAATGAACCGGCTGGTCCAGGGGGACGTTGGCTCTGGGAAAACCGTAGTGGCAGCGGCGGCACTGGTCAAAAGTGTGGAGAGTGGCTGCCAGGGTGTAATGATGGCGCCTACGGAAATCCTTGCCGAACAGCATTTTCTGGGGCTGACGGAACTTTTTCAGCATCATCATCTCCGGGTTGGTTTACTCACCGGCAGCCTGCCCAGAAAAGAAAAAACAGCTATGCTGAAAGCTATCCGTGAAGGTGCTGTCGATATCGTGGTAGGTACCCATGCCCTGATTCAGGACGAGGTACGGTTTTACCGGCTGGGATTGGCGGTCACGGATGAGCAGCACCGTTTCGGTGTACGCCAGAGAGCACGGCTGCAGGAAAAAGGATATAATCCGGATGTGCTGGTGATGACTGCTACGCCCATTCCGCGGACCCTGGCCCTTACACTATACGGTGATTTGGATATATCCGTGATTAATGAGCTGCCGCCCGGCCGCCGGCCGGTGAAGACTTACTGGCGCACTGAGAAATCACTGCCTAAGGTTTATGATTTCATCAGGCAGCAGGTTATGCAGGGAAGGCAGGCCTATGTCGTCTGCCCGCTGGTGGAGGAATCGGAAAAAATTGATGTGGGGGCGGCGGTGGAAATGGCTGACCGTTTATGTGGGGTATTCCCCGATCTAAACATCGGCCTTGTCCACGGCCGGCTGCGTCCCGATCAAAAAGATGAAGTGATGCGCCGGTTCCGGGACGGAGAAATTCAGATCCTTGTTGCCACCACAGTGATTGAAGTCGGGGTGAATGTACCCAACGCTACCATTATGGTCATTAATGATGCTGAACGGTTCGGCCTGGCCCAGCTGCACCAGCTCAGGGGCCGGGTGGGCCGCGGTGAGCACCAGTCTTACTGCATTCTGGTCGCTGATCCGAAGACAGATGAAGGCAAGGCCCGGATGAAAATTATGGAGGAATCGACAGACGGCTTTGTCCTGGCCGAGGAAGACCTCAAACTGAGAGGCCCTGGTGAATTCTTCGGTACCAGGCAATCCGGACTTCCTGAATTAAAGATAGCCGATATTTTACGGGATACAGAAATCCTGGAAATGTCCCGTCAGGAGGCATTTTCATTGATTGCGGCTGACCCAAGGTTAACCAGGCCGGAGCATGGGCCGCTTAAACAAAAACTCCTGGAAAAATTTAAAAACCGCTGGCACTTTGTTAATATAAGCTGACCGAATAAGTCCTGTTAACCGGGCATAATAATATCATGTTGGACAGTATCTTTCGCACTTTATTCATCTACATAACGCTGCTTATCGTAATGCGGGTCATGGGGAAAAGAGAAGTAGGCCAGCTTTCGCCCTTTGACCTGGTGGTAGCTATTGTTATCGCCGAACTGGCTGCGCTGCCTATGAGTGAAAAGCATATCAGCCTTTTCCAGGGTATTATTCCGATACTTACATTGATGGTAGCTGAAGTTATTTTATCCTGGATTTGCTTGAAAAGTATTGTGGCCAGGAAACTTATTTCCGGCAAGCCGTCAATAATTGTTGTTAACGGAAAAATCGACGAAGCACAGATGCGCAGGTCCAGGTATAATATTCACGACCTTTTGACACAGCTAAGGGATAAGGGTTTCGCCAACATAAGTGACGTGGAATTTGCCATTCTTGAGACGTCAGGACGGCTGAGTGTAATACCAAAATCCCAGAAGCGCCAGGTAACACCGGAAGACCTTCATTTAGCCACACCTTATGAAGGTTTATCGGTGCCTTTAATAATTGACGGCAAAGTATTTAGTGAAAACCTGGAAAAAACGGGGTTAACGGAAAAATGGTTAGAAGCTGAACTCAAAAAGAAGGGCATAAACTCAGCAGAGGATGTGTTATTTGCCAGCATTGATACCAAAGGTCAGTTATACGTAAGTAAAAAAGGCGAAATAAAAATTAATCCGGCCAAAATTCAGGGTTAATCAAGTTGGCCGGATTTTTTATTTACTATGTTCTTCTTCTGCGCCGTCCATACTGGTGGCAGTCCCCCTGATATCATATAACGGGATTTCCGTATAGCTTGTATGCACCAACTGCTTGGATTTTTCGCTTCCCGGACTGCCCAGGAACTCGTCATAAAGTTTTTTGATAAAAGGATTTTCATGGGCTTTCCGGTGCTCTTTCAACCGGTCTTGTTTAAAAAGGGCATCGGCCCGCTTATAACGCTGCTTCATCTGTTGGTCCCACTGATCGAGGCCGGTAAAGATTGGCTGGCCGCCACCGCCCACACAGCCGCCGGGACACGCCATGACTTCTATAAAGTCATATTTGGCTTCTCCAGATTTAATCCGGTCGATTAATTTACGGGCTTCACCAGTGGTCCTGACTGTTGCGCAGCGGATTACCCTGCCGCCGAGGTCAATCTCCGCTTCCCTGATTTTTTCCAGGGTGCGGATTTCTTTAAATTCGACGTTTTCCAGGGTTTTACCGGTTACCTTTTCATAGACCGTACGTAAAACTCCCTCTGCCACACCGCCGCCGGATCCGAATACGATACCGGCTCCGGAAGCATAACCCATGGGTTCATCAAAATCTTCCTCCGGCATATCGTTTAAATCAATACCGGCCGTTCTGATCATCTGGGACAGTTCCCGGGTGGTCAGGACCACGTCAACATCCTGTACGCCGCTGTCATGGGTGCCAATGTCCCGCTGGCGTTCCCATTTTTTAACCACACAAGGCATGACGGAGACACTGAAAATGTCATGCGGGTCAATCCCGTCCTGTTGGGCGTAATAGTTTTTCACCAGCGCCCCGAAAACCTGCTGCGGCGACTTGACGCTGGATATATGAGGTATCAGTTCCGGATAGAATAACAGGCAGAACCTCAACCAGCCGGGACAGCATGAGGTAAACTGGGGCAGGGGACCGTTGTTTTCCAGCCGGTGGATCAGTTCGGCCCCTTCTTCTATACAGACAATATCCGCGCCGAAACAGTCGTCAAAAACCTTGTTAAAGCCTAATCGCCTTATTGCCGCCACCATTTTACCCGTTACCAGCGAACCGATAGGCATGCCAAATTCCTCGCCTAAAGTCCCTCTTATAGAAGGTGCGGTTTGGATAATTACGTGTTTTTTGGGATTACTTAACGCTTTCCAGACTGTTTCCACGTCTTCTTTTTCATGAATGGCCGCGGTCGGGCATAATTGCAGGCACTGGCCGCAGAATATGCAGGGGGTTCCAGCCAGGCTCTTTTTAAAAGCAGGGGAAGCCACGGCATCAAAACCCCGCTCCACAATCTGATAAATCCCGATTTCCTGCACGTCTTTGCACACCCGTATACACCTGCGGCAGACAATGCATTTGCTGGGCTCCCGGACCATGGCCGGTGACTGGTCGTCGATGGGATAGCGTTTCATCTCACCGTGTACCATCAGGTGCCGGACATGGTATCTTTCAGCCAGCTGCTGTAATTCACAGCGCTGGTTGCGCACACAGGTAAGGCATTCGAAAGGATGATTGGACAGGTAAAGTTCCAGCACCATTTTTCTTGCCTTAATTACCCTGGGGGAATGAGTATGCACAACCATTCCCTGGGCTACCGGGTAAACGCAAGATGGCTGTAAGGTTCTGGCACCTTCCACTTCAACCAGGCAGACCCGGCAGGCGCCAATTTCATTTAATTCTTTCATATAACACATTGTCGGAATATATATGCCATGCAGCCGGGCCGCTTCCAAAACACTTGTGCCAGGTTCCACCTGCACTTTTTGCCCGTCTATGGTGAGTGTAATCAATGGTTTGGTTCCTCCTTGTTCAGGCGCGTCGTTTAATGTCTTTTTACTATATATTATTATGTCCATCAACTCATATTAGTTGTATAACAATTCAGTAAAAAATCCTGTTATTAACATGGAAACGGTCGGGGTATCCAGTAATCATTTCTAGTATAATGACCTTTACCGAAACTAATACTAGGAGTAGAAAAAAGAAAAGGAGGTGAAACTTAATGGGTACTGGACAAAAGCGTAACAAACTGGTTGTTCCCGAGGCTCAAAAGGCTATGTATCAGTTCAAG
>JBMOPI010000034.1:0-14103 GCA_049324975.1 Bacillota bacterium
CCCCCCCCCCCCCCCCCCCCCCCCCCCCCCCCCCCCCCCCCCCCCCCCCCCCCCCCCCCCCCCCCCGCCGCCCGGCGCGCCTGGCCCGGGGCGCTAAATTTTTGCGGCAGTTACATGAGGATCAGAGAGCACCTGGTTATTTACTTACTATTGTTGAAGGAAACAACAATGCCATCAAGCTGTTAACCGCCGGCAGGGCTGGGCTGCCGGACGGTTACGACCTGGGCCGCTACATGACCTTTGCTATCAATATTTACCGCGAGAAGGAGCCTGTTGCCCGGGACATTGAAATTATCAGGGGTAACGTGGACTTACTTGATGAAATCATTTCATGCATGCACCGGAACGGAGCGGCAAAACAGTTTTATCCCTATTACAGTAAAGAAGATTTTCAATTTGAAAACAGGTTTTTAAGGGGCTTTATGGTTGAAGATTTTTACCTGGCCATGAAGAAACACAGAGTTGTCGGAGTAATGGGCAAGTGGGACCAAAAAGATTTTAAACAGACTATAGTTACGGGTTATAACGGGAAGATGAAATGGATTAAGCCGTTATATAACCTGGCAGCCCGGCGGGCGGGATTTTCACCTTTACCGGAACCCAATTCACAGTTAAATAATTTCTACGGTTGTTTTGTTGCGGTTGAGGATAATGAATTGCAGGTATTCCGGGCTCTTCTCCGGGCGGTATACAATGATGCTGTGGGAAAAGGGTACGCCTATTTTTTGATAGGCTTGCATGAAAGTGACCGGCTTGCTGAAGCCTGCAAGGAATATAACCATATCAAATATGCCAGCAGGCTTTTCTTTATGTGCTGTGAAGATGGAAAGGACCTTTACCGGAGGCTGGACAACCGGGTGCCGTATCTTGAACTCGGTACTTTGTAAAAGTTGAACCTTATAAAATAAAAGGTGAGTGACAATGAATCAGTTAAGAGGCCGGGTTGTTGAAGGACAGTATTTGTCGGATGCGCAAAAAGAGCGCATGTTTGAACTCCTGGCATTTTACTTTGAAAACATCGCATGGCTGAATTTTACCCGGGATTTGGCAGAAAAAAACTGGGTAATTCTTTTGGAGGATTATGAAACCGGACAGATTCAGGGTTTTTCCACTATCATGCTTTTGGAGAGCGTAATTGAAGGGAAAAAAGTAAAAGCAATATTTTCGGGAGATACCATCGTTGACCGTAATTATTGGGGAGAACTGGAGTTAGCCAGGGTATGGCTGAATTTTGTTTACAACCTGGCAAGGGAATTCCGGGGCATCAAGTTTTACTGGTATTTAATTTCCAAAGGTTATAAGACTTATAGGTTTTTACCGGTATATTTTCATGATTTTTATCCGTGTTATGACCGGGTTACACCGGCTTTTGAGAAAAATGTGCTGGACACTTTCGGACAATTGAAATTTCCGGCTCACTATGATAATGAAACCGGTATTATCAGTTTTAATAATCCAGGTGATTACTTGAAACCTGGTGTAGCAGATATAACACCCGGCCGGCTTAAAGATCCGCACGTCCGTTATTTTACTGAAAAGAACCCGGGTTACCGGAGCGGGGATGAGTTAGCGTGTATTACGGAAATCAGTGTGGCTAATTTAAAACGGGCCGGGCTCAAACTACTGAAGAAAGATTGTTAGATAGGAGTTGCGCAATGTGAGAAGGGTGCTGAACGGCAAAATTAAACCGTTCTTGGCTAACAGTTTATGGCTGTTGTTTTGTTACAAAAAGCATCTAGCTTTTCAACGGGCCATAAAAAATGTTGAAAAAACCCAACGCATGGTTTTGGCGAACATAATGGAAAAGAACAAGAATACCGAATACGGCAGGTTATATGGCTTTAAAGAGATAACGGATATTGACCGGTACAGGGTAAATGTCCCTCTTACCACCTACGAGTCTTATCAAGGATATATTAATTCTATTGCTGACGGACAGATGAGTGTTTTGACTTCTGAACGCGTAACCATGTTGGCGCCTACAAGCGGCTCAACCGTCACATCCAAGCATATTCCTTATACTGCCGGCTTAAAAGAGGAATTTCAAAAAGGTATTGCCCCCTGGATTTTTGACCTTTTTACCCACCGGAAAAAAATATTATCCGGCCGGGCATACTGGTCTGTTACTCCCGTAAATATGCAGCAGTTTAAAACCACGGGTGGAATTCCGGTGGGGTTTGAAGAGGATACTGAATACTTTGGCTTCGTAGAACGGTATTTTCTGCGGGTGTTGCTGACTGTTCCCAAAGAGGTTGCATTGATTCAGGATATTGATGCATTTAGATATGTCACATTGCTGTTTTTACTGAGAGAAAAATACCTGACTTTTATTTCGGTTTGGAACCCCAGTTTTTTGACACTACTGTTAAAACCCTTATAGTTTCTGATGCGGAACAGCGGCTGCGGGGGAATTACCATTATGAATACTGCCGGAAAATAGGTCAACTGGAAGGCCTGCGATTATTTGTCATCACCAGCGGCGGATTGGAAACATACCTCAGGCAGTGCACTTTTTACGGTCAAAGGCTGGGAGAAATTAAACCGGCTGATTTACATAAAAGTTTTGGTTGGGCTTCAGTTTTTGAAGGAAATTTCTTTATCGGTGTTTAACATGAGAGGTAATCGATGAGAATTTTACTTGTCAGGCCGCCAAGAAGAGAAAAAGCTGTCAGCTTAGGGGACTTTATGTTTGCCGAGCCTATTGGCTTGGAGTGCGTGTATGCCGCCTTAAAAGACCGACATGATGTCAAAATCCTGGACTTAATGTTATTATTAATAGCCCTATTTATAAGATAAAGAAATTTGGATACGGTAATTTTTTCAGAATGCTCAAAGGCCCCTGGCAGTTTGTATTAACATATTTTTGCCTTATGTTAAAAGGAAGAACACAGTAAGAAGAGGCGCTGTAAAAGGTGCCTCTTATACGTTTATTCCAAAGATGTTTCAGATCAAAATAAAATGGTTATCCTTCAAAATAAAGGATATATTAAGAAACTATGGATATATTTCTGCTAAAAGGATATAATATTAAATAAGAATGATTCTGATTGGGAGGGTGCCGCACCTTGAAATACGAAGAAATGCAAACCAGACTCATCGAGCAAAAGTGCAAAGTGACCCCCCAGCGCAGGGAAATCCTGCGGGTCCTGCTGGCTGCCAAAAAGCATCTTAGCGCCAGAGAAGTATTTGACCGCATCCGCAAAAATTTCCCCCGGGTCAGTTTTGATACCGTTTACCGCAACCTGCACCTGCTGACCGAACTGCACATCGTGAACCGGCTGGACTTCAGCGACGGTTGCCGGAGATATGAAATCAACAACCGCCATACCCACCACCATCACCTCGTCTGCCTTGGCTGCGGCGGGGCGTGGGAGTTGCCGGGGTGCCCGCTGGAAAGTATCCGGGTGGATGAAGGCGGACAGGATTTTCGGGTGGTTACCCACCGTTTTGAGGTATTCGGCTATTGTGCGTCATGTCAGGTTAAGGAAGGCCAGGACGACTACAAGGAGGTTAAGGCATGAGCCATTTACATATTCCGGACGGGATCCTGCCTTTCTACTGGCCTCTGCTGGGGTTTATTGTTTCCGGACTGATTATAGCCATAGTCCTATATCGCCTGCGCAGCCGTGACATTAACAAGCTTGTGCCCCGTTTGGGCATTGTCAGCGCTTTTGTACTGGTGGTCATGTCGGTGCCCCTCGGGTTTATTCCCTACCACCTCAATCTAACGGTGCTGGCCGGGATTATCCTGGGTCCGGGACTGGGGTTCATTTCAGTTTTCATGGTCAATCTGCTGCTGGGCTTTATCGGCCATGGCGGAATAACTATGGTCGGTTTGAACAGCCTGGCGGTAGGGAGTGAAGTTTTTATCGGCTATTACCTGTTCCGGCAGTTAATTCGGCATTTTAAATATCCCGGAGCCGCGGCGGCTTTAACCACTGTCCTTACTCTTGTAATTTCCAGCCTGGTTATGATCAGCGTGGTTGCGGGTTCCCAGGTTGATCCGGCCATGTTCGTTGACCGCCATGAAACGGAAGTGCATACAGAAGCGGGGCGAACGGGCGAAGAGCATGCAGACGAAGTGCATACTGATGATGGGTCAAAACTGTCAGTGGCAAGATTTGCCGCTATGGTGCTGCCGTTTACCGGCCTGGGGATTATCCTGGAGAGCCTGGCAATCTCAAGCATTGTGAGGTTTTTATGGCGGGTCAGGCCGGACATACTCGGCGAACAAGCGGGTCAAGCAGCGGCAGATGCTGACCGCCTTAAGGAAAGCAGCCGGCGCGAAGGTGCCGATGCTGACGAAACAGAGGTGTAACCTATGGATGTTGCTTTTTTAGACTGCCTGGCGCTAAAAGGCACCGGTATACTGTACAGGTGCTCGCCGGCATCAAAGCTCGCCATGTCCCTGTTATTTGTCGGGGCGGTGGTGGCAGCAGACAATTTTATTGTGCTGATCATGATTGGCGCAGTTATTATGGCATTGATGCTGTTGTGCCGCCTGCCTCTCGGCGGGATGCTGCAGTACACCTTATACCCGGCATTTTTCGCCTCGGTTTTTGCTTTGAGTGCCGGCGGGATTTCCGCCTGGACCGGGCTGGTGCTGGCCAAAGCTGTGGTGGCCGCGCTTTCTGTGCTGCTGTTGGTCGGAACTACTTCCTTCGTAGACATTTTCGGCGTCCTTCGCGGGTTTTTGCCTAAGTTGATGGTGGACGGACTGTTCATGACCTACCGGACTTTTTTTATCCTGACCCGCGGCATGGCCAACTTTTTCCGGTCGGTCAGGCTCAGGGGCGGTTACAATGCCTTCAGGGTTGCTGGCAACATCAGGAACCTGGCCCAGGCCATGGCTGTATTGTTCCTTAATTCCTGGGAAATGTCGGAGAGGATGTACAATATAATGGCCCTGCGGGGATATAACGGCTGCATAGGATTGCCGGGCAGTAACCGGGCCTGTTGGCCGCGGGACCTTTTGCCGGTTAGTTTTGGCTTGACTATGTTGTTGCTGGCGGTGATAGTATGAAAGAAATAGTTAAGGTAAATTGTCTCCGGCACCTTTACCCGGACCGGACTGAAGTGATGATATGCGGGATGGATTTCAGCATCGCGGCCGGAGAGAGTGTGGTCATCCTGGGACCCAACGGTTCAGGTAAGACTACACTGCTCGGTCATATCATGGGTCTGCTGGAGCCGGTGGAAGGTGAGGTATTGGTTTTCGGCGTCAATCCCAAAAAAGAGTTCAAACAGGTCAGACGCCGCATCGGGGTGGTTTTTCAAAATGTTGAAGAGCAGATTATCGGTCCCACGGTTTGGGATGACGTTGCCTTCAGCCCGGTGAACCACGGCCTGCCGGAGCAGCAAGTGCGGGAAATGGTGGAGGAAATCATGGCTGATACAGGTATCAGCCATTTGCAGGACAAAATTCCCCATTACCTGAGCGGCGGTGAAAAGAAAAAGGTGGCCCTGGCCGGTGCCCTGGTCATGCGGCCGGAACTGTTGATTATGGATGAGCCCTTCACCGGTATGGACTGCCGGTCGAAACAGGAAATAATCGGGCTGCTAAGGCTGATCAGGGAAAAATACGGGACGGCGCTGGTTATCACCACCCATGATGTGGATGTAGTACCGCAGCTGGCTCAGACAGTCTATGTATTGAACCGTGGCCAGCTGGTTTTTCGCGGCACCCCCGAAACGGTTTTTTCGCACCGGGAAATTTTACGGGAAGCCAATTTGGACGCACCGGTGCTGATGCAATTGTTTGCGGAATTAAAAGCAAGAGGGCTGGCTGTTGAAAATCCGAAGAGCGTCGCGGACGCTGCCGACCAGCTATACAAAATTTATTATACTGCAGTCGGCCGGTAACGGTGGGAACTGCATTTTTTGTTGTTTTTCTGGTCATAATAGAAATGTTCAGAGAAGGTGGTGGCGGTGATGTACCAATTTGGTTTAGGCGTCGGACTCGCTTTCTTTGCGGGGGTCCGGACATATTTTCCGTTGCTTATGGTTGGCATCATCGGCCGTTTTGCCGATAAATTTCCGGTACAACCGCCTTTCCGGTTTTTGACAACCCTGCCGGTACTGCTTTTGCTAATTGCGCTGATGGCTTACGAGGTGCTGGCGGAACGGGCTTCCGGATACGCCGGAGGCCATGCCCTGGTTCAACTGGGGCTGAAGGCCCTGGCCGGTGGTATTCTTTTTACCGGCTTGTTTCCCGGGCTGGGCAACTTTTTCGGTCTTTTATTTGGCGGTTTTATCGCTGTTTTAGCTCATTTCTTTGTGATTTACTTTGGATTTCCTGGGGAGTACCAGGGTGTCCCGTTCAATAACTGGAAAGATGCGCTGGCAGTGGCCGGTACGGTCCTTGTATTGCTGCTGCCATGGTTGACTATAATTATCTGGGGTTTTCTTTTATACAATCTGGTCAGGAGGTCCCGGCAAAATACCCGGTTTGCCGCGCACCGGCGGTCCCGCAGCTGGAGGTAGAAGATTTGCGCAAAGGAAGGCAGTTACTTAGCCTGCCGGTGGTGGAAGCCCTTACCGGTGAACAACTGGGTGAAGTGAAGGAACTGTTATATGATTCCCGGGAACGCCGGCTGATAGGTTTTATTATCGCCGACGGCGGATGGCTGCGCAAAGCCAAGGCAGTGCTTCTGTCACAGGTACAGGAGATCACCGATACTGCAGTAGTGGTAGAGGATAAGTCTTTTGTGCGGGACGTCGGGGAAATCGGGGACAGCCTGTTAACCAGCTGTGATGTACAGGGATATACGCTAATTACTGCAGACGGCAGGGAACTGGGGATTATACAGGACCTGGTGGTCTCGCCGGCCAGCGGTGTCATTGAGGGATATGAACTCTCAGACGGGATTATCGATGATTTGTTAAAAGGCCGGACAACAGTGGCAATTTCCGGCCGGGTGGACATCGTCGGTGAACAGGTGATCGTTACTGATATGAAAGGAGAAGAGGGTCAATGAGATGTCCCGCATGCGGCAGCAAAGCAATTGGCCGGGTCGGTGTGGACCAGTACTATTGTTGGGACTGCTGCGTTGAATACCGGAAGCATAAGGACGAAGTAAACATCTATGAGGTTGCCGAGGACGGCAGCCTGGTGGCTTACGGCGGCCAGGATGAACTCAGCTAATTTGCCGTTAAGGGGGTGAAAACAGGTGCGCAGAGGTTTTTTCAACGGATTGCTGGCCGGAGGAGTAATTGGAGCAATGGTGGGGTTGTTTGTGGCCCCCCAGATGAAAAGGAAGAACAACCTGATGGAACAGACGAAGCACGCACAATCCAGGGCGCGCAGGGTAATTAAAGGGATCAGGCAAGTGATGGACGATTAAATGAAATAGGTAACCTTTAAAAAAGTGGGGATAGCTCCTCACTTTTTTCACTCGGGTCCGGAGGAGGGGAGGATAATGCAGCGGTTATTGCAGAAAAAGTATCTGCGCATCGGTTTTTTTCTGGTTTTCGTACCTGTCGTAACGGGTTACCTGCTTTACCGGGTGCGCATTGTGCTGCTGCCCTTTTTTATGGCGGTGCTGGTAGCCTATCTGCTAAACCCGCCGGTGTATTGGCTGGAGCGTAAAAAAATCCCCCGCCTGCCGGCAATTATATTGGTTTACGCCGCTATTTCCGTGGCCGTGGCAGCAATAGTGATTTACGGTATTCCGGCGGTGATGGATGAACTTGATCAACTGGCCGGGGCTATCCCGAAGCTAATCCGGACTACCCAGGATTTTGCCGACAAAATACAATCCAGGTATACCCGTTATGCCCTGCCGGAGAACATCCGTCAAGTGTTGGACGAGAAGCTGGCCGGGCTTGAAAACATGCTGCTGATACTGACCCGCAAGGCCGCCGGCAGTATCATCATAATGTTTTCATATCTTTTCAGCCTGCTGATTGCCCCCGTATTTGCTTTTTATATTTTAAAAGACCTTGATAATATTAATAAAGGCATGATAAATTTTATCCCCAAGGCCTGGCGCAGTGACATCCTGGCCATTTTCCGGGATGTGGACGAAATTGTTGCCAAGTATATCCGCGGGAACCTCACCGTTGCTTTTATTGTGGGCCTGCTCACCGGTCTTGGAATGTACATAATAGGCCTGGATTTTGCCTTTACTATCGGTTTTGTGGCCGGTCTGGCGGATCTGATCCCGTATTTTGGGCCGGTGATCGCCGCTGTGCCGGCAGTATCCCTGGCTTCACTGGAATCCAGGACCCTTGCGCTATATGCCCTGCTGGTAATCCTGGTGGTACAGCAGCTGGAGAACAGTATCATTTCACCGAAGATACTGGGGGAAAGCCTGGGGCTCCACCCGCTGCTGGTTATCTTTGTCCTGCTGGCCGGCGGGGAACTGTACGGCATCATCGGGATGCTGACCGCGGTTCCCATAGTGGCAATAGTCAGGGTGATACTGAGGTATATTTATTTAAAGCTGGTAGATTGACAATAAATTCCCTATTATGTATAATGATAACCGGATTATTACGTTTAAAGGCTTTGAAGGAAAGAGTACTTTATGTGCCGTATCCAAGAGAGGGACCCCAGGCTGAAAGGTCCTATGCGGTAATAAAGGAACGCCATTCCGGAGCCGGCATGCATTAAGAAACATGCCCGTGCTTGCACGTTACAGCAGCCAGAGGGATCAGCGGATATGCTGATAACCAGGGTGGTACCGCGAAAGTAACCTTTCGTCCCTGGAGTGTTTGACACTTCATGGGCGGGAGGTTTTTATGTACATAAGGAGGAGACAAGATTGACCGGTAATGAAATTCGGGAAAAGTTTCTGAAATACTTTGAAAGCAAAGGGCATACCATCGTGCCCAGTTCGTCGCTGGTGCCCCACGATGACCCGACCCTGCTGTTCACCAATGCGGGGATGAACCAGTTCAAGGAGGTTTTCCTGGGTCTGGACAGGCGCCCGTATAAAAGGGCCACCACTGCCCAAAAATGCGTGCGGGCCGGGGGCAAGCACAACGACCTGGATACCGTGGGCCGCACCGCCAGGCATCATACTTTCTTTGAGATGCTGGGCAACTTTTCTTTCGGTGATTATTTTAAACGGGATGCCATTGCCTATGCCTGGGAGTTTCTGACCGAAGAGCTGGGCATGCCCAAAGACAAGCTCTATGCCACCGTTTATCTCGATGATGACGAGGCTTACAGCCTGTGGGAGGAGATAGCCGGACTGCCGGCGGAACGGATTATCCGGCTCGGTGAGAAGGACAATTTCTGGGCCATGGGCGACACCGGTCCCTGCGGACCGTGCAGTGAACTATTGATTGACCGGGGCGAAGAATTCCGCTGCGGGGCAGAGGTCTGCGCCATCGGTGAATGTGACTGTGACCGCTGGCTGGAGATCTGGAACCTGGTGTTCATGCAGTATAACCGGGATGAGAGCGGCAAAATGACGCCGCTTCCCAAACCCAGTATCGACACCGGTATGGGTTTGGAGCGGGTTACTTCCGTACTGCAGGATGTGGCCAGCAACTATGACACCGACCTCTTGCGGGCTTTGATCATGGAAGTGGAGAAGATCAGCGGCGCCAACTACTTCGGCGACCAGCGGGGCTTCCCTTTCCGGGTTATCGCCGACCATGTCCGGGCCTGTACCTTCCTGATTGCCGACGGTGTGCTGCCTTCCAATGAAGGCCGGGGCTACGTCCTGCGCCGGATCCTCCGGCGGGCGGTGCGGTTTGGCATTGTTTTAGGCATCAAGCGGCCCTTTATGTATGAAATTGTACCGGTAGTGGCGGAACTGATGGGTAAAGCTTATCCGGAAGTGTTGGAGAAAAGGGATTACGTCGGCCAGGTTATCAAAGTGGAGGAGGAACGGTTCCACGAGACCCTGGAAGACGGCATGAAACTGGTGGATGAGATCATCGGCCGGGTGAAAAAAGAAGGCCGGCATGAAATATCCGGCCAGGAAGCCTTCACCCTTTATGATACTTACGGTTTTCCCCTCGACCTGACCGAGGACATTGCCGAGGAAAACGGCCTGGATGTAAACCGGGAGGGTTTTGCCAGGGCCATGGATGAGCAGCGGGAGCGGGCCCGGGCGGCCCGGCAGGATACTGCCATGCTGGCCGGTCAGGAGCTTTACGCGGAAATAGGCCAGAAGATGGGGGCCACCCAGTTCCTGGGCTACGAAAATACCAGGGCAACGGCCAATGTTGTAGCCCTGATTATCAACCAGGAATTTGCCACCGAGGCCAAGGCCGGGGACCGTGTGGAGATCATCCTCAACGAAACCCCTTTTTACGGGGAAAGCGGCGGCCAGGTAGGTGACACCGGCACCCTGAAGACCCATAAGGTTAATATTAAGATATATGACACCAAAAAAGCCTTTAACGGGGTTATTGTCCATTATGGCGAGGTGCTCAAAGGTGAACTGTCCTTTGGTGATGTGGTGGATGTGGAGATTGACGCCGGGCGGCGCCAAAAAATCGCCGCCAACCACTCCGCCACCCACCTTTTACACAAAGCCCTCAAAGAGGTGCTGGGCGACCATGTCAACCAGGCCGGGTCACTGGTTGGCCCTGACCGGCTGCGTTTTGACTTTACCCACTTTAAAGCGGTGGAAAAAGAAGAACTGCAGAAGATAGAGGAACGGGTCAATGAAATGATTATGGCCGGCCTGCCGGTAGACATCTCCGTTATGGCCCTGGAAGAGGCCAAAGCCAAAGGGGCCACGGCCCTTTTCGGCGAAAAATACGGTGACGAGGTAAGGGTTGTCAAAATGGGGGATTACAGCACCGAACTGTGCGGCGGTACTCACCTTAAGATGACCGGTGAGGCCGGTCTCCTCAAGATTCTCGGAGAGAGCGGCATCGGCGCCGGGCTGCGGCGGATTGAGGCTGTTACCGGCTATGGTACCCTGGCTTACATGAATGAAATGGAAGACAAGTTCGGGGAAGCTGCCGGGCTGCTGAAAACCTCGCCCGCGGAAGTGACGAAGCGCATTGAGGCCCTCGTGCAGAGCCTTAAGGAAAAAGAGAAGGAACTGGCGGCCCTGCAGGCCAAAATAACCAAACAGGAATCTGCCAATGTGCTGGACCAGGTCCGGGACGTGGGCGGGGTCAAAGTACTGGCCGCGGCGGTTACCGCACCCGATATGGACGCCCTGCGCGGCATGGGTGATCTGCTGCGGGACAAAATAGGCTCCGGGGTGGTGGTGGCCGGCGCTGTTCAGGACGACAAGGTCAACTTTGTGGCCATGGTTACCAAAGACCTGCTGGATAAAGGCATCCATGCCGGCAATATCATCCGGGAAGTGGCCAAAGCCGCCGGTGGCGGCGGCGGCGGGCGCCCGGACATGGCCCAGGCCGGCGGCAAGGATCCGTCTAAGCTCCATGAGGCCCTGGAAAAGGTGTATGAAGTAGTGGAAGCTCAGATTAAAGGCTAAAAAAAGTGGTTGGGATTGCTCCCAACCACTTTATTAATGCAGATACTCAGCTACCCATTCAACCTGGTCCATTTCAAGCCGCAGTTTATCATAGGCCATATTAAGTTCAAGGTCGCCGACGGTGATGATGAACTTTTTATCTTCCTCAAAATCCTGCAGGAACCTGCTGATATGGGTCACCGGGCGCAAACGGTGGTCAGTGAAATTATCGGGGTCCCTTTTGTCTTCGATAATAATTTCAACAACTCCGGTTGGCAGCAGTTTAAATATGACTTTCAGGTTCTCCTCGCCGATATCTGCCAATATTGCGGCCAAACCGGTGACCATATCCTCCGTCTCAGCCAGAAAAGCGATGGTCAGTTCATCAGGAGTGTCAAGCCGGCCAAAGAAATACCCAAACGAACCACGTAACTTTCTGTCATCCATTGCCAAACCCCTCCTTGTTGTTTTTTGCTTCAACCTGGGACTATAAGCCAAAAAACCGGGGGAAACTGGGTGGTGCCAAAAGCCTTGTTCTTGCTGCGGGCCACTTCTTTGTTAAATTGTTATATAACATCATATTAAATTTATATCTAAATATTCTACACAAACATTCCATTTCCTGCTAAGAGAATCTTTACCTTATATATCGAAAAAATATAACCGCACCATTATGGACTTTTTGGCCTCAAAGCTTTTAAATCACAGCCGGTGTAAGGGAATCTCACGGCTGTTTGTGATTTACCTCACTGTAGATATGCCTTCCTTTAAGTATGATGAATTTAGCCGGCGATAAAATTCAGATGAGGAGGGTATCACATGTTTTGCAACCAATGTCAGCAAACCCCGCAGGGCGGCTGCACTAAAGTGGGAGTTTGCGGTAAAAACGAGGATATAGCCAGTTTACAGGATACCATTATTTACGCTTTAAAGGGTGTGGCGGCTTATGCTACCCATGCTAAGGAACTCGGTTGCGTTGATGAGGAAGTCAACCAGATTACCCAGGAAGCCCTTTACTCCACACTGACCAATGTCAACTTCAACCTTGAGCAAACCATCGCTACAGCTCTAAAAGTAGGTTCTGCCACCGTGAAGATTATGGATGTGCTGGATAAGGCCCATACCCAAAGGCTGGGTGTACCGGAACCGACTACCGTCTCCCAGAACAAAGTGGAAGGGCACAGCATCCTGGTAACCTTACAATCAGATAGGGAATGACAAAGGACCGGCCAGAAAAACCGGTCCTTTTTTCTTCTTCTAATGCTGCAAATGATAAGGCACTGCGCTGATAACAATGTCCTTCCTGAGTAAAAGCAGCGTTCGGAGCAATAATCCTGTTTGGTTGTGCAGGAAATAGTGCCACCATTTTTTCGTAACAAATTCGGGGATGAGCACTGTAACCCGTTCATCATCCTTAGCCTTTGCCTCTACCCGCTCAATAAAACGCAGCAGCGGCCCGAAGATGGAACGGTAGGGGGAGGGGATGACCAGCAGTTCGATGCCGAAACCCCATTTTTTCCATTCCTCCTTCAGTCTTTCACTGGCTTCGGGATCAAGGGAGATATGCACGGCCAGGATATTTCCGGAAAGGGATTTGGCGTATTCCATGGTATTAACTACTACTTTGTTGATGTTGGCGATGGGGATGATGAAAATGGGTTTGACTTCTTTATAACGCATGGTGCCGTTAGGATCAAGTTCTGCGGACACTTCGTCATAATGCCGGTGGATAGTATGCAAAAGGGCAACCAGGAGGGGGATCAGGATAACCACCACCCAGGCTCCCTTGGTGAATTTAAAGGCGGCGATAACCATTACGGCAATGCCGGTAACTGTGGCGCCGGCGCCGTTAACCACAGCGTGGCTCTGCCAGCCTTTTCCCTTAAGTTTGAACCAGCGGATGACCATCCCGGCCTGGGACAGGGTGAAAGAGAGAAACACGCCCAGGCAATACAAGGGAATTAACCGGTGGGTATCTCCCTGGAAGATAACAATCAACAGGGCGGCTGCTGCCCCCAGGGTTATAATGCCGTTGGAAAAAACCAGCCGGTCGCCCCGCATGGCTAAAAGACGCGGGAGGAAGCCGTCTTTCCCCAGCAGGGAAGCCAGCCGCGGAAAATCGGCGTAACTGGTGTTGGCAGCCAGGATGAGGATCATGGCCGTGCTGGCCTGAATGTAATAATAAAACAGGTTGCGGCCAAAAATATGCTTGGCAATCAGTGAGAGTACGGTTTCACCGTGAACCGGGACGATATTGTAAAAACGGGCCAGCAGTGAAATGCCGATGAACATTACGCCCAGAGTAACGGACATGGCGATCATGGTAATCCCGGCATTACGGGCCTCCGGCGGCCGGAAGGCCGTTACCCCGTTGCTGATGGCTTCCACCCCGGTGACGGCGGTTAAACCGGAAGTAAAGGCCCTCAGGATGAGAAACAGGGTAATGCCCTGTAAAGGGACTTGCGGCGGCTGCACGGGAAGTGACGGTACAGCCCCGGAGAAGAATTTATAAAGGCCGAGGGCGATTAATACAAGCATCCCGGCGATGAAAAGATAAGTAGGCAGTGCAAATATCGTTGCCGATTCCCGGACCCCACGCAGGTTGGCGACGGTGATGACAAGGATCAGCGCCAGGGCGATGGCCACCCGGTGTTCCAGGAGCACAGGAAAAGCCGAGGTGATGGCGGCTACGCCGGCGGCGATACTTACT
>JBMOPI010000035.1:0-13725 GCA_049324975.1 Bacillota bacterium
ACCCGGCCCCAGCCCTGGTCGCGGCTGGCAAGGCCGTAACCCATGTCTTTGGCCCCGTTAATCAAAGTTGCTTTGAGCAGGGACGGTTTGGGCGTAATACCCAGTTTGTCGGTATAATACTGGCGGATCAGGGCTACCCCGCCGGCGGTCAACGGCGCCGCCATGCTGGTGCCGCTCATGTAACCATAATAATTGTTCAGGGTGCCGGAGTAATTGCCGGCCGGGGCCAGGCTGGACCTGGTGGCCAGGATCATGGTGCCGGGGGCTACCACGTCCGGTTTCACCCGGCCGTCAGCAGCGGTGCCCCGGCTGCTGAAAAAGGCCACGGAGTTGATGTTGTCGGATATCGAGCCAAAATTTGCCCGGTTATTCTCGGAAGCCCCGACGGCAATGACGTTTTTTGCCGTGGCCGGGGTGCCTACGGATTTATAAACCGTGCCCCCGGAAAAAGGGTTGGAGCCGGAGTTGCCGGCGGCAAAGAGCACGGTCATGTCATTGTTGCGGATGTACCTGTCCACGTTTGGGCGTTATAGTCGTAGCCGCCATTGTTGTCCTCGCCCCAGCTGTTGGTGTGGATACGGGCGCCGGCCTGCCAGGCCTGGGCAAATAACTGGCCCAGGTCGGAGGGGATACCCCCCATACCGCCGGAAGCATCGGCCACCGACTGAAAAACCAATTGGGCCTTGGGGGCCAGGCCTTTGTACTGCCCGTTGGAGCGGGCGCCGCTGCCCAGCGCCGAGCCGGCCACATGGGTGCCGTGACCGGTCCGGTCACTGGCGTCACCGGTCCGGCCCAGGGCATACAGGGCCTTGATCCGGCCCTGGAAATCCAGGTGCATGGAACTGTCGTTTTTCCCTGTGTCCAGGCCGCTGTCGGCGATGCCGATGACCTGCCCGGCGCCGTCCAGGGAGTTTTGCCAGAGCACGGGGGCCTGCATGACACCGGCCGCCTTATCGTTATAAAGGTGGAATTTTGAGACCCGGTCAACAAAAACAACATCGGGATTGTCGGCAAGTTTCATCAGGTCGGCCGGTCTGAGCCGGGCAAAGACACTGTCCCGGTTTTTTTCCATGACTGCGCCCGGGCTGTCCTTCTGGATAAGGGCGGCGACGGCGGCCGGGTCGGCCCCGTTAAAAAGGGAGATTTTTATGTCTGTCTGAGTATTGTTTTGAGAGCCGGCCAGCAGCATGTCCCCCAGGCTGCGGTGCAGCTTATACACGGGTTTGTAATCTGAAACACTGCTGACAAAAGCAAGTTCCTTTACTTTGGATGCGGTGGCTGTGTCCATTTTGACCAGAAAGGCAAAGTCAGGGATATAGTCACCCAGTTCAGCGCCGGTTTTCAGGACTTCTTCTTTCCAGCGGTCTTCTACCGGTCCGCTGAACTGAACCAGGTAGAGGGACGTCCGGCTTTTATTGCCCGGGGGACTAAACAGGCCGGGCCAAAAGTCAGCCTTCTTTGCTTCGGGAACCAACTGTTGGGCCTTCAGATAAATCAGTGCAGGGTTCTGCCGGCCTGACCCGGAAGCGTCTGATGGTGGAACCGGGAAAAAGGAAAAGAGCAGGGTCAGGGTGAGGATAACAGCAAAGTAACGTTTAGTCATCCGGCTTCCTCCTTGGGTAATTAAATTTGGAAAAATTCTAATCATTAGAAAAACCTCTCCACCCTTAACCTTAAAGGTTTTCCGCACCTCCGTCAACGCACAATTTTTGGTATACTTTTGGCAGGAATTAAGGGTTTTTTTGCCAAATAAATAAAAGCGCATGTTTTGGGCAAATTATTATTGAACTTCAGGGGGGAGTGCCATGCCGGAAGACAGATCGCCCAAAGATAAACCGCCTGCGGGTAAAACGCTGGCCGACCGGGTGGAAGAACTGGGTCTGGCCATGGAAAAGATGAAACTTGCCGAGTATGTCGAACTGCTTAACCGGCCGGCCCGGCTTTTTTACATCAACTTTTTTGCCGGTTTGGCGCGGGGGATTGGCATGGCGGTAGGATTCACCCTGTTGGGCGCGTTTTTGATTTACATATTAAGAAGGCTGGAATATCTTAATATCCCGGTTATCGGCGAATTTATCGCAGAAATCGTAAAAATTGTCCAGGAACAGCTGCGGGGTTAAATGATGCGCAGGTTCAGCAAGGATAAAATTAGAAGGGGGAAGGTTTATGACCAAAGATGTAATTGAATGCATTCTCGAGCGCCGTAGTGTACGTAAATTTAAAAAGGACAGCATTCCCCAGGCTACTGTCGGCAGGCTGGTGGATGCAGCCCGGTGGGCGCCCAGCGCCGGGAACCTGCAGCCCTGGGGCATTTATGTTGTATATAATGAGGAGAAGAAAAAAGAACTGGCCGCTGCCGCCCTTGGTCAGCAATTTGTAGCCGAAGCGCCGGTGGTGCTAGCTGTATGCGCTTATCCGGAAGTTACCGCCGCCCGCTACCGGGAACGGGGCCGCAACCTTTATGCTATTCAGGATACCGCGGCCATGGTGCAGAACATTTTGCTGGCGGCCAACGGATATGGCCTGGGTACCTGTTGGGTGGGGGCTTTTGATGAGGCGTTGGTAGCTGAAATCCTTAATTGCCCTAAAGGTTGTCATCCGGTAGCCCTTATCCCGGTGGGCTATCCGGCCGGGGAACCGGCGCCGCCGGCCAGAAAAGCCGCTGAAGACATTGTTGAGATTATTGAATAATTAAACGCAGCAGGAGGAATCAAGATGGACAAGGGGATGCAGCAGCGGTTCAGGGAGCGTTTGTTACAGGAGAAGGAACACCTTCAGACCAGGTTGACCCATATGGAGGAAGGGGCCATGGAAGCGCCGGTACAGGATTCCATCAGTGAACTGTCCGTGTACGACAACCACCCTGCCGACCTGGGCAGTGAGACTTTTGAGCGCAGCAAGGACCTGGCCCTGAGGGACAACACGGAAAACGAGCTCAGAAAAATTGACGACGCCCTGCAGAAAATCGGGCAGGGCACCTATGGTATATGTGAAAACTGCGGCCGGGAGATCCCCGTGGAGCGACTCGAAGCGATGCCGGCGACAACTTTTTGCCGGGATTGCAAAGAGGCGGAGGAAGCCCTGCCGGACCGCCACATCAGGCCCATTGAAGAGGACGTTATCGCCCCGCCTTTCGGCGGTCTGATGCATGACAGGTCCCCGCTGGAAATTGGTGAAACCGTGGACGAAAACGCATACGACGGTGAGGATGCCTGGCAGGATGTGGCCCAGTACGGCACTTCGGAAACCATCCAGGACATCAGTACCAATGCCGACATTGACGGTTACGACAAAATGTACATTGACTCTTTTGAGGACGTGGGCACAGTGGAAGGCGTGGAGGCGATTCCTTATGAAAAGAATGTGGACGGTATGATCTACCAGGATTTTGACGGTGAGGATGACGAAACTATTCACAAACGGGAGAAATTAGGCTACCAGCGAAACAGTGTGGATTAGCTAGAGAAAAAGGTAATGGCTTCGTCATCAGGCCATTGCCTTTTACTTGAAGCAAATTCCCTGGCATGGTAAAATAAAGCAGTAAATTTGTAAGATTGGAGTGGATCCGTTGAAATTTCTCCTGGGAGCGCTCGCCGTATTTGTCCTTGACCAGGGCATCAAATGGCTGGTGATCCGCTACATGGAACTCGGTCAGTCTATCCCGCTGATAGAAAATGTATTCCACCTGACTTATGTGCAAAACCCGGGCGCCGCCTTCGGCATGCTGCCCTACCGTACCGCTTTTTTTATTGTTGTGACGGTGCTGGTGGTTGGCGGGATTGCTTTGTACTACCGGAAGATTCCCCCGGGCAGAAGATGGCTTAAGGCAGGCTTGACCTTACAGGTGGGCGGCGCCCTGGGTAACCTGGCGGACCGGGTGCGTTTCGGCCGGGTGGTTGATTACCTGGATTTCCGCGTCTGGCCGGTTTTCAACCTGGCTGATATCGCCATTGTTACCGGCGTCGGCCTGCTTATTCTGGAAATGTTTAAAGGTGATGATACCCCGCGCACCAAAACGGAAGGTGAAGGTGAAAAGAATAATGAATCCGGCAGTGGCCGAACGGCATGAGATTATGGCCGGGGAGGGACAACGGGGCATGCGGCTGGATGTTTTTTTAGCCGCCGAACTGCCTGAGTTGACCCGGTCTTATATTCAGAAACTGGTGGATGACGGCCATATAACCGTCAACGGCAGGGGGGGCAAGGCCAGTTACAAGGTGCAGCCGGGGGATGAAATTGTTGTTGAAGTCCCTGAGCCGGAAGGTCTTGAACTTACCCCGGAAAACATCCCCCTGGAAATCATTTATGAGGACAGTGACGTCATTGTGGTCAACAAGCCCCAGGGCATGGTGGTGCACCCGGCTGCCGGCAATTATACCGGCACCTTGGTCAACGCCCTGCTGGCCCACTGCAACGATCTGTCCGGCATCAACGGGGTAATGCGCCCGGGTATTGTGCACCGGTTGGACAAGGATACTTCCGGGGTGATAATGGCCGCCAAGAACGACGAAGCGCACCTCAGCCTGGCCGGACAGATTAAGGACCGGACGGTGGTGCGGAAATATATGGCCCTCGTGCACGGCAATATTACTGAGCCGGCGGGGGTGGTGGACGCCCCCATCGGCCGGGACCCGCGGGAGCGGAAGCGGATGGCCGTAGTGACCGCAAATTCCAAACCGGCGGTGACCCGGTACCGGGTACTGGAGCGTTTCAACGGTTATACCTTGGTTGAGTGCAGGCTGGAAACCGGCCGCACCCACCAGATCAGGGTGCACATGGCGTACATCGGTCATCCTGTTGTTGGTGACCCGGTTTACGGCCCCCGGAAGTCCCCCTTTGCTTTGCAGGGCCAGGCGCTGCATGCCGCCGTGCTGGGTTTTCACCACCCGCGGACAGGGGAGTACCTCGAGTTTTCCGCTCCGCTGCCGGAGTATATGAATGAGTTGATTAAAGAGCTTAAGGGCATGGAATAAATCCGACGGCCCAATGTATATTAATCACCCCGAAGAGCAAACTACTCTCCGGGGTGATTTAAATGGATTTACTGATTAAAGTAGCCGCTTTAATCGTCATGTTGTTTTTAGGCTGGTTGTCCGGAGTACTTTATTTATATATGTTCAGGTCCCGGTTCAGAATTAAGTAAGCCCGGCCTGCTGAGGCAACACAATATTTTCTGTCGAAATTGGTCGAAAAATTATAGTTGCAGTCATATTTTACCTGCGTATATAATAGGCAGTAGAGAATATAACCTTTGATAAGGGCAAACCCGCCGAAAGACGGGGACGCAAAGCCACGGGTCTACAGCATAACGCCATGACAGCCGGCAGCCGGAGGGAAATTAGGTTTAGAACCGCTTTCTGGCAAAGAAAGCGGTTTTTATACTATTAACTAAAAGGAGGCCAAAGGATGAAAAGAAAAATAAGTTTATTTCTGATTGTTGCCATGCTGGTGTTAATCAGCGCCGCACCGGCACAGGCCGACGTGGTCAACACACACATTTACCTGTCTGTAAGGGATAATGTTGCATATGTTGATGGTTTCTCTGAAGAACTTGAAGCTCCTCCTTATATCAAAAACAGTTCCACCCTGGTGCCCCTGCGTTTTATCGGTGAAGCCCTGGGACTTACGGTAAACTGGAATCAAAAAACCAAAACCGTTACCCTGGTGAACGATACTACAATTATCACCCTGGTTATAGGTAAATTAACCGCTACTGTTAACGGACAGAACAAGACTCTGGCCGTGGCCCCGGAAATTAAAAACGGTAAGACCATGGTACCCGTCCGCTTTGTAAGTGAGAACATGGGTGCTTCGGTAAAATACTATGGCGATATTAAGGGGATTTCTATTGCCACTGACCCCGCCTTCCACTTTAAACTTGGTGAAACCACAAATTATTCTTTACTGATACCCGAGGGATGGGATGCTCAAGAAGATGAGAGCGAAAATTTATTGGTCTCCGGTGAAGGAGCCGGCTTTATGTACAATGAAATTATTGTGGATACAGTTCCCACTGCCGCTGATCTGAAGGAAATAGGTCAGGCAGCGGTTATAGAGGTGCAGGGTACTGTGGTAGCGGATACCGAAATAAGTGAACCTGATTATTATTCTGTGGAAGCCGATTACAAGGTTACTGATTCCGGCGGGAAGACTCTTGATTATACAATTTCAGTAACTGTTAGTTATTTTGAAGACCTTATATTTTATAGAGCTTATTTAACACCAAAAGACAGTTACGAAACAAACCCCATGCTGTGGGAAAAGCTTTTCGTGGCAGAAAATTCCATGTAATTAAGCAAATTAAAGAAGGGCATAGACATTAAAAGTCTGTGCCCTTTCTTAAGGGAAGTAATATTTACGGGGTGATGCAAGGTGAGGAAAAAAACACTGACCGGTTTAATTACATTGCTGCTTCTGCTTGGTGTTTTCGCGGCGATGGTCTATGCCGCCGGATATTCCTATGTCAGGGTATCAATTCTTACTATTGGTGATAAAACAGCCTATGTTAATGACGAAGAAATCATCCTTGACGCAGCCCCGTATATAAATGCCAAAGCAGGAAAGACCCTGGTCCCGCTGCGTTTTATGGAAAAAGCCCTGAATGCCGTTGTAGGATGGGATAATGCCACCCGGACCGCAACCATGAAAACAAAAGAAACTGAGATAAAAGTAACCATCGGCCGTCAGACTGCCTATGTAAATGGCAAACCAGTCACTTTGGAAACGGCGCCGGAGATCAGGAACAACAGGACCTTTATCCCGCTGCGCTTTGTAATGGAAAACTTTGGCGCGGAAGTGGAATATGACGGCGAAACCAAGACTATCACCATGCTTTACATCGATAAAACCGGCTGGAAGTCTTTTGCGGAAACAGGCAACACGCTGGTTATAAAATATCCGGCAACCTGGACCGTTGTTTCTCAGGATAAGGCTAATTTGAGTTTAAAGACCCCGGATGGGGGCGTTATGGAGTTTAAAACGGAAACCAGGGACCTAGCCGCGGTAATTAAGGATAAAAAGGACAGCCACAGTAAAAACGGCTGGACATTAACCACCGACGAACCCCTTGATCCTGCTGCGCCGGATAACGGCACCAACCTGGTTGCCGTCAAAAGTGATGTTAATAAGCCGGAAGAGACAGAAGTTTATGCGGCATATCTTTTTAATATTAATCAAACGGTTTACAGCTGGGAGTTTACCGGTAAAGACTTCGAGGACGCCATGATTTTCAATGAAATATGGAATACCATGTAAAAGATTATCTCGTTTTTTCACCTTGACTTTCTCTTTCC
Organism: Bacillota bacterium; assembly: GCA_049324975.1. Taxonomy (GTDB): domain Bacteria; phylum Bacillota; class Thermincolia; order Thermincolales; family CAZWUW01; genus JBMOPI01. Next base: position 7,293 of record JBMOPI010000035.1, read on the forward strand.
CCTCTGGTAAACTAAATAAAAATATCTCCTTTAAATTAGTCCGAGAGGCTAGTAAGGGAAATATAGTTTTTAGCAATTTTGGGGAAACTATGCCTGCTTGCGTCCGGTAAGCAGGCATTATTTATGCCCCAGGAAAGTATAGTACGCCTGCGGCATAAAAAAGGCTAACTCGGCGCTTCGCGCCAGCGAAGCCTTTTTAATGCCCTGATTATTGCTGAAGGATTGGTGACAGTATGCCGTTACAGGAAAAAACCCGGATTCTCGACGCCGACGGGATGCGGCGGGCCATTACGAGAATTGCCCATGAAATCATCGAAAAAAACAAAGGCGTGGAAGACATCGTGCTGGTAGGCATCCGGCGCCGGGGCGTGCCCCTGGCGGAACGGCTGGCCAAACGGATCAATGAAATCGAGCAGCGGGAAGTCCCGATGGGCATTCTCGACATTACCCTTTACCGGGATGACCTGACCACTGTCACCCATCAGCCGGTCATTCACAAGACGGATATCCCTTTTGGCATTGAAGGGAAAATTGTTGTCCTGACAGATGACGTATTATATACCGGCCGGACTATCCGGGCGGCCCTGGATGCTTTGATGGACCTGGGCCGGCCCAAAGCCATCCAGCTGGCTGTACTGGTAGACCGTGGCCACCGGGAACTGCCTATCCGGGCGGATTATGTTGGCAAAAACGTCCCCACTTCCGGCAGGGAGATTGTATCAGTCCATCTTATGGAAGTAGACGGGGAAGATAAAGTGACGATCAAGGAAGATACCGCATGACCCTTTAAATTGGTCCCGTGAGGCCGATAAGGGCGGGTGGGAAGTATTGCTGCTTTCGCCTCCTTATTGGTTCAAAAGGGACCGTGGGGAGGCTTTTTACTACCCAAAAACAAAGTGTTATGAACAAGGAGGGAATGGGTTTGGCCCTGAACAGAAAGGACTTGCTCGGCATCAAGGAACTGTCGGCGGAAGAAATCAGCCTGATCCTTGACACGGCGGAGCCGATGAAGGAAATCATCAGGCGGCAGATCAAAAAAGTGCCGACCCTGCGCGGCAAGGCGGTAATCAACCTTTTTTACGAGCCCAGCACACGGACAAGGACCTCTTTTGAGCTGGCCGGCAAGTACATGAGCGCGGACACCATCAACATCGCCACTTCCACCAGCAGTGTGGTCAAGGGCGAAACCCTGAAGGATACCGCCAAGACCATCGAAGTGATGGGGGCGGACGTGGTGGTGCTAAGGCACGCCGCCGCCGGGGCGCCGCATATTATTGCCAAACATGTTTCCGCTTCAGTGATCAATGCCGGGGACGGTTTTCATGAACATCCCACCCAGGCCCTGCTTGACATGTACACTATGCGGGAGAAGAAGGGCCGGCTTAAAGGGCTTACGGTGACCATCGTCGGCGATATCCTGCATTCGCGTGTGGCCCGCTCGAATATCTGGGGCCTGACCAAAATGGGCGCAGAGGTGAGGGTCGTTGGACCGGCAACACTCATACCGCCCGGCATAGAAAAAACCGGGGCGAAAGTATATTACCACCTGAATGAAGCCATTACAGGCGCAGATATTGTGATGGTGCTGAGAATGCAGCTGGAGCGGCAGCAGAAAGGGCTGTTCCCCACCATCCGCGAATACGCCAGGCTGTATGGGGTTACCCGGGAGCGGCTGCAGTTGGCCAAGCCCGGGGTGCTGGTGATGCACCCGGGTCCCATGAACCGGGGCGTGGAAATCGCACCGGATGTGGCGGACGGCGTGGAATCTCTCATTAACGAACAGGTAACCAACGGGGTGGCCGTCAGGATGGCGCTCCTGTACCTGCTGGCGGGAGGAGGGAACCCCCATGAAACTGTTAATTAAAGGCGGACGGGTTGTAGACCCGGCCAACGACCTCGACCGGACAGCGGACCTGCTTGTGGAGGAAGGGGTTATCAAAGCAATAGATACCGGGATAGAGAGCAAGGATGCCGAAATAATCGATGCCGCCGGCAGGCTGGTAGTCCCGGGGTTAATTGATATGCATGTCCACCTGCGGGAACCCGGCCTGGAAGCCAAGGAAACCATCGCTACCGGCACCAGGGCGGCGGCCCGGGGCGGATTTGCCTCTGTGGCGTGTATGCCCAACACCAAACCGGTTATTGATAACGAAGCCCTGGTGGAGTTTATCAAGTCCAGGGCCAAAACCGACGGGGTGGTCAACGTTTTCCCCATCGGCGCCATTACCAAGGGTTCCAAAAGTGAGGAACTGGCGGAAATCGGCGATATGTGCCGGACCGGGGCGGTGGCTATATCGGACGACGGGCAGCCGGTGGCCAGCGCCCAGCTCATGCGGTTGGCCATGGAATATGCCAAAATGTTTGACCTGCCGGTGTTGTCCCACTGCGAGGACAAGGACCTGGTGGCGGACGGGGTAATGCATGAAGGTTACTACTCTACCGTCTACGGCCTCCGGGGTATCACCAGGCTGGCTGAGGAAGCGATGGTGGCCCGGGATATCATGCTGGCCGAACTGACCGGGGCCAGGCTACACCTCTGCCATATTAGCACCAGGGGTTCGGTGGAACTGGTGCGCATGGCCAAAAAGCGCGGGATAAAGGTAACGGCCGAAGCGACGCCTCACCACTTCACCCTGACCGACGAAGCGGTGGGCACTTATGATACAAGCACCAAGGTCAACCCGCCCCTGCGCACGGCGGATGACGTGGCCGCCATTAAGGAGGGCTTAAAGGACGGGACCATTGACGTGATTGCCACCGACCATGCCCCTCATACCGTGGAAGAAAAAGACGTGGAATACAACTACGCGCCTTTTGGTATGGTGGGGCTGGAGACGGCCGTAGGCCTGGCTTTCAGTGAACTGGTGGCGCCCGGCATCCTGACAGTCCCGCAGCTGATTGAGAAAATGAGCCTGAACCCGGCCCGGGTTTTGAAACTGGACCGGGGGATATTAAATACAGGAGCCGCAGCCGATATCACCATAATTGACCCGGAAATGACCGAAACCGTAAAACCTCAGGATTTCGCCGGTAAAGGTAAAAACACGCCCTTTGCCGGCCGGGAACTGAAGGGGCTGCCGGTGGCAACTATAGTGGGCGGTAAATTAGTTATGAAGGACAGGCGAATGTTGTTTTAAAAAATAAACCATAGAGTACACAGACAGAATGAAGATAAAGGGGGAAGCACAATGAAAGCAGTATTGGTCCTGGAAGACGGCGCCGTTTTTGAGGGTACCGCCTTTGGCGCCGGGGGGGAGTCCTTCGGCGAGGTGGTCTTCAACACCAGCATGACCGGTTACCAGGAAATCCTCACCGACCCGTCCTATTGCGGGCAGATCATCACCATGACCTACCCGCTCATCGGCAACTATGGCATTAACGAGAATGACTTCGAGTCCCGGAAACCCTTCTGCCTGGGTTTTGTGGTGCATGAATTCTGTGAGGAGCCCAGTAACTGGCGGTCCGGTAAAACCGTTAACCAATATCTGAAAGAGCACGGTATCCCCGGCATTGCCGGGGTAGATACCCGGGCGCTCACCCGCCGGCTGCGGAATCACGGGACCATGGGCGGGGTGCTGGCTACCGGCAACAGCCTGGACATTGAGGAACTTAAGGCCAAAGCCAAGCGGCCGCCGGCCATGACCGGGTCTGACCATGTGCTGACGGTTACCGTTGACGAAAGCTATAAGTTGGAGAATGACGGCAAACGGATCGTGCTGATGGATTTCGGGGCCAAAACCAATATTGCCCGCTCCCTGCACAACCTGGGCTGTGAAGTGATTGTGGTGCCGGCTAAAACCACTGCCTCCGAGGTGCTGAACTTAAACCCGGACGGCATCATGCTCAGCAACGGCCCCGGCGACCCCGGGGGCGTACCCTTTGCGATAGAAACAGTGAAAAACCTGATCGGCAAAAAGCCAATTTTCGGTATCTGCCTGGGCCACCAGATTATCGGCCTGGCCTTGGGCGGCAAAACCTTCAAACTGAAATTCGGGCACCGGGGGGCTAACCACCCGGTGAAAGACCTGACCACCGGCCGGGTGTATATCACCTCCCAGAACCACGGCTACGCCGTGGACGGTGACTCCCTGCCGGACAAGGACGTGGTGGTTTCCCACCGCAACTTAAACGACGGTACGGTAGAGGGGTTAAAGCACCTGTCCCTGCCCCTGTTCTCCGTCCAGTACCATCCCGAGGCCGCACCGGGCCCGTGGGACTCCGATTACCTTTTCAACCAGTTCATGGACCTGATTGAAAGCAACGGGAGATAGAACTTCGACAATTACAGGAGGTATAAACTATGCCGAAGAAACAAGGACTGAAAAAGGTAATGGTTATCGGTTCCGGGCCTATCATCATCGGGCAGGCGGCGGAATTCGACTATGCCGGCACCCAGGCCTGCCGGGCGCTTAAGGAAGAAGGCCTGGAAGTAGTACTGGTGAACAGCAACCCGGCGACCATCATGACTGACGCCAACATCGCCGACCGGGTGTATATCGAACCTATCACCCCGGAATTTGTGGCCAGGATTATCAGAAAAGAAAAGCCTGACGGCCTGCTGCCCACCCTGGGCGGCCAGGTTGGCCTCAATATGGCGGTAGCCCTCGCCGAGAGCGGTGTCCTTGAGGAAGAGGGCGTCGCCCTCCTGGGTACTTCCCTGGAAACCATTAAAAAGGCGGAAGACCGGGAATTGTTCAAGGCCACCATGCTGGAAATCGGAGAACCTATCCCGGACAGCACTATCGTGGAAAGTGTTGAGGCTGCAGTAGACTTTGCCAACAAAGTGGGTTACCCGGTAATCGTCCGCCCGGCCTACACCTTGGGCGGCACCGGCGGCGGAATTGCCAGTGATAAAGAAGAGCTGGTAGCTATTACCACCCGGGGACTCAAACACAGCATGATCCACCAGTGCCTCATTGAGCAGAGCGTTGCCGGATGGAAAGAGATAGAGTATGAAGTGGTGCGGGACGGTAATGACAGCGCCATCACTATCTGTAACATGGAAAACATTGACCCTGTGGGTATCCACACCGGGGACAGCATCGTGGTGGCCCCTTCCCAGACCCTGGCAGATAAGGAATACCAGCTGCTGCGGTCCGCATCCCTGAAGATTGTCCGCGCCCTGGGCGTGGAAGGGGGCTGTAACGTCCAGCTGGCATTGAACCCGTACAGTTTTGAATACGTGGTCATCGAGGTCAACCCCCGGGTTTCCCGGTCCAGCGCCCTGGCGTCCAAAGCCACCGGTTTCCCTATTGCCAAGGTGGCGGCCAAGATTGCCATCGGTTTAAACCTCGACGAGATTGTCAATGCCGTAACCGGCAAGACTTACGCCTGTTTCGAGCCGGCCCTGGATTACTGTGTGGTCAAAATCCCCCGCTGGCCTTTTGACAAGTTCGCTTCCGCCGACCGCAACCTGGGCACCCAGATGAAGGCTACCGGCGAGGTCATGGCCATCGACCGGACTTTTGAGGCGGCCCTCAGCAAAGCCATCCGTTCCCTGGAAATCGGCATTTACGGCCTGTCTGTTGCGGGCATGGATAAACTGACCCTGGCCGAACTGGAAGAAAAGCTGGTCAGCGCCGATGACGAGCGGCTCTTCGCGGTGGCGGAGTGCCTCCGCCGCGGGACCAGCCGGGAAAGAATCCATGAGCTGACCAAAATCGACTACTGGTTCCTGGATAAAATCATCAATATCGTCAATTTCGAGATTTCCCTGGTCAACGGGGTTAAGGAGCAGGGCAAGGCTTACCTGACGGAAGAGGTAATGGCCGGGGCCAAGTTCCTGGGCCTGCCTGACATTTACCTGGATAAGCTTACCGGCATCAGCGAAACTGAAATCAGGGAACTCAGGAAAGGCTATGGTCAAGGGCCGGTCTACAAGATGGTCGATACCTGCGCCGCTGAGTTCGAGGCCCTCACCCCCTATTATTACTCTGCTTATGACAAAGAAAACGAAGCCCTGCCCAACAGCGGGCGCAAGGCCATCGTGCTGGGTTCCGGCCCCATCCGCATCGGCCAGGGCATCGAGTTTGATTACTGCTCGGTGCACTCTGTCTGGTCCCTGCGGGAGGAAGGCATTGAGACCATCATCATCAACAACAACCCGGAAACTGTCAGCACCGACTTCGACACCTCCGACCGGCTTTACTTTGAACCCCTGATCCCGGAGGATGTGCTGAACATTATTGAAAATGAAAAACCTGAGGGCGTAGTGGTCCAGTTCGGCGGCCAGACCGCCATCAATCTGGCCGGGCCCCTGGAAAAGGCCGGTATCAAGATCCTCGGCACTTCGGTAAAATACATCGACATGGCTGAGGACCGGGACAAGTTTGACCACCTGCTGCTGGAACTGGGCATCCCCAAACCGCCGGGCCGCACTGCGACTTCAGTGGAAGGGGCGCAAAAAATTGCCGGCGAGATCGGTTTCCCGGTA
>JBMOPI010000036.1:0-13664 GCA_049324975.1 Bacillota bacterium
CGCAAGGTGTTTCCGGGTTATGTATTGGTCGAAATGGTAATGACCGATGATTCCTGGTATGTGGTGAGAAACACATCCGGGGTCACCGGTTTTGTAGGCACGGGCGCCAAACCCATTCCTCTGCATGAGTCCGAGGCCAGGCATATTCTGAAACAGATGGGCGTTGAAGAGCAAAGGGCCAAGGTTGGGTTTGACCTGGGCCAAAAAGTCCGGGTTGCTGCCGGTCCTTTTGAAAACTTTGTCGGCGTCATCGAAGAGATTCACCCTGAGAAGGGCAAACTCAAAGTACTGGTATCCATGTTCGGCCGGGAGACCCCGGTGGAACTGGAGTACTTCCAGGTTGAGAAGTTATAGCTTGCCTGTAAGTGGGAGGGCTTACAGCCCGTCTTACCACAATTGATATAAGGAGGTGGAGAATATGGCAAAGAAAGTAGTCGGCATGATCAAACTGCAGGTTCCGGCAGGTAAAGCCACACCAGCTCCCCCGGTAGGTCCGGCCCTCGGTCAGCACGGGGTCAATATCATGCAATTCTGTAAAGAGTACAATGAGCGGACCGCCAACCAGGCCGGTCTGATCATTCCCGTGGAAATAACCGTTTATGAAGACAGATCTTTCACTTTTGTAACCAAAACACCGCCGGCGGCAGTGTTGTTGAAGAAGGCCCTGGGGCTCGAAACTGCTTCCGGGGAGCCGAACAAAAAGAAAGTCGGCAAGGTAACCAAGGCGCAGGTCAAGGAAATTGCCGAACTGAAGATGAAAGACTTGAATGCGGCCAGTGTTGATGCAGCCATGCGGATGATTGAAGGCACTGCCCGCAGCATGGGCATTGAAGTGGAAGCTTAATGCCCGGTGGGAGGAATTTTCCGTTAAAACCACAAAGGAGGTCGTAGAATATGCCGAAACACGGCAAGAAATATGAGGAAGCCACTAAGCAGATCGACCGTGCCACGTTGTATGAACCGGCGGAAGCCATCGGTCTGGTGAAAAAATCGGCTGCCGCCAAGTTTGATGAAACTGTGGAAGTTGCTGTCCGGCTGGGTGTTGACCCCCGGCATGCTGACCAACAGGTAAGGGGAGCGGTAGTGCTTCCCCACGGCACCGGTAAAACTGCCAAAGTACTGGTTTTTGCCAAGGGCGAAAAACATAAGGAAGCTGAGGCTGCCGGCGCCGATTATGTGGGCGCCGAGGATATGGTGGAGAAGATTCAGGGCGGTTGGTTTGATTTTGACATGGTAGTGGCCACCCCTGACATGATGGGTACCGTAGGTAAGCTGGGGCGGGTTTTGGGTCCCAAGGGACTGATGCCCAACCCCAAGACTGGTACCGTAACATTTGATGTGGAAAAAGCCGTCAAAGACATCAAAGCAGGTAAAATCGAATACCGGACCGATAAGGCGGGGATTATCCATGCCCCTATCGGCAAGGTTTCCTTTGACGCTGATAAGCTTAAGGATAACTTTGAAACCCTGATCGAAACCCTTGTCAAAGCAAAACCCGCAGCCGCCAAGGGCACTTATCTCAAAAGCATTACAGTTTCCTCCACCATGGGACCAGGGGTGAAGATAAACCCGCTGAAGGCTGTGAAGTAGTGGCTGGTGGCAAGGGGCAGTTGTTGACAAAGAGTTTAACCTTTGTTAATATAGGAAATGTCACAAAATAATAAACTTAAGTGAGCTGTAGACAGTTGGTGCTGTTAAGCGTAATGGGCCTTGCCCGCCAACCGAGGCTGGAGAGGTATCCGAAAAACATGAACTTTCGGGCTCCGGTATGTCTGCCGGGGCCCTTAGTTTTTCCCATAGCTCACCGTGGTTTATCCTGAGGAGGTGGAAAAATGCCCAATATTCAAGCAAAGGAACCTGTAGTCCAGGATATTAAAGTAAAACTGGAAACTTCCCAGGGCGCAGTGCTGGCTGATTACCGGGGCCTTAACGTGGCCGAGGTAACGGAACTGCGGAACAAACTTAGGGAAGCTGGCGTCGAGTTCAAGGTGGTGAAAAATACCTTAACCAGGATTGCTGCCCACCAAATTGGCCTCGAGGGGTTAGACCCCTACCTGGAAGGGCCGACTGCCATAGCTTTTGGCGCCGATGACCCGGTTGCCCCGGCCAAGATCTTATCCGAGTTCGCCAAAACCCACAAGGACCTGGAATTAAAAGCAGGGGTCCTCGAAGGCAAGGTCATCGACCTGGAGGGGATCAAAGCACTGGCCAACTTGCCCGCGCGGGAGGTCCTGCTGGCCAAGGTACTGGGCGGTATGCAGGCTCCGATGTACGGATTTGCCGGCGTGCTGCAGGGTACACTGCGCAGCCTGGTATATGCGCTTAACGCTGTCCGTGAGAAGAAAGCAGCTGCGGAGGCGTAATCTTAAAAACATACCATTACCAACATATTAAAGGAGGATTTTTAAATGTCTAAAGTTGCTGAGATTTTGGAAGCCGTAAAAGGCCTGACTGTATTGGAGCTGAGTGAACTGGTTAAAGCATTTGAAGAGGAGTTCGGTGTGAGCGCCGCTGCCCCGGTAGCCGCTGTGGCCGCTGCTCCCGCTGCTGCCGCTCCGGCCGCCGCAGAAGAACAGAGCGAATTTGATGTTATTCTCGCCGGCGCCGGTGACAAGAAGATTAACGTAATCAAAGTAGTTCGTGAAATTACCGGCCTGGGCCTGAAGGAAGCCAAAGACCTGGTTGACGGCGCTCCCAAGCCTGTCAAGGAGAAGGTTGGCAAGGAAGAAGCCGAGTCCATCAAGGCTAAACTTACTGAAGCCGGTGCTACTGTAGAAGTTAAGTAAGTTTGCAGCAATCGCTGCTGAGGATTAAGGCACCCTTGGTAAACACAGGGTGCCTTAATCTTTTAATATTACAGGAATTATTAACAATAATATTCCATGGTTTATGTTGACAAATTATGATTGTTGTGCTAACATTATTTAATGCGACTGTAACTTCAATTTTACTGTAAATTTATTGCAGATATGTTCTGTTATTGAATAAAGACCGCTTTTATCGGTTATAGTAAATAGATGCAAGAGGAATCCGGGATTAAGTTTTAATAAATATAACCAAAGAATATAAAGCGAGGTTTGTAACAAGCCTTGCTTTTAAATGTTTGCTGCAAAAAGTTCCTGATCGGCGGTAGTATGATATCTTAATAAGGGGTGAAGTTCTTTAATGGTCTATCCGATTAAGGTGGGGAAACGGGAACGTTGGAGTTTTGCCAGGATTCAGGAAGTATTGGAAATGCCAAACCTGATTGAAATCCAGCAGAATTCCTATACCTGGTTTCTGAAAGAAGGACTGCGGGAAATGTTTTATGACATTTCTCCCATTCAGGATTTTACCGGTAACCTGATTCTTGAGTTTGTGGATTACAATCTCGGTGAGCCTAAGTATTCGGTGGAGGACTGCAAGGAACGGGACGTTACGTTTGCTGCGCCTTTACGGGTAAAAGTCCGGCTGATCAACAAAGAAACCGGAGAGGTAAAGGAACAGGAAGTCTTTATGGGTGATTTCCCCCTGATGACAGAAAAGGGCACCTTTATTATCAACGGCGCCGAGCGGGTTATTGTCAGCCAGCTGGTGCGTTCACCGGGGGTTTACTACTCCGAACAGATTGATACCAGCGGGAAAAAGCTTTATAACGCCACGATCATTCCCAACCGGGGCGCCTGGCTGGAATACGAAACTGATTTGAATGACAACATCTTTGTGCGTATCGACCGTACCCGGAAACTGCCTGTCACCGTGTTGGTCCGTGCCCTGGGGGCTTCAACCAACGCCAAGATCCTGGAGATGTTCAATGATGACGAAAGGATCAGGGCTACTCTGGAACGGGACAACACGGATTCCGAGGAAGAAGCGCTGGTAGAGATATACAAGCGCCTGAGGCCGGGTGAACCGCCGACGGTGGAAAGCGCCCGTTCACTGCTGGAAACCCTGTTTTTTGACCCCAAGCGCTATGACCTGGCCAATGTCGGGCGGTATAAGCTCAATAAGAAGCTGAAAGTAGGCATCCCCCAGGAGATCAGAAACCTTACCAAAGAAGATATCTTTGCCGCCATTCAATATATGCTGCGTTTAATGAACGGCGAAGGGCATCCGGACGATATTGACCACCTGGGCAACCGGCGGCTGCGTTCGGTAGGCGAGCTGCTGCAGAACCAGTTCCGCATCGGACTGTCCAGAATGGAACGGGTGGTCCGGGAACGGATGACCATTCAGGACGTAGAGGTTATCACCCCGCAGGTACTGATCAATATCAGGCCGGTAGTAGCCGCTATCAAGGAATTCTTTGGCTCCAGCCAGCTGTCACAGTTCATGGACCAGACTAATCCCCTGGCTGAACTGACGCATAAACGCCGGCTGAGCGCCCTCGGACCGGGGGGCTTAAGCCGGGAGCGGGCCGGATTCGAGGTGCGGGACGTCCACCATTCCCACTATGGCCGGATGTGCCCCATTGAAACACCGGAAGGTCCGAACATCGGATTGATCGGTTCATTGAGTACATATGCGAGAATCAACGAATTTGGTTTTATAGAGACACCATACAGAAAAGTTGATAAAGAAAAGGGCCTTGTCACCGAAGAGATCGAGTACCTGACCGCTGACGAGGAAGATAACTATATCATTGCCCAGGCCAACGTACGGCTTGATGAAAAGGGCCGTTTCAAGGAAACCCGGGTATGGGCCCGGCATGGCCACGATAACCTGGTGGTTACCGTTGACCGCGTGGATTATATGGACGTTTCGCCGAAGCAGGTGGTGAGTATTGCCACAGCACTGATTCCGTTTCTGGAAAACGATGACGCCAACCGGGCTTTGATGGGATCCAACATGCAGCGCCAGGCGGTGCCCCTGTTGAGGACTGATGCCCCGCTGGTAGGCACGGGGATGGAGTACAAAGCCGCCCGGGATTCCGGTGTGGTGATACTGACCAAAAAAGCCGGCACGATTAAGCGGGTTACGGCGGACGAAATAGAAGTAGCAAATGATGACGGAACTGAAGATACATATAAGCTTTTAAAGTTTACCCGCTCCAACCAGGGTACCTGCATGAACCAGAAACCTATTGTCGACAAAGGACAACGGGTCGAGGCCGGAACGGTGATTGCCGACGGGCCCTCTACCGACATGGGAGAACTGGCTTTGGGCCGCAACGTGCTGGTGGCATTTATGCCCTGGGAAGGATACAATTACGAGGACGCCATCCTGATCAGCGAAAAACTGGTCAAAGAAGATTATTTCACATCCATACATATAGAGGAATACGAGTGTGACGCCCGGGACACCAAGCTGGGACCGGAAGAAATCACCCGGGATATACCCAATGTCGGTGAAGAGGTCTTAAAAGACCTGGATGACCGGGGCATTATCAGGGTTGGCGCCGAGGTAAGGCCCGGGGATATCCTGGTGGGTAAAGTTACCCCCAAGGGCGAAACCGAGCTGACTGCGGAAGAACGGCTCCTGCGGGCTATTTTCGGTGAGAAGGCCCGGGAAGTGCGGGATACTTCCCTTCGGGTGCCCCACGGTGAGGCCGGGAAAATTGTTGACGTAAAGGTTTTCTCCCGGGAAAACGGGGATGAACTGGCCCCTGGCGTAAACCAGCTGGTCAGGGTTTATATCGCCCAGAAAAGAAAAATATCCGAAGGGGATAAGATGGCCGGCCGCCACGGTAACAAAGGTGTTATCGCCCGGATTATGCCGGAGGAAGATATGCCTTTTATGCCTGACGGCACACCCATTGAAATTGTGCTCAACCCGCTGGGGGTACCTTCCCGGATGAACCTGGGACAGGTGCTGGAAACCCACCTCGGCTGGGCGGCCAAAACACTGGGCATACATGTGGCTACACCTGTATTTGACGGCGCTACGGAAGATGATGTTTTTGAGACCCTGAAGAAGGCCGGATTACCGGAAAACGGGAAAACGATGCTCTTTGACGGCCGGACCGGGGAGCCCTTTGACAACCCCATTACTGTCGGCTATGTGTACATGCTGAAGCTGGCCCACCTGGTCGATGACAAGATTCATGCCAGGTCTACCGGACCCTATTCCCTTGTCACGCAGCAGCCCCTGGGCGGTAAAGCCCAGTTCGGCGGCCAGCGTTTCGGGGAGATGGAGGTTTGGGCGCTGGAAGCATACGGTGCTGCTTATACACTGCAGGAAATCCTGACTGTGAAGTCCGATGACGTGGTAGGCCGGGTGAAGACATATGAAGCCATTGTCAAGGGTGAAAATGTTCCCGAACCGGGCGTACCGGAGTCTTTCAAGGTATTGATCAAAGAACTGCAGAGCCTTGGTCTTGATGTTAAGGTACTGTCTGAGGACGATGAGGAAATCGAAATCAAAGAGGCGGAAGAGGATGTCAGTGAAACCGCCAAGGAACTGGGCCTTGATATCCAGGGTGAGCAGACGGAGGAGCCTGATTTTGAACCGGCAGACGAGGAAGAAGAACTGGATGACTTTGACGAGGCCTTCCTGGAAGATGATTTTGAAATAAGCGAAGATTAAGCCATGAGCTGTATCAAAACTAATCAAGCTGAAGGGAGAGAGGCCCTTGTTGGATGTAAATAATTTTGACCGGATGAGGATCGGATTGGCTTCACCCGAACAAATCCGGGCCTGGTCCAGCGGTGAGGTAAAGAAACCGGAAACCATCAACTACCGCACGCTGAAACCGGAAAGAGACGGGCTTTTCTGTGAACGGATTTTTGGACCTACCCGGGACTGGGAGTGCCACTGCGGTAAATATAAGCGGGTGCGCTACAAGGGTATCGTCTGTGACCGCTGCGGCGTGGAAGTTACCCGGTCCAAGGTGCGCCGGGAGCGGCTTGGACACATTGAACTGGCTGCACCGGTTTCTCATATCTGGTATTTTAAAGGTATCCCCAGCCGGATGGGGCTCTTGCTGGACATGTCGCCCCGGTCACTGGAAAAAGTCCTTTACTTTGTGTCTTATATAGTAATTGATGCCGGCGATACGCCGTTGATGAAAAAACAGCTACTGACCGAAACCGAGTACCGGGAATACCGGGAAAAATTTGGCAACCTGTTTAAAGCCGGCATGGGTGCGGAGGCCATCAAGAAACTGCTTGAGGAGATTGACCTGGAAGAACTGGCCAAAGAACTCCGGCAGGAGCTGAAGGAAGTCAGCGGCCAGCGTAAGGTCAGGGCTATCAGGCGCCTGGAAGTGGTCGAGGCCTTCCGGAAATCCGGCAACCGGCCGGAATGGATGGTTATGGACGTTGTACCGGTCATTCCGCCGGAACTTCGGCCGATGGTCCAGTTGGACGGCGGCCGGTTTGCTACCTCCGACCTGAACGACCTCTACCGCCGGGTAATCAACCGGAACAACCGGCTTAAGAGGCTTTTGGACCTGGGGGCTCCGGATATCATTGTCCGGAACGAAAAGAGGATGCTCCAGGAAGCTGTGGACGCCCTGATTGACAACGGGCGCCGCGGCCGGCCGGTTACCGGGCCGGGGAACCGCCCGCTGAAATCTTTGAGCGACATGCTGAAAGGGAAGCAGGGCCGGTTCCGCCAGAACCTGTTGGGAAAACGGGTGGACTATTCAGGCCGTTCCGTTATCGTGGTTGGGCCCGAGCTGCTCTTACACCAGTGTGGCCTGCCCAAGGAAATGGCTATCGAGTTGTTTAAGCCTTTTGTAATGAAGAAACTGGTGAATGACGGGCATGCCCATAACATCAAAAGCGCTAAACGGATGGTGGAAAGGGTACGCCCGGAAGTGTGGGATGTCCTGGAAGAAGTGATTAAAGAGCATCCGGTGCTGTTAAATCGGGCCCCCACCTTGCACCGTTTGGGCATTCAGGCTTTTGAACCGGTATTGGTGGAAGGCAAGGCCATCCAGATTCACCCCATGGTCTGTACGGCTTATAACGCCGACTTTGACGGCGACCAGATGGCGGTGCACGTGCCCTTGGCTGCTGAAGCCCAGGCGGAAGCCCGGCTGTTGATGCTGTCTGCGCACAATATATTGAACCCCAAGGACGGCCGTCCGGTAGCCATCCCCACTCAGGACATGGTACTGGGCTGCTACTACCTGACCCTGGAAAGGGAAGGGGCCAAAGGTGAAGGCATGGTCTTCAAAGATGCGGAAGAAGCTGTCCTGGCATACCGGACCGGGGAAGCTAACCTGCATGCCAAGGTTAAGGTAATCAGCGATGGCACAGTAAGGGAAACTACTATCGGGCGGACTATCTTCAACGAAGCGATTCCGCCGGAGATTGGTTACATAAATGAAGTAGCCAGTAAAAAAGTACTCGGCAATATTGTAGCCAAGTGTTATCGTGACCAGGGTTATGCCGCCACTGCCGAACTCCTGGACGGTCTTAAGAAGCTTGGATATACATATGCCACCAGGGCCGGAGTCACCATCGGTATTTCGGATATAACCATTCCTGAACAGAAGAAAGATATCCTGGCCGAGGCGGAAAAAAACGTCGAGCAGGTGGAGCAGCAGTACCGCCGCGGACTGATTACCGAAGACGAGAGGTACCAAAAGGTTATCGGCATCTGGAATGACGCTACCGACAGAGTAACCGGCGCCCTGCTGCAAACACTGGATAAATTCAATCCGGTATATATGATGGCCACATCAGGCGCCCGGGGTAATATTCAGCAGATCCGCCAGTTGGCCGGGATGCGGGGCCTGATGGCGGACCCCTCCGGCCGGATTATCGACCTCCCCATCAAAGCTAACTTCCGGGAGGGCTTAACGGTACTGGAGTACTTTATCTCCACCCACGGCGCCCGGAAAGGTTTGGCCGATACCGCGTTACGGACAGCCGACTCCGGATACCTGACCAGGCGGCTGGTCGACGTGGCCCAGGACGTGATAGTCCGGGAGGATGACTGCGGTACCACCAGCGGCATTACCGTGGAAGAAATCAAGGACGGTAACGAAACTATCGAAAAGCTGGAAGACCGGATCATCGGCCGGTTTGCTGCCGAAACCGTTACCCACCCCGAAACCGGGGAAGTACTGGTGGAGGCTGACCGGGAAATAAATGAAGACATCGGCGAAAAGATTATCAAGGCCGGGATTACCAAAGTCAGAATCAAATCCGTGCTGACATGTAAAACCAGGTACGGCGTCTGCAAAAAATGCTACGGGCGCAACCTGGCTACCGGCCGGCAGGTGGATATCGGTGAAGCAGTCGGTATTATTGCCGCTCAGTCCATCGGTGAACCGGGTACCCAGCTCACTATGCGGACTTTCCATACCGGTGGCGTAGCCGGTGACGACATCACCCAGGGTCTGCCCCGGGTCGAGGAGCTGTTTGAGGCCAGGAAACCGAAAGGCCAGGCTGTGATTGCCGAAATAGACGGGCAGGTAAAGGTACAGGAAGTTAAAGGCCGCCGTGAAATTGAAATTACCAGTGACAGCGGCGACCGTCAGGTGTATCAGATACCTTACGGAGCAAGACTAAAGGTCAGGGACGGGAATACGGTGGCGGCCGGTGACGAACTCACCGAGGGCTCCGTCAACCCTCACGACATGCTGAAGATCAAAGGCCTCAAAGGGGTCCAGGTTTACCTGGTGCATGAAGTACAGCGGGTTTACCGGCTGCAGGGCGTTGACATCAACGACAAGCATATCGAGGTTATGGTCAGGCAGATGCTCAGAAAAGTGAAGGTGGAAGACCCCGGCGATACCGAACTATTGCCGGGCGGCCTGATTGACATCTTCGATTTTGAAGAAGAAAACGTCAAGGTGATTGCTGCCAACGGCCAGCCCGCCACAGCGCGGCCGGTGCTGCTCGGCATCACCAAGGCCTCCCTGGCGACTGACTCCTTCCTGTCGGCGGCTTCCTTCCAGGAAACCACCCGGGTGCTTACAGAAGCGGCAATCAAGGGTAAGCTTGACCCACTGCTGGGGCTTAAGGAGAACGTGATTATCGGTAAGCTTGTACCCGCCGGGACCGGCATGTCCCGTTACAGGAACATAAGAGTACTCCCTGCCGGTGAGCAAACCGATATTCATCTTGACAGTGTATAGTAAAAATGCTATCATAAAGAAGTGTCTGGATTTCGAAAGGGGGACTTGGTGTGCCTTTAGCCGGTTTGCAGAGTGCCAAAAACAGAATTGTTGGTACAAAACAAACTTTAAAGGCTATTGAAAAAGGCTTGGCCAAGATGGTATTTGTCGCCGCGGACGCGGAAACCCGCGTTACCGCACCGATTGTTGCTTTGTGTCGGGAAAAGGGGATTACCGTGGTGACTGTCGACTCCATGAAAAATCTGGGCAAGGCTTGTAACATTGAGGTGGGCTGTGCTGTTGCCGCCCTGCCGGAATAACCTTATAATAATTGTTTAGGGGTGCAAAACAAATAGCGGTTTTGACTTAGCCCCTTACGGTTGTGTGAGGGGCTAAGTTGTCTATATTGTAATAATTTGAGGAAGGAGGTGTGTTTTATGCCTACTATTAGTCAGTTGGTGCGTAAGAGAAGGGAAGTGCTGGTCAAGAAATCCACTGCTCCTGCACTCAAAGAGTCTCCGCAGAAAAGGGGGGTCTGCACCCGGGTATATACCACCACACCGAAAAAGCCTAACTCCGCGCTGCGTAAAGTAGCCAGGGTCAGGTTAACCAATGGCATCGAAATTACCGCTTATATCCCCGGTATCGGTCATAACCTGCAGGAGCACTCTGTGGTGCTGGTCCGGGGTGGCCGGGTAAAGGACCTGCCGGGTGTCAGGTACCACATTGTACGGGGGGCACTGGATACTGCCGGTGTTCAGAACAGAAACCAGGGGCGTTCCAAGTACGGTGCCAAGAAACCTAAGGCCAAGTAGTTCCTTTCCACTATTATATATGAAATTATCGGTTGCCATATGATAAAGAATGTAACGAAGGGGGGAAAAGAATGCCCAGAAGAGGCTTTATCGCAAAGAAAGAGATTCTGCCGGACCCAATTTACAGGAGCAAAATACTGACCAAGCTGATTAACCAGGTCATGTTGGACGGCAAACGGAGCATTGCTGAGAACGTCTGCTACAAGGCGTTTGAGATTATTGAGGAAAAGACCGGTAAACCGGCTATGGAAGTTTTTGAAGCAGCCCTGAAGAATATCATGCCCGTGCTGGAAGTAAAAGCACGCCGGGTGGGCGGCGCCAACTACCAAGTGCCTATTGAGGTACGCCCTGACCGCCGGCAGACCCTTGGTTTACGCTGGCTGGTTATGTTTGCCCGTAAGCGTGGCGGCGAAAGGACCATGGAAGATAAGCTGGCTGCGGAAATCATGGATGCTGCCAATAATACCGGCGGCGCTGTGAAGAAAAAAGAAGATACCCACAAGATGGCTGAAGCTAACAAGGCTTTTGCTCACTACAGATGGTAATAATGGGTTTTCACCTCAGGTAGAAAGGGGGATGAATTGTGGCTAGACAATTCAGTTTAGAGAAAACACGTAATATTGGTATCATGGCCCACATTGACGCCGGTAAGACCACCACTACCGAGAGGATTTTGTTCTATACCGGGCGCGTGCATAAAATCGGCGAAGTACATGACGGGGCAGCTACCATGGACTGGATGGTGCAGGAACAGGAACGCGGTATTACTATCACCTCTGCTGCAACTACCTGCCAATGGCGCGGTCATCGTATCAACATTATAGATACACCTGGACACGTGGACTTTACCGTTGAGGTGGAAAGATCACTCCGGGTTCTTGATGGAGCCGTCGCTGTATTTTGTTCAGTGGGCGGGGTGGAGCCCCAGTCCGAGACCGTATGGCGTCAGGCTGACAAGTACGGTGTACCGAGGATTGCTTTTGTTAACAAAATGGACCGTATCGGCGCTGATTTCTTCCGTGGTCTGAACATGATCAAGGAAAGGCTGGGTGCGAATCCAGTGGCTATTCAGCTTCCCATCGGTTCCGAAGACCAGTTCAAAGGGATTATTGACCTGGTTACCATGCAGGCTATGATTTATACTGATGACCTGGGTACCCAGAGTGATGTGACCGAAATTCCCGGTGATCTGAAGGAAATCGCTGCCGAATACCGGGAAAAACTTGTGGAGGCAGTAGCCGAAACAGATGAAGAGTTAACGATGAAGTACCTGGAGGGGGAAGAACTTACGGAGGAAGAAATCCGTAAGGGTATTAGAAGAGGTACCCTCACCGTTAAATTTACTCCTGTTCTTTGCGGTTCTGCTTTCAAAAACAAAGGCGTTCAGCCGCTGCTTGATGCAGTAGTAGATTACATGCCGGCGCCTGTCGATGTACCTGCTATCAAAGGTATACATCCGGATACCGGTAATGAGGATCAGAGAGAGGCTAGTGATAATGAGCCATTTTCTGCGCTGGCTTTTAAAATAATGGCTGACCCTTATGTTGGAAAACTGGCTTTCTTTCGGGTGTATTCCGGGGTACTTAAATCGGGTTCTTACGTTTATAACTCGACGAAAAACAAAAAGGAACGGATCGGCCGGATTCTACAGATGCACGCCAACCACCGGGAAGAGATTTCCGAGGTTTATACCGGGGACATCGCCGCTGCTGTAGGCCTTAAGGATACTTCCACCGGGGATACCCTGTGTGATGAGAAGCAGCCGATCATCCTGGAATCCATGGAGTTTCCGGAACCGGTTATTGATGTGGCCATTGAGCCGAAGACCAAGGCTGACCAGGAGAAAATGGGCATCGCCCTGCAGCGGTTGGCTGAAGAAGACCCCACCTTCCGCATGCATACCGACCAGGAAACCGGTCAGACCATTATCTCCGGTATGGGTGAACTGCACCTGGAAATTATTGTTGACCGGATGATGCGGGAGTTTAAGGTTGACGCTAATGTCGGCCGTCCGCAGGTAGCTTACAAGGAGACAATCCGGAGCACTGTCAAGTCTGAAGGTAAATTTGTCCGGCAGTCCGGTGGCCGTGGTCAATACGGTCACGTTTGGATTGAGCTGGAACCCCTTGAGCCGGGGATGGGCTTTGAGTTCGTCAATAAAATTGTTGGCGGCGTGGTACCCAGAGAATACATTGCACCGGTTGAAGCAGGTATTAAAGAAGCTATGGAGAACGGGATTCTGGCCGGCTATCCGGCTCTTGATATCCGGGCGACCATTTATGACGGGTCATACCACGATGTGGACTCTTCCGAAATGGCCTTTAAAATTGCCGGTTCCATGGCCTTCAAAAACGGTGCGCTTAAAGCTAATCCGGTCATTCTGGAGCCCATTATGAAGGTTGAGGTAGTGGTGCCGGAAGAATATATGGGAGACGTTATGGGGGACATCAACTCCCGCCGCGGGCGGATTGAGGGGATGGAGGCCAGGGGTAACTCCCAGGTCATCAGAGGTTATGTGCCATTATCCGAAATGTTCGGTTATGCCACCGACCTTCGGTCCCGCACCCAAGGCCGGGGTGTTTATACCATGCAGTTCGCCCATTATGAAGAAGTACCGAAAAATATTGCCGAAGGTATTATTGCCAAACGGCAGGGCTAAAATTTAAACTCAAAGATTTAAGGAGGAAAGATAAAGATGGCAAAGGCAAAGTTCGAACGTAACAAACCCCACGTAAACGTAGGAACCATTGGTCACGTTGACCATGGTAAAACCACCCTGACGGCGGCCATCACCACCGTATTGTCCACCGCCGGCGGCGCAGAAGTCAGGAAGTACGACGAAATCGACAACGCTCCGG
>JBMOPI010000037.1:0-13658 GCA_049324975.1 Bacillota bacterium
AAACCTTCTTAACAACATCTCATTTTTACCCCCTAAGTTGTAATAGATTCTTGGTTTGTTGCAGTAATCTCTGATTGGCCCGGTCAACCACCTCCTTATGCAGAGGAAAATAAAAAAGATGCCCGGCATAGGGGTACCCTGTACCATAAGCATCTTTGCTTAAGCATCGTCATCGGCGTCGGATTTAATTATTAATGATACGGCAAATAAACAGAAAACGCCCTGAAGAAATCCTCCAAGGCGCCATAGCCATTTTGCGGCATCATTGCCGCATTTTTGTAATCTTTATTAACATTATATTAAAAAATTTGTCGAACGTCAACGATTCTGTTATACAGCTATTTCCACAGCAATACTGAGCATAATCAGCGCACCGGCCAAAACGCTGACCGTACCCGCCGCCAGGGACAACCAGCACCAGACCAACAGCAAATTCCAGGGAAAGGGATATCTTTTCGGGTATCCTGATACCCAGCAAAATTACCAGCATGCCAACCAGAAACAGGGTCGAGGTATGGCCCAGGCCCCAGCGGATGCCTATAGTTAAGCCCTGCGCAGGCTTCTGCTCTCGCTTACAATCGTCGACACCGCCACGACATGGTCGGCGTCCAGGGCATGCTTCATGCCAATCAGAAAACCGGCTCCCAATATTGATAACATGCCTATCTCCATGTGAGGCACCTCCTTAATTAGTGGGGAGTGGGGAGACCCCTCTATCGTTAAAACTTCTGCCCTATCTTCCCATTTGCCACCATGGTGGCCAGTACGTCCAGCATAGCCCGGACGCCCAACTGGGCGGTGATATCGCTGATATCATAGGGTGGCGAAACCTCCACCACTTCCATGGCGCAGATGCCTTCTTTAGCCACCAGCTGCAGCAGCTTTAAGGCCTCCCTGGGCAGGAAACCGCCCGGTTCCGGCCAGCCGGTGCCCGGCACAAAGCCGGCGTCGACACAGTCGATGTCAAAACTCAGGTAAACCGCCTTGGCGCCTTTCCAGGCCACTTCCAGGGCAATTTCGGCCACCTTCTCAATCCCGATCCGCTCACAGTCCCCGACCGAGATAATGGTAGTCCCTCTTTCCCGGGCCACCTTGACCCCGTCCCGGGGCACCTGCCAGCCGCCGATGCCCACCTGGACAAGGTTCACTGCCGGCGCGTTGGGGATATTGGTGGCGTGAAACCAGGGGCAGGTATGCATCCGCTCATCCATATCCTTTTCCTGGGTATCGGCATGCCGGTCCAGGTGGATGATCCCGATATTCCCGTCAATATGAGGGGCAATCCCTCTTACACAGGGATAACCGATGGAATGGTCCCCGCCCATGATGAGGGGCATGGCGCCGCTGGAGAAAACGTGGGACACAGCCTTGGAAATCTGGTCAAAACTCTTTTCGTTATTGGCATTGATGGTAAAAACGTCGCCCACATCGCACATTTTCAGGGACTCCCTGAGGTCAACCCCCATTTCAAAGTAATACGGGGTGTACAGGGCGGAAATCCGCCGCATGGCCTGTGGACCAAAGCGGGTGCCGGAACGATATGTGGTGCCGCAGTCATGGGGCACGCCCATGAAGGCCACATCATATTCGCCGACCTGGCGCACATCTTCCAGGTACGGCACCTTCAGAAAGGTGTTAATCCCGGCAAAGTGGGGCAGTTCCCCCCGGCTGAAGCAGCTGATATTACGGTCCTGGATGCTGTCTGCAGCCTCGAGGCCGAATTCCAGGCCCCGCTTAATTTCCTCCCGGTACTTGGTATCCGGTATATTAGCCTCGGCTTTTGCCGCCTGTAACCCTTCGAAATGTTCTTTATGAAAAAATCCCATGATGATCAGTCTCCTTTCGTCTTTATAATCCGTCTAGTTTTTCAATAATGCAACAATCTTTTTCCTTAATTTGATAAATGATTCCGTGTCCTTGATGTCACCCGTGCGCTGGTCCGGCAGGGGCACTTTGAATTCGGCCTGAATTCGGCCCGGCCGGCCTTCCATGACATATACCCGCCGGGACAGGAAAATGGCTTCCTCAATGTCATGGGTGATAAAAACAATGGTCGCCTTCTCGTGCCGCCAGATGTTCAGCAGCATCTCCTGCATGGCCGCCTTGGTCTGAGGGTCAAGGGCCCCGAAGGGTTCATCCATCAAAAGCACCTCCGGGCTGTTGGCCAGCGCCCGGGCAATGGCCACCCGCTGTTTCATCCCGCCGGAGAGTTCCTTCGGGTAACAGTGGGCAAAACCGGTCAATCCAATCAGTTCCAGGTATTTTTCCACCAGTTCCTTACACCCCGCTGCAGGCATCTTTTTCAATTTCAGCCCAAAGGCGATATTATCAGCTACTGTAAGCCAAGGGAACAGGGTATAGGACTGGAATACCATGCCCCGGTCGGCGCCCGGGCCCTGCACCTCTTTCCCGTCCACCCAGATCTTGCCGGCAGTGGGCATATCAAGCCCGGCAATCATCCTCAGGAGGGTAGACTTGCCGCAGCCGGAGGGACCGACGACACTGATGAATTCGTTCTCCATGATATCCAGGGAGATCCCTTGCATGGCGATAAATTCCTGGTTTTTGACATCGTAAACCTTACTTATCTCTTTAATTGAAATCTTCGGCGGGACATAAGCCGCTGCCGGCCCGGCGCCGTCACCGGTATCGTACTCGCGGCCACGTTCAATCTTAGCCGGTAAAGCCATGTTAATTACCTCCTTCCGCCCAGGGGAACAACCGCTTGTTGGCGGCGGCAAATAACCTGTCTGTCAGGAGACCCAGGATCCCTATGACCAGGATGCCTACAAAAATCACATCTGTTTTTAAGAAGCGCTGAGCTTTTAAAATGCTGTAACCAAGGCCGGAGTTGGCCGCCACCAGTTCCGCGACCACCAGGTAGGTCCAGGCCCAGCCGATCATCAGCCGCAGGGTGTCCATGAGGTTGGGCAGCATAGCCGGGATCAGCACCCGGGAAATCACCCGGAAACGGGTAGCGCCCAGGGTATAAGAGGCGCTGAGCAGGTCCTGGGGCACATTGCGGATATTGTCGGCCACCATCAGCACCATCTGGAAAAAGGTGCCGATAAAGATGACCATTATTTTAGCTGTTTCGCCTATGCCCACCCAGACCATAGTAAGCGGAATAAAGGCGGGGACAGGCATATAGCGGATAAACTCGGTAATGGGCTGGATCACAGCTTCGGCAAACTTGAAAGTGCCGGCCAGGATGCCGAAAGGGATGCCAATGGCTGCCGCCAGCAAAAATCCCATGGTAATCCGGAACAGGCTGATGCCCATATCCGACCAGAGGCCGGATCCCCGGACCTGTTGAATAAACTCGTCCACCACCTGGGACGGAGTCGGCAGAAAAGTGGGATTGACGAATCCTCCGTAGCTGATCAGACTCCACAGCAGCAAGAGGCCGGTGAAGGATAAAAGGGCCCCCGTCATATACCATGACCTGCCGACATCCGTCCTGATCTGCATAAGGCCGTTATTTGTTTTACTCATTGGGCTACCCCCCTTTTCGATTGAATCCGGCGGGCCGGAACCGGTTATTTTTTCTCCCTGGCGATAGCTTCTACAAATGAGCTGTCCAGAATCTTCTCAACGTCGGGAACGGTCTCCAGCATATTTTTGCCCTTCAGGAAGTTCGCAGTTTTGGTTCCGGTAAAGCCAAGATACTCCAGGCTTTCCGCCTTGGTGAAGGCCTTCAGGTTATCTTCCAGGGTAAATATCTTAACACTTGAAACGGAAGTTTTGTACTCGTCAACAGGGGTTTCGGCTTTCTTAGCCATAATTGCCAGGGCCTCGTCAGGATTCTGCTGCCACCATTCCATGGCGTCAAACCAGGCCATGAGGATCTTTTTCACATCATCCGGTCTTTCCTTAATCACTCCTTCATTCAGCACCAGCAGGTCCGGTATCAGACCGGGGGTGTCAGCCGAGGAGAAGATAAGCTTGCCTTTTCCTTCATTGATTGCCTTGGTGAGGAATGGTTCCCATAATACAGCGGCATCCAGGTTGCCGGCGATAAAGGCGGGACCGGCGTCGTTTACAGTCATGTTGGTGTATTGGACGTCACTCTCCTGCATACCCGCTTTATCAAGCGCCGTTACCATCAGCAGGTGGTCAACGGTCCCCAGTTCGGTAGCCACTTTTTTCCCTCTCAGGTCGGCCATGGATTTATACTGGGGTTTTGCCACCACCCCGTCGCCGCCGAAGGAATTGTCATTGACCATGACTGCTTTTAGCGGCAGCCCTTTGGAAGCCGGAGCCAGGGTATCGCTTAAAGTCTGGCTGTTGCCGTCAATTTTGCCGGTGGCCAGTGCCTGCAGCGAGTCGCTGTAAACAGGGAACCAGACCAGTTCGACATTAACACCGTATTTCTTAAAAAAGCCTTTTTCCTCGACAAGATACCACGGGTACCAGCCCGGCCATGGACTGAGCCCTATTTTAATTGGTTCGCCGGATGCCTTGGTTTCCCCGGCAGCACCGGAAGCGTCTTTATCCTCCGCTTTGCCGCAGCCGGCCAGCAGTAAAACTGCGGCTAACAGCAGCACCATGCCCAAAACCAGCCATTTTTTAATTTTCATGTGCATACACCTCCAAAATTAGTTTATAACCTGGATCCTGGTGAACATTTTGTTCCGGTCCGGAAATCCTTGCCGGCGTCTGATATTCCGGCCGAAAACAAATTATTATAAATAAAAGGCCCTCCCTACCCGATAAATTTCAGGTTAGAAAAGGCCTCTTCGCCAGGTTAAGCAGCTTCCATGCAGTCAGTACTCCGGGGCATCTTTGCCCGGGAGCACATTTAAGTATTCACTTGGATAGTATGAAAAAAAGCCTTACCGGTAACCGTCGTCGTTAACCGGTGAAGGCTTCTTTGCCAATCCCGCGTGCAGCGTTGCACTTATATACTCTTTAAAAAGGCTTCGCCGGCGCGAAGCGCCGAGTTAGCCTTTTTTATACCGCAGGCGCGTTATACTTTCCTATGGTGTGAAAAAACAAAATCGGGAGATAACAGGTGATGTTACCTCCCGGGTTTTTATCCCTCCGTGTAGCAGTTCCAATTAACTGCTGTCCCCTCTCGGACCAGACCCTTGCGGCGGAACCCTAGGGGACAATAGCTTTATTCATGCTAACACATAAAGTCGGCGTCACCTTATGTTGAGTTTATTTTAGCATGGCAAAAACATGGTTGTCAATATAAAATTTTTCACGCCTGCCAAAGCCCGTGAATGTTGCAGTAAGCCCGGGCGGTGATGTTCCGGGCCTTTACACAGAACTCAGCTTCAGGTGCGTCACCGGGATTTAAGTATTTCCGGTATACTTTGCCGTCAGCAAGGACCTCAATCCATTCGATGTAATGCTTTTCCTCCATCGGGTGCGGCATGCTGCCGATTTTCACCACCACGCCGTCAGCCGTAGTCTCTACCACCGGCACATGCTTTTCCTTGCTGGCATCTACTGTATTAGGTGTCATCAATACCATTGGCTTTCCGCAGCAGACCGGATGGCCCACGCCGGTGTGGACCATCTCCACGATGTTGCCGCAGATTTCACACTTGTAAATCTGGTTTAATTCAGTCATTTGCAAACACCTCCGTAATCTATTATACCACTTGTCCGGGTTTAAAGCATGGGGACGGCAAAAAGCAAAAACAGTACGGCCCCGACAATCCCTGCAATCACGCTTAATATTACCCTTTTGGTGGTACAGTATCCCCTGATCGAGCATTCCCCCACACTGTATGCTCCGACGACCATAAACAGCAGGCTTACAATTCCTCCTACCAAAGCCACCAATAAAAAAGTCATCATGTATATCGCCTCCTCCGACGGTTTCTTTTCTATAGCGTAAAAAAAAATAGTTACACAACAATTACCATTATATTAAAAAAATCTTAACTTTCGATTTCCCAGTCAAATACGGAAGCCCTTGACGATATCATCAAGGGCGCTAAGGAAAACGGTTATTCTTTTGGCCGGCTTAGTGAAATAAGCAGTTAATTTGACATTACAAAGGCGAAAACTCGGGGTGTCAGCGCCACTTCCAGCAGCGCCGCCAAAGCCATCAACCCTATTATAAGCAGGGCGGACATACCGGTCCCCGGGCTTGCCCGGCCGCCGGCCAGGCATTGCCCGGTTTCCTTAAGCCCCTGCGCCCCGGCCAGGCATATGGCCAGGGCCTCCAGCGAAAGATGGGGGAAAATTATACTGAAGAAGGTAGCTGCCGGGCTTTCCCCGATACGGGATGCAAAACCGGCCAGGCTTAAGCCCATAACTGCCCCCTGTTTGATAATAAAGAAAGCCGGAAACCCAGAAAGCATAAAACGGTCTACCCGGGTTAGCCGGCAGCCCGGCGGGCGTAGAAATCCCAGCCATTTATGCAGCCGGAGGGCCATGGGAGTAAAATAAATCAACAGCAGGGCGGCGGCGGAATTGTTGGCAAAGATGATGCCAAGTTCCGAAAAGAAGTTGTCCCGGTAGAAAGCCGTAAACCTCTGCAGCCGTTCCGGGGTTAGTTCAATAACCGGCGTGCCTGTGCCGTAAGCTTGCCCGGCATAAGCCGCGCCAATCAATGATAAAGCGAACAACAGACAGAGAGAGACCGTCGTTAGGTCTCTTTTCTTTATGCCGCCCTGTCCGGCACCAATTCCGATGTGTCTGGAGTTTACACCGATTTGCCCGGTTCCAGCCAGTGCCAAAGTCCCTGCCCCTTTCAATCCGCTATGGAAACAGGGTCATTATAACAAAACCGGCCTGTCGATTTCGCGAATAATATCGGGCATAACATAATAAATTTTTGTCGAATCCGGTAATTGGCGCATATTATAGTTATAGCTTTTAAAATTAAACGGGGGTGATGAAATGACGGATACCCGCCGGCAGATTTCACCTGTCAAAACCATTGCCGTCTGTTCCATCCTGGCTTCCATCACTGCCGTAATGCAACTGTCGGCGGTCTTTGTGCCGGCTTTCGGGCATGTGCTGAGCGCCTTTTGTGCCCTGCCGGTGGCCATCGCCACAGTTGTCCGGCCTGCCGGCGGAATCTTTACAACAACAGTGGCGGCGCTGATTGTCATGACCGTTCAGCCGCTGGAAGTACCCGTTCTCCTGTTTACTTCCGCCCCTTTGGGCTTGGTTCTTGGATCAGGGTTAGTTACGGGCAGGCAAAGGTGGTTAACCGTCGCCGCCGGCGCCATAGTCTTTTTTGCCGGTACCGCACTGCTTACTTATACAGCCGGCCAGGTCGTTTCCGGCGGGCCCTTCGGCGCCTCCGCCTTGTACCGGATGCTGGCTTTTAATGCGCTTTTCTCCTTGCTTTACGCAGGGGCGTGGGAAGTTTTTGTGCGTAAAATTGTCACCCGGCTATCCCTGTTTTTCCCATACCTCCGCCACTGAATTGTCATGCTTCGACAATTATCTAGAAAATAACTTATGATTAACTTACTTCCGGCGTAAACTATACCGGGGGTGAAACTTGTGCCAGCCCGTGATTATGCAGCCATGGCTGTCATATTGACCATCGAAGTCACCTTGTTTGTACTGTTTATCGATAAAAAGGATAAAAGAAAGCTCGCCAATACATATTTGTTTTCAATCAGTATAGCTACTGTAATCGATTCCCTGTCGGTAGCGCTCGGGCTGTGGACCTATCCGTCAAACCCGCTTCCCGGGGTCGGCATTAACCTGCCGGCTGATTTTATCTATTACCCTGTTTTCACTTTTTTCTATATTCAGTTCCTGCCCCGGCGCCGGTGGCTGCCCTATACCGCCATTTTTGCGCTGATTAATACAATAGCCGAGATTACCGTCTACCGGCTGACAACTTTATTGAAATACGGACCCCTGATGTCCCCCGGTCTGGCTTATATCCAGTATTTCCTGGCCTACCTGGCTTTGCGCAGGTATATCCTCTGGTTTCACGGCAATTGACTATTCCCAACTTTCCCCGGCGGTAGTATAATAGTCCTGTAACCTTTTGGGGAGAGGAGCCGGACATGATATTTCGCAAAGCAAAAATAACGGACGTGGAGGCTATCCACGCCCTGATTACCCATTATTCAGATGAAGGACTGATGCTGGCCCGTTCACGGGCCAAGCTCTATGAAGGCATCCGGGAATTTACGGTAGCCGAAGAAAATAGCAAAATTGTCGGCGCCGGCGCGCTGCATATCATCTGGGAAGACCTGGCCGAAGTCCGGGCCCTGGCCGTAGACCCCGAATATAAGGGGAAAAATGTCGGGCGCGCCCTGGTCAGACTGTTTCTTGAAGAAGCAAAAGACCTGGGCATCCCCAGGGTTTTCACCCTCACTTACCAGCCCGGTTTTTTTGAAAAGTGCGGTTTTCACACAGTCACCAAGGATAAACTGCCGCACAAGGTCTGGCGGGAATGTATCGACTGCCCGAAGTTCCCTGACTGCGAAGAAAGTGCTTTGGTAGCTGAGGTATAGGATGGATTTGCCGACCTTGACCGTCTTGCCTCAGGCAACTAAACTAATCAGCAGATAGCACAGCGCCCCTATTACCGCACTGATAGGCGCGGTCATCACCCAGGCGCTGACGATATTGAGGGCAACTCCCCAGCGCACCGCCGTAAGCCTTTTGGTGGCGCCCACCCCCATGATGGCGGAAGACACCACGTGGGTGGTGCTGACCGGGGCGCCGAAAACCGAAGCGCCCAGAATGACAAGGGAAGAAGCGGTGTCCGAAGCAAAACCATAAATGGGTTCCAGGCGCGTAATCCTGGAGCCCATTGTTTTTATAATGCGCCACCCGCCGAGGGATGTCCCCACGGCCATGGCTGAGGCACAGGCCATGATAACCCACAGCGGCACCGTAAACTGCTGCAGATATCCCGCTGCCAACAGCGCCGCGGTAATGATCCCCATGGACTTCTGGGCGTCATTTGACCCGTGGCTGAAGGCCATAAAAGCGGCCGAAAAAACCTGCAGCCGGGAAAAATGCCCGGTTACCCCGCGCGGAGACGCCTTTCTGAACAACCAGAGAAGTATAATCATTAAAAGGAAACCGACGCCAAAGCCGATTAACGGTGATACCAGGAGCGGAATGACCACCTTTTTCATCAACCCCTGATAATTCAGGATGCCAAACCAGCTTTGGGCCGCCACGCTGCCCACCATGCCACCGATCAGGGCATGGGATGAACTGCTGGGCAGGCCGTAATACCATGTTGCCAGGTTCCAGATGATAGCGCCGGCCAGGGCGCCGATGAGGACCTCGGTGGTGATAAACTGCGGGTTGACAATCCCTTTACCGATGGTGGCGGCCACCTCGGTGCTGACCAAAGCCCCGGCAAAATTTAATACAGCCGCCATTAAAATAGCCTGCCGGGGCGTCAGGACCCTGGTGGAAACTGACGCCGCCACAGCATTTGCCGTATCGTGGAAACCGTTAATAAAATCGAAGGCCAGGGCCAGTAGAATTACCAGGATTAGCAGGCTAAGCATATTTTACGACCACGCCCTCAATCTTCTTACTGATTTTTTCACTGCGGTCCAGGGCTTTTTCAACCTGCTGGTAGACTTCTTTCCACTTGATAACCTCCAGAGGCTCCATGCCATTTTCAAACAGCTCGGCGACCCCCAGGCGGTAAAGCCGGTCCCCTTCGCCTTCCAGGCGTTTGATCTCATGGCATTTTTCCATGATTTCCGCGTAATTCTTTTTAACGTCCCTGAGTAAAATTACTGTTTCGCTGATGGTTTCGGCATTTTTGCCGAAGGCCATAACCATAGCCTGGAATTCCGGCAGCGGCCGGCCGATTTTATAGAGCACCATCTTATCCACACAACTGAAGATAGCGTCCATGATTTCATCCATCCCCCTGGCCAGGGAATAGATGTCCTCCCGGTCAAAGGGGGTGATAAAGCTTTCATCCAGCCGGCGGATAATAGTTTCTGTTATCTCATCGTTCCGCTGCTGCAGGCGCTTGAGTTCGTCCAGCCGGGAAGCCACGCATTCATAGCAGGTCATCATGTGCTGCATCATCAGCGCACCTTCTTTAACAATACCCGCCCCTTCTTTAAATAGCTCAAAAAATTTTTCCTCTTTGGGCTTAAGACTAAACATTCACCCACACCCCGCAGATGTAAATTTCATGTTAAATGCAGATATTCGACTAGTTTCGTCAATTTCCTTTATTTTGGTAAAGGGGATGACGAAAAATGTATAAACAATTACCGACATACAAATCCTAATCACGGAGGTGTTGTTTATGTTAAAGAAAACAGGTCTAATTATTGGCAGTACCCTGTTAATCATGGCGCTGGTTGTGGGCAGCGGCTGCACTACAAAAGCAAAAAAAGAACTCCAGAACCCTAAACAGGAAGCAAAGCAAAATGCCAACGAGGCCCAGCGGAAGACCGAAACCGCAGTAGACAACCGGACCATGACGGCCTGGGTAACAGAAGACCAGTATAAAAACGGCTGTGTTGACTGCCACAAAAAAGCTGACAATAAAGATGTCAGCCTGAAAGCGAAGGTTGCCGACATCAAAAACCACCCGCCGGTACCGGCAGACGCCACAGCGAAAACCTGCCTTGACTGCCACCGGAAATCTCCGGAGGCCCGGGCCAAACTGGCCAACAGGATGCACAAGGCCCACGGGGACAGCAAGCTGTTCAGGCCCAAGTACAACGGCAACTGTGCTTCGTGTCACGGTATGAAGGATAACGGCGAAATCTTTGTCAAAGGTGCGGAATAAAAAAAGGGTTGGAAGCCTAATTTGCGGCTTCCAACCCTTCGTATTTCTGGTTTAAAATTTTATCAAACTCCGCCTGTGCCTTCCGTCTGTCCACTTCTGCCCGGATCAACTGCTGAATCCGGGTGGCCCGTTCTTTGATGGAAGCCGGTCCTTTTTTGCCTTCGTTGGCCTGCCAGATGTATTCTTCCACCAGTCTTTCCAGTATCATCTTTGGTATCTGTCGCCTGGCGTCACATGTGATGGTAAAATGGAAAAACTTTTGCAACACAGTACCCTCCCGTTCAACTTAGAAATATCTGTTTATTAATCTAAAAGTTTACTGCTTTTTATATTTTAAACCATAAAAAAGTATTTTTCAAGGAAAATGTTGCTTTTTGCCAAAATCGCAAGTAAATATTATCAAATTTTTTGGTTTTTTTGCCATCTGCAGTGCAAGTTAAAGCCCCGGTTATCCCGGGGCCTTAATTACTTAGCCGTTATTTCGGCTGGTACTTCCACTGTAAAATCACCGTTTAGATTGGAGTAATCTGCAATCAGCTGCAGCCATCCCTCCTGATCCCCTTTACCGGCTTCCACATAGAAATCAATCTTTCTCAGATACTGACCGTCTTTATCTATCCAAATGGCAAGTTTCAGATTTTTCAATTCAGATATGCTGTCAAGCTTTTGCAGTTCCTGGTAACTTTCCCAGGTGGGTTTGAACTCTATTTTCTGTACTGCAGTTCCCCCCAGGTTTTCCTCTGCCACAACCACCGGTTCCCCAAGTACCCGTACAATTTCTGTAATAGTGTCATCAAGGGAATCGGAAATTACTCCCCGCGCTGTCAGGACTTCCTGCTGGAAATTGCGCATTCCTTCTGCAATCTGTTCACCCTGGGGCCCGAATTCATCCAGTCCCACCCAGCGGTCGTTAAACACCGGGCTTTTTACGTAGACCATCTGGTTATAGAGGACGGCTTCAAAAACAAAACCCAGGAAGTGGCCTTTGGCATAACTATGGCCGGACTTATCCTTTTTTTCCGTGATTTTAATCATATTTAACTGGGGGTACCGGGCCATTTTATACTGCATATCAATTTTACTCTCGTAGCTTTGCGCCATCAGGGTGTTATACACGGAGTCCCGGACGGTTTTGGCAAGTCCGGTGAGCGGCTTGATTTCTGCTATATCAATGATTACCCGGCGGTTGACGCCGTCCCACTCGACCTGGGCCCCCAGCCCTTCGGCGATCAGCCTTACCGGTACAAAAGTCCGGCCCTTTATAATCACCGGGCGCACATCCAACTCATGATATTCACCGTTAACAAACGCGCCTTCGCTACGGTAATCAAACGGGTCGCTGCTATCCGGCACCCAAAGTTCTATCCTGCCCAGTCCCCGGGTAACGGTAACCTTTCTTTCTGTTTCGTCCCAAGCCACTTTGGCCTGCATTTTTTCCACCAGCCGGATTGGTACCAGCACCCGTTCGTTAATAATCACCGGAGGCGGGTCAGAGGCAACAAGCTCCCCGTTAATCATCACCTGAATGGCCTGGGGCGCTGCCGCAACTCCCGGCGCCAGCAGCAATTGGATAATCAGGCAAAAAACCAATAAACTCCCTAACCGTTTTTTAAACTGCATGTCATCTTCCCCTCTCCCTGCAAAATTTTCACACGATTTCCGGCAGTTCGTGAAAACTGTTTAAAAATATGTCGGGTTTATAGGACAACAATCTTTCTGTAGGGTGTACGCTCCATTTGACTGCCGCACTCATAACGCCGGCGTTGCGGGCACATTCCAGGTCAAAAGGGCTGTCGCCCACCATCAGGACTTCCCGCGGTTGGGTATCCAACCTGTCCAGGGCTGTATGGATCGGCTCAGGATGGGGTTTATGGTACTCAGTATCCTCAAAACCGACCAGGACATCCATCCAGCGGTCGAGTTCAAACAACCGCAACCCCCGTTCGGCCATATGACGGATCTTCGAAGTTACCACGCCCAGGCGGAAGCCGCGCCGGTCAAGGTCGGCCAGCATTTCGGCAGCACCGGGGAAAGGCGCTGCCAGTTCGTCGTGTTTGTTCAGGTTAAACTCCCGGTATGTTTTAACCATTTCATCGGCTTGATCCGGGGCCAGTTTGCGCATGATGTCAATGAGCGGTTCACCAAAATAACGGTATAACTCTTCTTCCGCAACATCCTTGTTCAGGTGTTTCCGGACGGTGTGTTTGAAGGAAGCGATCACCAGGTCATTGGTATTGATCAGGGTCCCGTCCAGGTCAAACAATACACATTTAATCCGCTGCTCCATAAAAACCCCTCAGTCATTTTCTTCGTTCAGGCATTATTTCTTCTTGGCGGGCTCGGTCCAGTTTGCCATAAGGCTGTAAGTCCGGACTGAAGAGTTGCCCAGGTAGTCGTAGTTTTTGAGATAGTACCAGCCTGCTTTGGCAATATAGAGGCTGCCTGTCTCTTCCTCACCGGTCAGGGCATAGTCGATTTTGCCCAGCCATCTGCCGCCCCCGTCAAAAACCTCGACCACGCCGTCGATGTCATCCGGCACTTTCATGGTCACATTAAGCCAGGTGGGCGCCGGAATATATACCTTAAACCAGTCTATGTCCTCAATGCCCATGAAGGTTGGCTCGACCGGAGTATTCCGGCTCATAGCTTTGGCTTTCTGCATGGTGTTATTGTCTTCGTACTTATCCGGCAGGGATTTAAACGGTTTCAGGCTAAGTGAATAAGTACTCCTGGAGCCCGGACCCCGGTAGTCCTGGACCGCAATATAGTAACGGCCGGGTTTCTTGGGTACGAAAACACCGATGTCAGGCTGACCTTTCTCACCGGAGTCAATTTCCGTTACAAAATCCAGGTAAGGCTCGGATGGACCTTCCGTCCCTTCTTCCGGTTCTGCCGGCTTTTCCTTACCTTTCCGGCCTTTGTCCTGTTCCTCTTCTTCCGG
>JBMOPI010000038.1:0-5061 GCA_049324975.1 Bacillota bacterium
CCCGGTTAGCTGGGACAGTTGGTTTGCTTCCATAACATCCTTCAGATCAAGCAGAGCCGCGCCGGCAATGGCCGGGATAGATACCAGAAATGAGAACCGGGCCGCCGTTTCCCGGTCGATGCCCCGGAAAAGGGCGCCGGCAATGGTTAATCCGGCCCGGGAAACGGCCGGCAATATGGCAATCCCCTGCATCAACCCGACAAAAGCGGCATCAAAATTTGACATTTCCGCTATCCCTTTGTCCCGCTGCCGTACCCGGTCGGCAAACCACAGGATAAAGCCGGTGGCGATAAATTCAATACCTAGGGATTCGCCGGATGCAAACAGGCGGTCAAAGAAGTCCTTGAACAGCAACCCGATAGCACCCGTAGGGACAGTAGCTACAATAATCAGCCAGGTAAGTTTCTGCCAGGGTTTTTTTAATATATCGATAATGTCCTTCCAAAACACGGCGAATACCGCTACCAGGGTGCCAATATGCACCATCACGTCAAAGGTAAAGGCACCTTCTTCCAGGCCAAAAAACCGCTGAAACAGCACCAGGTGTCCGGAACTGCTGATGGGCAAAAATTCCGTCAACCCCTGGACCAGGCCTAAGATTATTGACTGTAAGACCGTCATCTGTTTCTACCTCTCTTTATCGATGTTAGCATACCCTGTCATTATATCACATATTTTCCGGGCAATCTATTGTCATTTTATGCCTCAGCCGGCCAGGATTTGCACCAAAAGCCCGGTCAGACCGGAGCCCAAGATAACAAAAACATTGTCGACCCTGTTCCATAACATCAGGAGAAATCCGGTAACTAAAAGCGTAAATCCCAATATATCAGTAATAACCGTTTCACCAAGACTGTATGCCACGTAGATCAGGAGCCCGACAATAGCAGCCTGCATCCCTTTGAGAAAAGCCCTGACCAGCACAAAACGCTTTAAAACAGGGAGATACCGCCCCAAAGCCAGCACCATGACAGCCGACGGCATGAAAATACCGGTTGCAGCAGCCAGGGCTCCGGTCAAACCGGCCACTTTGTACCCGATAAAAACCGCAGTTATTACTATCGGCCCGGGCGTGGCCTGGCCTATGGCCAGGGCGTCCACAAATTCACGGCGGGTGACCAGTTGGTGGATATCCACCACTTCTTTTTGGATAAAAGGGATCATGACATAACCGCCGCCGAAAATCAGTCCTCCGATTTTAAAGAACAGCATAAACAACTGCACCAGCGCTTCGGGCGAGAAAACGAAAACAACGGTCATCGGCAGTGCAGTCAGGGGCAGGACAGACATAAGTTTTCCCGGGTTACCGCCGGCGTCTTTTTCTCCTCCGGCAGCCGGTAAAATATCTTTGTCCGAACGGTAGACCAGCATTCCCAAAAGACCGATAACCAGGATAACCAGCACGAAATTTCCTTTAAAATAGGCCGTTAACAGCAGCCCGGCTAAAGCTATGGTGGTATCCCGCAAAGATTTGACGCTCTGCCGCCCCAGCCTGACAGCCACCACCAGAAGCAGGGCGATCACCGCAGGATTCACCCCGGCCAGGAAAACCTCAATCTGTGGCAAATACCTGTACCTCAGGTATAACTCGGACAGGATGACCATCAATAAAAAAGACGGCGCTACTACCGCCAGGACAGAGACAATCCCGCCGGCGGTGCCTCTTAGTTTCTGTCCCACGTAGGTTACTACGTTGATCCCCGTCGCCCCCGGCAGCATTTGGGCCAGCGTAACTCCGTCGAGGAAGTCCTCCCTGCTAAGCCATTTTCTCTTTTCCACCACATTGTCCTGGACATGGGCGACCAGGGCCATGTAACCACCGAAACTGGTGGCGCCGATTTTCAGAAACATGAGCAGTAGTTTCCGGAGACTCATCCTGGTCACCTTCTTTTGAACTCTCATTTCATTTTACAGTATATTCTAATGTTCTTCAACAATCGTTACTTTACCGTATGTAATAGTAAACCCCCTCGCCGAGGGGGTTTGTGTTTTTTATTATTCTTCGTCCGTTGAAAACTGCGGCACAAAGCGGACTTCTGTACCGGGCTGGTACTGCGCCAGCAGGTAATCCCTGGGATCGGTGCTCAAAAGCCTGACTACCCGGCCCTGGGCAATGCCGGTTTGTTCCAGCATCAGTTTGGCGCCGGCCACTTC
The DNA here is from genome assembly GCA_049324975.1 of Bacillota bacterium. Classification (GTDB taxonomy): domain Bacteria; phylum Bacillota; class Thermincolia; order Thermincolales; family CAZWUW01; genus JBMOPI01. The sequence continues at coordinate 2,155 of JBMOPI010000038.1, forward strand.
GACTTCCTGGTACTGCGGGCCTTCCCTGTCAATGCCTTCCAACACCAGTTCCAAAGGCATTGTGGTATATAATATGGTCATTGTACCGGCCCCCTGGGCGCAGCGGCTGCCCGCCGCTCAGCGATCATCTCATTAAGCTTCTGCACGGCGTCGGCCAAACCACCCACGGCGTCCACCATGCCTACTTCCACAGCATCCTTGCCAATCAGAACAGTGCCGATATCCCTGGCCAGTTCACCGGTCCGGAACATCAATTCCCGGAATTTCTTCTCGGTCACCTCGGAGTGAGTGGTAATAAACCGCACCACCCGGTCCTGCATCTTATCGAGATATTCGTAGGTCTGCGGCACACCGATGACCAGTCCGGTCAGCCTGATGGGGTGGATGGTCATACTGGCCGTGTTGGCGATAAACGAAAACTTTGAAGCTACCGCAATAGGTACCCCGATACTGTGACCGCCGCCCAGGATCAGGGAAACCGTCGGCTTGGACATGCTGGCTATCATTTCGGCGATGGCCAGGCCCGCCTCCACGTCGCCGCCGATAGTGTTTAAAACCACCAATACCCCTTCGACCTCCGGGTTTTCTTCCAATGCCACCAGTTGGGGAATGATGTGTTCGTACTTGGTGGTTTTGTTTTGCGGCGGCAAAACCAGGTGCCCTTCTATCTGCCCTACTATAGGCAGGCAGTGAATATTTGTTTTAGTCTGGGGAATGGTCATCTGCCCCAGTTCCTTTATGGTGTTGACATCACCCTTCTTGTTTATCCCGGCCTTGGTCTTTTTCGTCCGGGGCGGTGTTCCCGGCATGGGGCCGGTAACTTCAGGTCCGGTTAACCCGGGGGTGTCAGGCGGTTCCGGCCCTTCGCCGTCGTTATTTACAGTCCAGTCAAAATCAGACATTCCATCACACTCCCATTTTTTGTTCCTCCTTAGTATGTTTAGTAGAAAAAGAAAAAATACCATGGAAATAAAAACGCGGCCCGCTGGCCGCGTTTTTTAGACTTCCATGATGATTGGCAAAATCATCGGTCTTCTCCTGGTTTTCTCATATAGGTATTTACTTATGGCATCCCGTACATTGGACTTGATGGCCGCCCATTCGGTGACGCCTTTTTCCTGGCATTTGGCTAAAGCCTGCTTGACTTTTTCCTTGGCGTCCTCCATCAGTGCTTCCGATTCCCGCACATACACAAAGCCACGGGAAACGATATCAGGTCCGGCAACTACAGTACCGGCTTCCTTGTTCATGGTCACCACTACGATTAAAATGCCGTCCTGGGACAGCTGTTTGCGGTCCCTGAGCACAATATTGCCTACGTCACCCACACCAAGGCCATCCACCAGCACTTTACCGGCGGTCACCCGTCCGTTGATGCGGCCGGTATTTCTGGAAAACTCCAGCACCTGGCCGTTCTCCGCCACAAAGACGTTCTTCTCCGGTATACCCATGTCGACGGCGAGTTTGGCGTGCTTGATCAGGTGCCGGTATTCGCCGTGGACCGGGACAAAAAACTTGGGCCTGGTCAGGTTGATCATCATCTTGAGCTCTTCCTGGCTCGGGTGGCCGGAAACATGCACCCCGGAAAACTTTTCGTAGATTACTTCCGCCCCCTGTTTGAACAGGTGATCGATGGTCCGGGCAACCAGTTTTTCGTTGCCCGGAATAGGTGTTGCTGAAATAATTACGGTATCTCCCGGCAATATTTCCACCTGCCGGTGGTCGCTCATGGCCATCCGGGTTAGCGCGGACATAGGCTCACCCTGGGATCCGGTGGTAAGGATACAGACCTGGTCGGCGGGCAGACGGTTGATTTCGTCCAGTTCCACCAGCATATCCTGGGGAAAGGTGATATAACCGAGTTCGGATGCAATGCTGACAACATTGACCATGCTTCGGCCCACAATAGCCACTTTCCGACCGTATTTGAAGGCCGTGGAAATAGCCTGCTGCAAACGGTGCACGTTTGACGCAAAAGTGGCGATAATGATCCTGTTGCGTGCCGTATGGAAAACCTCGTCAAAGGTCAGGCCAACCGCCCGTTCCGACATAGTGTAACCGGGCCGTTCCACGTTGGTGCTGTCCGACAGGAGCACCAGCACACCCTTGCGGCCGAGGTCGGCAAACCGGTGAAAATCTGTTACATCACCGTCCACCGGCGTCTGGTCCAGCTTGAAATCACCGGTGTGCAGCACAACCCCGAGGGGTGTGTGGATACCGATGGCTACGGCGTCCGGAATACTGTGGCTGACCCGGATAAATTCCACCTTGAATGGTCCGACCTCCACGATATCCCGCGGTTTCACCGTATGCAGCGTGGCGCCGCCCAGGACATTGTTCTCCTTCAGCTTGCCCTGCAGTAATCCCAGCGTAAGTTTGGTGCCGTAGATAGGCACGTTCAGCTGCCGCAGCACATACGGCAGGCCCCCGATATGGTCTTCATGACCGTGGGTTAAAACAATCCCCCGTACAAGGTCCCGGTTCTCCAAAAGATAACTGATATCCGGGATGACTACGTCAATACCCAACATTTCCTCTTCCGGAAACATCAGACCCGAGTCAATAACCAGAATATTTTCCCCGTACTTTACCGCCATCATGTTCTTGCCTATTTCTCCCAATCCCCCTAAAGGGATAAGCGCAAGTTTAGGTTCTTTCGACATTACTACACCTCCTGATGCAAAAAAATAAACCTTGTTTATGCCAGGATAATTGTTCTGAGAAAACCGGAGAAGTAGCGGGGTATATTCTGTTGTCCGTCCGGCCCGGGTCATAAGGGAAATACCGTCCATAAACACCTGCTAATATTATACTGTAATTCTGTAACCTTCACAAGGAATTTTTATCACCGGTTGTGAAATGGGATAATTTGCTAATAGTATATCCTTTCCCAACCCGGAAAATACA
>JBMOPI010000038.1:5071-13457 GCA_049324975.1 Bacillota bacterium
AATAGCCGGCCGCAATTTTCATCGCGGCCGGTTTCCGGGAGGGGGCCAGATCAGGGTACCATAGAATTAAGTACGCTTTTTACAACTTCGTAAGGTACGGGAATCATGTACTTGCCGTTATCAACCTTGACCCGCCCTATATTTTCAAGTATGACATACTTGATTCCATCCGCTTCCCGCTTGTTGTCATGTTCAATGGTATCCAAAACGTCCTGGGGCTGCATCCCGGCCGGCAGGGTAACCGGCATACCCAACGCAGTCAACACCTCTTCATGGAGTTTAACATGGGTATTGGTCAAAAACCCTAATGCCTCAGAAATTTTTGCGGCGGCAACCATGCCGATAGAAACGCATTCCCCATGAGTCAAAGCCCCGTTCATCAGCTTCTCAATGGCATGTCCGGCGGTATGCCCATACTCCAAAATCATACCGCGTTTTTTTTCTGAAGGGTCGGTTTTAATGATATCAATTTTTGACAGGATGGACAGTTTCACCAGCAATTCAAGTTCTTCGAGCCTGTTCAGGGATAACTCGGGTATTTTTTTCCTCATGTACTTAAATAAGGTTGCATCATTTATTAAACCGTTTTTTACCGTTTCGACAAGGCCGCTGCGAATCGAGCGCGCACTTTCGGTCAGCAAAAAACGCACATCAACAATGTTGCAATAAGGGGGATAATATACGCCGAGCATGTTTTTCCCGAAAACAGTATTTACAGCCTGTTTACTGCTCATAATACTGTCCGTTTGAGCCAAAAAAGTGGTCGGCACCTCAATAAAGGTAATGCCCCTAAATACAAGCGCCGCAAGTAACCCGGCAACATTGCCGACTATACCTCCGCCGAGAGCGACAATAACCGAGTTTTTGCTTACTCTACGCATAAATAATTCGTTGCCGAGTTTACTCAATGTAAAAATTGTCTTATTTGTCTCCCCCTCCGGGAATGTGAGGGTATGTACCTCGTAATATGCTCCCAGACTGGTTGCAATGCCGCCTCCGTAAATACTGCCGACCGCATCGTCGGTAATTATAAAAACCCGGTCGGGGCGTAACTTATCCAATTGTTCAATCAATACGTTTTCAACAATATTTGACCCCACGTAAATCGGTGTGCTTTGCGCCAGGCAGGTTTGCATACATTCATAAGCGTTCTCATTGTCAGCTGTTTTCTCTAAAACGCTTTGCCAACTCACTTTTCATCACCTCTGTTAATGATTGATTTCATAAAATCATCCGGGTTATCCCAGGGAAATTCCATTAAAGTACCCGCTGCAACAGAAGCAACGGCGCTTTTGATAACTTCTTCACTAAATCCCTCGGCTCCCAATGTTGAAGCCATCCGGCGTCCCAGCCGGACAGCAAGTTCGGCCGCCAGCGGATTAATCCGGCCGGCTTTTTGCCCATCATCAACAGTTATCGGCCCCAGTCTGGCCAGCCGGGCTTTTATTTCCGCCGGCAGCTGTTTTGTACATAACAGTGACCATTTCACGTTTTGAACGAGGTAATGTCCGATTATCTTTACCGGATAAAATCTGCACCCCTTTTTTTCGGCCAGTTCTACCGGTAAATCGTGTTCACCGACATATGTGCAAAGCACGATGATATCTGCTCTGTTGACATAATCCAGGGCGGAATAAGCTGTTTGGATGGATTCTTTTTTGTTCAGAGCAAGGACTAAATACGGGAAGGAATAAAGGTCCCGGGGCCGGATGGCAGCCTTACAGCCTATTTTACCGGCTAAATCTGCGGCGCGCTTTTTATCAACATCATAAACAACCAGTTCATCCCCATCAAAACATTTTGCCACACAGGCCCCCATTTTACCGGCGCCGAAAAGGGCAATCTTCATGGCTGACACTTCCCTTACATGGTTCTACTTAAAGGCTACTCCCCGCATATGGTATTCAACCCACGGATTAATATCAATCCGTGTAAACCGGTTCAGTTCCAATAAATCCCGTACTTCCTCAATTGAGTATCTTAAGTGAACTTCTTCGTCCTCAGGATCCGATTGCCTGGCATACCAGGCTTCAATCTGTTCCGTTTTGACCGGGTCCGGTAAACGGCGGAAATCGGAAAAAACAAATTTTCCACCGGGCTTTAGTACGCGCCGCACTTCCGCAAAAACTCCGGCCAGGTTGTCTATTTCATGAAACAGGGAACAACTGACCACTGCATCAAAGTACGCATCAGGCAACGGAAGATTGTCCGCCACGGAAATAACGGTTCTGATGCGCTGGGCAACGCCCATGGCTTCCGCTTTTTTCCGGAGTATATCGATGAAACTGTCAACGATATCAACTGCCACTATCTCCCCGGTATCGCCGATACGCTTGGCTGCCTCAAGAGTAATAAAACCGGTGCCCGCCCCCAGGTCAAGGATCCTTGACCCGCCGTCGGCGAGGGCCAGCATCACCAGTTCCCGGTTTTCCCCGAGAGCCAGGCGAAAAGGGGCATCCCACCTGTACAACATTTCATCAACTTCTTTTTCCTTAAGTCTCAACATCATTATCCCCTCCAATTTTAATAATTGCTTTCAGGGCTGATTTTACGGCGTAATTTCCGGAACTTAAAACCGGGCCAATATCCTCAAAGGTGAAAAAGCGCAAAGCTTTTTGTATATTATCCTTTTCGCGGCTCAGAATATCCATGGCTTGCGGGAAACTGCCTGTCCCACCGATGCTCCCGCGGACCCGCAGCGCTTTTTTTACAATTTCTTTAATGGATACCGGCGCTGTTACATGTCCGAGCAGGATAAGGTCACCCGCCGGCACCAGGACATTGTACAATCCGGCAACACATTCCGGCTGGCCGCTCGCTTCAACCGCCACATGATAATGTCCTCCGGGGTTTGCTCCGGAAACCAAAGTGCGTTCGCCAAGCGCCTGCCTCAATAAAACCCGCCGGTCCGGGCTAACCTCCACAAGGTTAACCCGTGCCCCCTTCGAATGCAGGACTAGGGCCGCAGCCAGGCCTATGATTCCGCCCCCTGTAACTATGGCCTTTTTGTCCCGTACATTTAAATCTGAAACAGCTTCTATGGCAACAGCAAAGGGTTCTGTTACCGAAGCCAGCGAAACCGGTAATCCTTCCGGTATTTTGTACAGGTAACCGGCCGGGATGACCAGCCATTGACGCAGGGCGCCGTCACAGGTTATGCCGAACTTTTGCCCATGATCGCACAGGTTTTTGTTTACAGAGCACATTTTACAGCGGCCGCAGTATAAAGAACAGTCACCCGTAACCCAATCGCCGGGAGATAAACCCACAACCAGTTCACCTGCCCGGATAACCCTGCCTGCCCATTCATGGCCGGGAATAAGCGGCCCTTCAGGCTGGTTGGGGTGCGACCCCTGAAACAGTTTAAAGTCCGAGCCGCACAGGGAAACATACTTAACCTGGACCAACACTTCTGTGGGTCCAACCGAAGGTGTTTGGACAAGTTCAATTTTTAGTTCACCCGGCCGGTGCAGGACAGCGGCTCTGCCGGTCGTTTCTTCCTTCATTTCAGTATATACCCTCTTTAAAGCATTTTAGATAGACGTCTTCATAACCGGATAAATCCAGGAGCCCGTGGCCGCTGAAACAAGCACAGATAACCGCGTTTTTCCTGACTTTTTCAACCTCCTTGACCAGGTCTATCACCGCTCTTAAGGCATGGCACGTCTCAGGCGCCGGTACGGTGCCATAAAGCCGTGAAAAAAGCACGCCGACCTCAAAGACCTCATCCTGGGAATATGCCCTGGCATCGAGCAACCCGGCATGCCTTACAACCCCGACAGCGGGCGAACCGTTATGCTGCCTGAGCCCTCCGGCGTGGGTGGCCGGCGGGACATAATCCTTGCCAAGGGTATACGATTTTGTCAACGGAGTATACCCGAAAGGATCTGACTGGTCATATTTGAACTCACCTTTTGTGAGGCGGGGAGCCGCAGTTGATTCCGCAGCCAGAAGTTTTACCCTGCCTGCTTTAACTTCCGGAAGGAACGGCAGCATAAAACCGCCAAGGTTGCTCCCTCCACCCACACAAGCAACCAGGTAATCCGGAAATTCGCCAATCTGTTCCAGCTGCCGCCTGGTTTCCATCCCGATTACCGTTTGGTGAATGAGCACATGCACCAGGTTGCTGCCCGAAACATAGGCATATTCCGGGTTATTTATAGCGGTTTCGATTGCTTCGCTGATCCCGGAGCCTATTGAACCGGGATGATCGGGACGTTCCTGAAGCATCTTCCGGCCGGCCCCGGTATACTCGCTCGGCGAAGGTAATACTTCGCCCCCGTATAAATTGATGAGGGTACGGCGGTAAGGTTTTTGCCTGTATGAAACCCGGGCCATAAAAACCTTGGATTTCAGACCATATAGCTGAGCGGCAAAACACAGGGATATCCCCCACTGCCCGGCCCCCGTTTCCGAAACAACGCCCTGAAAACCCTCTTTCCATGCGAAATACGCCTGAGGGATACTGGTGTTTAGTTTGAAGCTGCCCGTAGGGAGAAAATCTTCCCGTTTGAAGTATATCCGGGCAGTTATACCGAAATAGTCCTCCAGTTCCCTGGCCCGCATCAACGGTGTCGGCCTGCCTATAAGTTGATATTTGGCAAAGACATCTTTAGGAATGGTCAACCATTTCTCCCTGCTTTGTTCCATTTCTTGCAGGGCCTTCGGCCTGATCTTTTCCATGGCCCCGACAGCATTTGATTCCGTTGGGTTAATAGGTCCGGGAATGGGCTCCGGCAGATCGGGCACAAAATTGTACCAGTTTTCCGGCAGTATTTCCAGGCCGTAGTAAAACCCGCCTTTCCCGTTTTTAACCATCACACTCACCTCCATATGCAGTTTTTATGCATCCTCTTAATGCTTTTATACCCGTCACCAAATCCTTATATTTACCCCCTTCCTTTTGCCAATATCCTGCGCAGGTAAACCATACTTTCCCGGGCCGCTTCAATAGGCTTATCGTTATATGTATAAAGCTCAACACTGACAAAGCCCCGGTAATCAATCTCCTGTATGGCTGAAAAAAACGGCGGGAAATCAATATCTCCGGTCCCCGGGATAAGGTGCTGGTGAACCCGGCCGGCGATATCCTCTATGTGAATATGCCCAATGGCTTCCGGGTTGTTGAAAATCACATCCAAATAATCCTCACCGTTACAGAAGGCATGTCCGACATCCAATGTTAACGATAATCTCCCACCCAGCTCGTTACGCATGGCAAGGGCTTTTCCGAGGGAACCGACAAACATGCCCGGTTCGGGCTCGATACAGATTTTTACCCGCCCCCCGGCATAGGCGCATATTGTTTCCAGCGCTTCCAGCAATAACTCTTCCGCCGCATCATCGCTGACTGTTCCGGGCTTAAAGCCGGAAGTCACGGTACATACCGGAGCGCCCAGCAATGCTGCCATATCAACGGCGGCGAGAATAAAGTCCAGCCGTTTTTGTCTCCCCTCAGTTTCCCTGGATACAAGGGATGGTTCAAACTCCACGTCCCCAAGGGCATATTTGGCTCCGGTATGAACCGCACAGACCGGCATACCTAACCGGTTTAAGTTCCTTTTGGCCATAGTAAATGCTTGTACCGGGCCGGACCAGGGGTGTAAGTGACAATGGTCCAGGGATAATTCCAAGCCCTGGTAGCCCAATTCTTTTAACTCCCTGGCCGCAAAGTTTAACGGCAACAGCCTCACACCATTTGAGTTATATGCGATGCGCAGTTTGTTCATCCTTGCCCCTCCCTGTTTATAACAATTATTTTGTTTTTCTTAATTTTATAAAAAACATGTTATGTTTTATATAAACCCTGTCCATAAAATCACTTTCTTTGTTCAAAAATACCTTAATACTTGCCCAAAACCTTATCCGCAAAAAAACAGCCCTTGCATGCAAGGGCTGTTTTTATTAAATACAGTATTTTTCCCGGAACTCTCTGGCCTTATCAAAAGTCATCAGCGCCGTTTCATTCGTGTTGGCCAATTTCACCAGGTAAGTTTTGTGTCCCCAGGGCGAAATCTCCGTAACCATATCCGTGTTAATGATGTAGCCTTTGTGACAGCGGAAGAAATGATCGTTTTTTAACCGCTCGCCCAGTTTTTGCAGAGATTCATATGTTTTAACAATGCCATGCGTGGTAAAAATGACGGTTTTGCGGTTAATACGCGAAATCAAGATAATTTCCTGCATATTTACAAAATTATACCTGTCGTTTGCCGGAATCATGAGTTTAAAATTATCTTTTCCCAGCTGCTTTGCCAGGCGTTTAAAAAACCCGGTTTTATCCCTTTCCGCCTTCAACTCCTTAATCTTTTCCATGGTTTGCCTAATCCGCTCAAGATCGAAGGGTTTCACAAGGTAATCAAATGCGTAAACATGGAATGCTTCGTGGGTATAATTGTCATATGCAGTGGCAAAAATAATGAAAATTTTCGGGTCGATGTCAAAAATCTCTTTGGCTGCTTCTACTCCGGTCATTTCAGGCATGTCAACGTCAACAAACACGACGTCAGGCTTCATTTCTTCCACCAGCTGCATCAGTTGTCTCCCGTTTTCTGCCTCTCCGGTTATTTCCAACCCTGAGATTCCAATCAGGCATTTTTTCAAAACAAGTCTCATGGCCGGATCATCTTCGGCGATTAAAACCTTCAACATGTCAGGTTGTCACCTTTCATTTGTCAACAATTATTAATTATCTCTGAAGTGTTCCGGTACTTCGGGCTGGTAAAAGAGTAAAGCGGATGTTAGCTGTACTCCCAGAACCCCGACCAAAAGAGCCAGGCTGGCTGCGGCGGACAGTAATCCGAACTTCATTTTCCGCAACATAGTTTTCACCTCCTTACGGTAAGATTTTGCCAAGCAGGGTGTCAACTGTGCCCACCAGACGATAACCGGCAGGACACAAACTGAATGTCTGGAACAAAAATCCACCGAGGCTGGCCATAGCAAGGGGAATGATGGAAGGTATCTGACGGCCAAGGAGTATAAAGACAAACATGATTACGGTCCACGTGATAACATAAAGGAAAGAGAGTTTTTTAAATTTTTTTCTTTTCTCTTCCCGGGTAACAGGTTTGGCCGGAGTATCTGCCGGGGCCCATTTGTGGACAAAGCCCAGACCAATCAATGCTGCCAATACGACTGAAGATAACAAGAAATTGGGGTTCAGCCGGTATCCTATGACAGGAGCCAAACTTCCGATAAAAACTGCCACCGTAGAACCTAATACAAGGCACCGGCCGTAGGTATGGCAATGGACTCCGCCGGCGAGGAGCCTGAAACTGCCTGAGGTAATCACAGCGGCCAAAACATAAGGAGTGATATGCAGCCACCAGGAAATTCCGATGATAATCATGCCTTTTATTAATGCTCCAAAGATGATTTCCATGCCATACCGGATTGTCTCGGCATCCTTCCGGTCAAAGTTAAGCTCCCGGGCCAAATAATATGCCAATCCGCAGGCGGCGCTTTTTACAGTAACCATCTGTTCACCCCCTCGCAACTAATTTCTATGAGGTATCAGAACCCTAAAACAAGTACAGCCCGGTTCACTGGATACCCGGATCTCGCCTTTATATTTTTCCACCAGATTTTTAACACTGTAAAGCCCCATTCCCCTGCCTTCTCCTTTGGTTGAAAACTCCGGTGCAAATATTTTTTCTATTAACTCCGGTTTTATAGCCGGCCCGCAGTTTTTGACATCGATGACGTAGCCTGCCAAATCCCGGGCCAGCACTATATCAACCCTCCTTTGCTCAGGTATCAAACCTTTGACCGCATCCAGGGCGTTATCGATCAAGTTGCCGATAATGATACTGGCATCCCTCGATTCTAACGGAAGGTCTTGAAGGCTGGTCTTAACTTCTATATTAAATTTAATTTTACCGGCCTCCGCCAAACCTGTTTTGGTTTGCAGCAAAGCAGTGATGCCTAAATTATCTGTTTTAATAATCTCCGATGTAGCCGCAATTTCCGCCATGCTGCCCCTGATATATTCCCTGGCCTCCTGAAAAGCTTCAACTTCCAGCAGGCCGTAAACTACCTGCAATTCGTGACTGAAATTGTGACGCTGGGCGCGGATAGTATGTAACAGTTCTTCCACATGTCTGAGAGAATTAAGCTGAGTTTTAGTCTCAATTTCATTTTGTATCAGTCTTAACACCCGTTTAATCATTATCACCGCAGCAACCAATAAAAGAGGGATTATCAGGCTGATCGGAAAGGGAACAGGGGTCAAGGTATCGGAAATATATGGGTCATTAACCCTGGCGTAACTTATCCAATAGAAGAGTGCAATCAAAAAATTTTGGATAAGAAATAAACAGATCAAAGGAAAAGATTTACTGATTTGAGTTGAAGGGTTTTTCCCGGCAATTGTTTCTGACTGAAA
>JBMOPI010000039.1:0-13262 GCA_049324975.1 Bacillota bacterium
AGCCAGCCCCAGTTATTGCGGGAGTTGTATCTGATAAATGCCGTTGCATCAGCGCCAAGTTCAACCAGGCGTTCTGCCAGGTGGCTGCCGATAAAACCTCCGCCGCCGGTAACCATTACTTTTTTACCCGATAATTTCATTACCTGACCCCCGTTTTTCTTTTAAAATCATTTCTGCTGCCATAAAATCATAAATGTCGTCAATTTCATAATGCTGCCACCTCTCGATTATAAATGGCAGCGTTCTTTTCTGGTAAAAGGTTTCATATTTTCTGAGTGAATCAGTTTTGGCAAGAAAAATCACACCATAGGGTAAATAGGCATTGGAAAGCTCCTGCCTTCTGGCAGCAACCGCTTTTATGTCACAAAACGGCTGAATAAAACCTTTATCATCAATCTTTTGCACAATATGAGGATGCCCATGGGATAATTCGCCAACGCTGATCAGGCTGTCAGCCCTGTCATCATTTTCAATAAGTGATATTATGCTCCGGTCAATATCATTTGTCGTCCTCAGGGGAGATGTGGGTTGAAGTAATACAACATAGTCAAACTCATAATTTTGCTGCTTGAAGAAATCCAGTGCATGAAAAATGACATCGACAGACCTGGCCTCGTCCGTGGCTAACTCTTCAGGCCTAAAAAAAGGTACATCGGCACCGTATTTTTTTGCTGTGTCAGCAATTTTTTCATCATCAGTGCTTACAATTACCTTATCAAGATATTTACATGCCAATGCCTGCCCGATGGTCCAGGCAATTAAGGGCTTACCCAACATCGGCCGGATGTTCTTGCCCGGTAAACCCTTGGAACCCCCACGGGCCGGTATCAGCCCCAATATGCGTTTCCCCTTGTACATTGGACCCGTCCTCTCTGCTTTGTTAACTGCACCTGTTCCCGCTGATGAAATCCAATGCTTTTCTATACTCTTCCCATTCTCCCACATCAAACCAGGAACAGCTCATAGGACAAACTTGCACTTTGAATCCTTTTTCTTTTGCTATCATCAACAGATCCGGCATGTTCATAACGGTGCCTTCCGGGATTAAATCAATCATCCCGGGTTCTAAAACATAAATACCTGTATTGATAACAAAAGAGTATTCGGGTTTTTCAAGGATATCTTCCAGGTCTCCATTATTGATTTTCATCACCCCGTAGGGGATTTTCATATGGCGAACCACGGCAAAAACTGTAGCGTGGTTTTTGTTTTCAAGATGATAGTTTAAAAAATTATCAAAATCCGCATCAGTTACCACGTCACAATTTGAAAGAATAAAGGTTTTTTGCAGTTTTTCCTTAGCCAGGGCCAGGGCGCCCGCCGTACCCAGGAATTCTTTCTCCTGAATATAATCAATCTGATAGCCGTTGGGGTTTTCCGAAAAATACATCTTTATCATTTCCGCTTTATAATTGAGGGAAATCACAAAATTGTTAAAACCGTACCTGTTAAACCTGTCCATAATAATTTCAATAATAGGCTTGTCACCTACAGGGATGAGCGGCTTGGGCAATATCTTGGTAAACGGGTCAAGCCTTGTGCCTTTACCCCCGGCCATGATAACCACCGGGTTATCCTTGCATGGGTATAATTCCTGACCGCTTTCAATTAAGGTATTCCATAAAAGAATATCTACTACCTGACCTTGGTCATTGACCACCGGAATGTGTTTAATCAAACTTTTTTGCATCATTTTAAAAGCTTTTTTCTTGTTTATCGGCAAGGATAAGGTGATAGGACTTGTATTCATGACCATTTTGATAGGATCGTTAAAATCGACGTTTTTTATAATAGCTCTTCGGATATCCCCGTCTGTAACAACACCTAATATTTTGTCCTGCTTATCCACCACGATCAATAACTGTAAAGCCCCTTTATCCATCTGTCTTAAGGCTTCTCTTAAAGGCAAATCCGGGTTGATTAACAATTCTCTATACCGCTCATTCATTTCTATCTCTCCTTAAAGAATGAATCAAATTTTCACCTTAAGGTCATAAAAAGTCTTTTTCAGCTTTATCTTGTCTGTCTTTTCTTTAAGAACTGTTAATATTTTCTCAGCTGAATTTCCGTCCCCGTATGGATTGTCGACTTCTTTACATAACTTGCTGAAATCCGGCTGAAAAGCCTTTCTCAAAGCCCTTATGATGCTTTCTTTTTTTGGGCTGCAGTCAATAACACTATCAGCCCTGATTCTTCCTTTTTGTCTGTCCCCTATGTTAACGGTAGGCTTACCAAGGGAGGGCACTTCAATTATTCCGCTTGAAGAGTTACCCACCACCGCATCTACGTAATTGATAGTCGACAGGTATTTTAACTGCCCCAGCGAAACAAATGCCGCGGCTTTGTCTGAATTCCTTTTTACATATTCATCAATAAGTTTGATTAAAATACGGTCGTTCGGGTCAGCATTAGGTTTGGTAAAAATTATCTTCAGGTCCTTAAAGTGATCCAGTGCACTCAACAATTCCCTGAACTGACTCTCCGAGGTATAATTTTCCAAAGTAACAGGATGAAATGTGACTAAAACATTACGCTTCCCAAATTTAAAATTAAGCTCCTTTTCCAGTTGTTGCTTCGTTAATAGCGTCAGATTCTTTATATTATCAATCCCTAGGGCTCCGACATTAAATACCCTGTCAGGTTCTTCCCCCAGCTGCACTATCCTTTTTCCGTATATCTCAGTTGAAACAAAATGCAATATACTCATTTTAGTTATGGAGTGCCTGATGGCATCGTCTATTGCGCCTTCTGTCAATTCTCCTCCGTAAAGGTGCGCAATGGGGATTTTAGCCGTGAAAGCCGCGATTGCTGCAGCCATAGTCTCAAACCTGTCTCCCAGTAAAATCACCAAATCAGGTTTTATCCGGTGTAAAGCATCCGCAAAGCCAATAATTCCAATCCCTATGGATTTTGTTACCCCGACTTCCGTATCGCTTGATAACAGCATTTCAACTTTTTCATTTATTTTGAAACCGTCTTTTTCTATTTCTTTATATGTCAAACCGAATTCCGGTGAAAGATGCATTCCTGTTACACATAACTGGAGACCAAACTGCCCGTCAGCCTTGATTTTTTTCAACAAAGGGTAAAATAAGCCGTATTCCGCCCGCGTCCCCGTTACAATGCAGATTTTTTTCTTTTTTTTCACCGTTATTTCACCTTCATTCATCTTTAAATCTTTGTATGGCATCACCAATCAATTCGTCTGCCACAGTAACTACCCGGTGAATTCCAAAGTAGAGCAAAACAGATTCAGATGATATCCGCCGCCCTTGTTCCCTCTCGCTTTCTTCGGGTATTTCCCGGTCGGAAATCTGGCGCAGCGCCTGTACATAAGGTTGAAACAATAATGAAACCATTTCCATTCCCTGTTGTTCTTCTCTTATGTCCCGGTCAATTTTATTCAGACTCTTTAATATTTTTTTGACATCTTTTAAATCAGGCAATCCTTTTTCATAAAGTTCAGCCAAAGCTTCGGATTTTTTTAAACCACGCCGGGCGGTTTTTTTAATTTTTTTCACCTGCTTCCTGATTTCCCACAGCTTTTCTGCTGCATTAGCTATATCAGAAGCCGAAGGCCTTTGATATTCTTCCTGAATTTCAGCAAGTATTTTTCCATAATCAGTTTCCTGAGTGCAATATTCGGCAAGGGCATTCTTTAAAGGCAAATTCCGGGTACCGGCGATTTTAGCCCCGCCTTCGGTGGCATTGATAAAGGTGGTTTCGGGATGCCCGGCTATATAGGACTCAAACCATCTCAAGAATGTATAAAAGGACCGGTCTGTTAATACTTTCCCCCCGTCTATACCATCAACTTCCAAAAGCCTGTCTTCCCTTTTCAGGTCCTCGAGGGTCTTAGATGTATGGGAAGTACCGTTGGCGTGGGAAACACCACCGGTATAAGCAAGATCCTGGCCAACAAAAACAATGGGATTGGCGCCGGTTTTTTTAAGCAGGTCCAGGCTAACACTGGCTACTGAAGGACCGATTTTAAGATTACCTTTATTTTCCTCCAAAAAATAACCCATGCATTGTAACACCAGGTCGCTGCATAAGGTAATAAATTTTGGCCCCTTATACTCTTCCAGTATTTTATGATGAAGTACCGGGTCAAAAACCAGCGGGATGCGGTGCTCCGGCAAACCCTGGAAATGCTTATAGTTGGCTTCACTGCCATCAACAGATACCACCAAATCGGGAATGATCCCTTCCTTTAACAAAACCCTCAGAGCACTGCCGACACATAAAATGAAGGCTTTGTTTTTGGCGTCATTTAATAAATGTATGTTTTTGGTCAGAGACGGTCCTGCCGAAACCAGGATAGCAGGTTTATTGACAAATTTTCCAAATAGTGTGCTGACACCGGGACTAATTATCGTATCTTTTAAGTTAGCAAAAAAATTCTTCGTCCATTGATATGAAAAATAAAGGACAGTGCTGATATTTACATATTGAAACAACAGTTCATCATATACTGTTTGCTGGTAAGGTTGGAAAGCATCCGCAAAGTTTCTCAACAAAGGCAAATAAGAAGCAGTTTTAACTTTATCAAGCCGATATAAATCAACGAATTTAAAGAAAACCCTCTTCAACGCCGGAACATCATGTCCCAAAACCAGATAGATTTTTTCAGAAGAAATTAAATCAGCCAGCTGCAGGTGGCGAAATGCCAGGTTAAGAAAAGCAGGATTAGGTTCAATAACAATTATTTTGACATCTGCCGCGGCTGTCTTAATTAACTCCGTAATATGATATCCCAATCCGAACCCAAAGACTATCAGCATGTCCCCCGGCTGTAATTTCACTTCATCAGCCCAGCGCCGGGCTTCCTTTTGCGGGTCGTAAGCACTGTGAGCAAAAACCTCTTTGCCTTCAAACAGCACTTTTAATGTAGGCATCCCGTTTTTCGCGTCGACAACAGAACAGTTATTCGAGTCCGCTTTTTCTAAAGAACTGACCAAATCTGGGTAGCGAGCACGAAAAGCGGCCAGGTTGATATTATACAAGTCCAACTTATTTCTTCCTCTCATGTGGAACATATTTTGTAAAGAAGTTCCTTAACAGGCTTTTGGTCTGCCTGGAGAAAATCTTTTATCTCATCCCAT
Organism: Bacillota bacterium; assembly: GCA_049324975.1. Lineage (GTDB taxonomy): Bacteria > Bacillota > Thermincolia > Thermincolales > CAZWUW01 > JBMOPI01. The sequence goes on from JBMOPI010000039.1 coordinate 5,106, forward strand.
GTCATGTAAGGAGCTCCCTTTATCACTGCCCCTTCAGCGGACATATTAAAAAATTTTACCTCTCCACCGGTTTTTCTTATCCGGTCCTCAATCCACTTTCTAAAAATATTAAAATTCACTGGGGCTTTGATGGTGGACTTTTGGTTATTGGGTATTTCCTGCAAATGAAGGTCATCCTTAATAACAAGCCCCTCGTGCATAGTTCCCGCAGCATGAGTTTTGCCCCGGACATACCCCAAATCAAGGCCTGCAAACAATACCGGATTGCAACCCATCCGGATAGCAATATCGAGAGCAGCAGTAATAACAGAGCCACCGGTGGAAATTAATTCTTCCCCGGTTTCTTCCGCCATCTTTTCTATGGCGTCGACACCCTGCTGGCAGGCTATCAGTTTTAACCCCGGGTATTCTGCCAGAACAGCGGGATGCACTGTGGGAAAAGCAATTAGAGGAGCTTTGGTTGACACTCCTTCGATCTGCTTTACTACGATAGGATGAGGGTCGGTGATAATCACCAGGTCGGGTGTTATGCCGTGCATAAGTAAAGGCTTAAGCGCCGTACCCACGGAAAAAACCAGGCACCTGTCCTGAATAGCCCGGATATATTCGATACTTTTATCTAAGCTGGGACCTGCCGCCACTAGTAAAACAGGGATGTTGTTAATTGTATGTAAAATTCTGGCAGCCCCCGGCAAGCGTCTGATTAAATCCATATTTTGAATCAGATTTTCCTCAAGTTGACCGGCAAATTTTATTAAGGTATCCTGCTTAACCTGCCACTCCAGTAAAAGCTGTTTTAAAAAGTCGGCATAATCCGGGGTAATTTCCAGAGAAGGACGATGTACAAGTAAGTGACCGTTTTTTTTCTGTACTTCTTCCATCAGGCCGGCGAGTTTTTTAGAAATGGCGCCCAAATTATTTTCAAGGATAATCTTTAACCTTTTATCTGATAGAAAAATATTTAAATTAACATATTTTAAAGCATACTTAAATAATCCGACATTTGGTTCAATGACAAAAGCCCTGCCGTTCTCCCCTATACAATTCAATGATTCCTTAATGTGGTAACCCAGGCCAAAGCCGTAAACTACCACTGTATCCCCATCTTTTATCTTTTTGCTGCATATAAACTGCCGGGCTTCTTTCTCGGGGTCATATTTACTATGGAGGAATACTGTACGCCCATCTTTTTCAATCTGAAAAGTAATGGCGCCGGATTTTGTTTTTATTGGTATAACCTTCATTTCTTCCTGCCCATAGCGCTTGATAATTTCGGCTCCATTAGGATCGACTTTACTCAAAAGCCGAAAATTTTCATGATAATATCCTTTCAATGTTTTTTCTCCTGATCCGTCTTTTCTTGGAACTCTTCTATTATGGGAACTATTTCAAATTCAAGCAGGTCGCCGATCAACACTATATCCCTGTTCTCCCATGCTGCCAACAAATCACCCAGAATTCGCCGGTAGCGGACGGAAATATTATCCTCCCCGGATTCATTAATAAGAGCACCTCTAAAACAGACCATCCCCTCTAAAACGGTTCCAAACCATTCCAACCCTTCGATACTCTCAATAAATAAATTAATTCCTTCTCCTTCCCGGCCTTCCTGCAGCAGGGCAGCTATTTTCGAAAGCCCTTCTTTAAGCCGGGGCAGGTACTCCTTTCCGTCTTCAATTGCTTCATCAAGAAGCTTGTTGGCCTCTTCGGAATTCATCAAAATCCATCCCCCTCCGTAAAATTAATGAAATAGCCCCCGCCCGGTCCTCTTCTGGCCCGGATTAACCCTTTATTCTGCATATCCTGGGCCTGCTCCCGCACATAAGAAGGGGTTACATTTATCACCTTGCTGATTTCTTCGGAAGAAACCGGGTGGGCATAAGTAGCCTTATAGTTTTTTAAAGTCTTTAAAATTTCCCTTTGAACATCGGAAATTTGTACAGCCAACTAGACCACCCCGTTATACTTATCTCTACTTTAGTCGACATTTTATCTTTAAAATAAGTAACATAGAAATTCTATGTTACTTATTCACAGTTATTGATTCAATCCCATGAGTTGGCTTGTCAGCCAGCTAGCCTGATTATTCAGGGTAGATAAAGCGTTTTCCAAAGCCGTAAATTGATCCCACAAGGCTTTTTCCCGTAATTTCAGTCGTTCTTCGAAGGCATTGATCTGGTCGCCATAACCGTCAATGATTTTGTCAATGGAATCGATTGTATTTAAAATTGTGCCGACTTTTACCACAGTTCCGCCAATGCTGGTAGTAGATGAACTGGTCAGGTTGTTTAGCTCTTCAGTTATCCTTACAGCAACGCCTTTTTCACTGTACTCCACAGTGCCGTCGCCGTCGGTGTCAGCAGTATTGCTAAAAAGCTGGATAACAGCATCGGGATTAGCGGCCAAAGCCTCTTTGAACTTGGTCTCGTCAATCTGCAGTTTACCTGATTTGCCATAATCATCTGACGTTGTCGTTATACCGATCACCGATAAACGGTCATACGCGCTGCTCAGCCCGTCAACAGGGTCGCTGATCTCCTTCCGCAGCCTGCCTTTAACCCCCGCCATAACACTATCCCCGCGCAAAAGACCTTTTTGGCGGTCAAAATCGGAAGTGGGTTCTTTAACCTTCTGCTCACTCAACCTCGTATTGATAAGGTCAAGGGTGCTGTTGTACTGGTCGATAAACGCTTTAACGGTGGTGTAAGCGGCATTAAGGTCTTTAATGACGGTAATAGTGGCGGAGTTTTCCGCTTTCAGGTTTAAGGTTATACCGGATATGACATCCGTCAGGTTATCGTTCCGGGAGCGGGTCACGTTAATCCCGTTAACGGTAAATATGGCATCCTCGGCAGCTTTAAGCTGATTTTTGATGGTCAATGTACCGTCAGCGGTCACCAGGCCAATATTTTCCAAAATCTTGTTAGGGTCATCGGTAAAACTTATCTGATTGGCCGATCCCGATTCGTCATGGGAAAGAACTAAAGTGTTATCCACTATGGAAGCGGTAATCCGCAGTGATTTCGAAGTATCTGTATTGTCTTTGGCATTGTTGATTTTATCTGCTATGGTCTGCAGCGTGTCAGCGGCGGTGACATTTATCGTGGATTCGTAGATTCCGTCACTTAATTTAAATGTCCCGTCAACCCCGGCCGTCCAGTCGGAAGCTTTTTTGTCGCCCGCGACCTGGTGGTTCTGGGCCAGGTTGGTGATTACTATATCGTAAGTGGCTTCAGCTGCAGAAGCACTGGCTGCAGCGGTAACCACAGCATCATTTGAAGTGGTAACTGTCCTATTCTTGAAACTATTGATATCCAGCAGTTTGTCATTGGCGGTTTTCAATGCCAGCAAGCTGGTGTTAACCTCAGTCCACAGGTCTTTCTTTAGTTCAAAAGTATACTGCCTGCTCTTCATCAAAGTAACAGGCTGTCTTTCAACCTGCAGAATCTTATTGATCAGGTCATAAGTATCCAGACCTGATACGATTCCGCCCAGTTTCATGCCCACACCTGATGCACCTCCTTTAACGCCGTTCGTCTATCAAAAGCCCTACCATTTCTTCAAGCCTGGCAACTATTTCCAGAATCTCCTCCGGCGGGATTTCCCTTACCACTTTTTGGGTCTCCGTGTCAATAACCTGAACCCACATCCGGCCGGATTCTTCATGCTTGGAAAAATGAATGGCCCGGTTAAAAATTCTGACAGTCCTGTTGATTTTGTCGACGGCGTTCGTTACATCGCCCTGGGTGACCTTTTCTGTTTTTATTTGCCACGGAGCCATATCTTCCCTGATATTTTTAGCCTCGCCGCGGTCTTGAGAGGTGTAAGGGTTTACCTGAGGTCCCTGCATAGATTTTATATCTACAGGGGTCTTTTCCGTAACCCGCATCTTTCTCACCATCCTTGGCGCCATAGAAAAAATCCAAAAGGGCCAGCCAACTTTACGTCAGCTGGCCCCCTGTTGCTATTAACCCAAGAGTTGTAATACTGCCTGCGGCTTGGCATTAGCCTGGGCAAGCATAGCAGTACCGGCCTGCAGCAGAATCTGGTTTTTGGTGAATTTAACCATCTCAGCAGCCATATCTACGTCACGGATCCGGGATTCAGCAGCGCTGAGGTTTTCAGCAGAAGCCTGGAGGTTGGCGATGGTATGCTCCAGCCTGTTCTGAACGCCGCCCAGCTTGGAACGGGTGTCAGAAACAGTACTGATAGCATTGTCCACGGTCGTAATCAGGGCATTGGCTCTGGCTACCTGAGTGGCAGCGCCACCGGCACTTAAACTTACGGCGGCGGCAGTTATCTTCAGGGCCGAGGCTGTCATGGTGGCAACAGTCAGTGACATGTACTGGCCGGAGTTAGCGCCAATCTGGTATTTAACCCCTTGATAAGTACCGTCAAGCAGCTTTTTGGTGTTAAATTCGGTCTGATTGGCAATCCTTGTGAGTTCGGTTTGCAATTGTTTTAACTCGTCACTGATTTTCTGGCGGTCAGAAGTAGTGTTGGTGCCGTTGGCTGCCTGAACTGCCAGATCCCTCATCCGCTGCAGGATGCTGTGGGACTCGTTCAAAGCGCCTTCTGCTGTCTGTACGAGGGAGATAGCATCCTGAGCGTTTTGTACAGCTTTGTTCAAGCCGCCGATCTGGGCGCGCATCTTTTCAGAAATGGCCAACCCGGCAGCATCGTCACCGGCCCGGTTAATCCGGTAACCGGAAGACAGCTTTTCCAAAGACTTGCCTAAGGCAGTGTCGGTTGATGCCAACCTGTTGCTGGCAAATAACGCATTGATGTTGTTTTGAATTCTCATAAAAAAATCATCCTCCTTGAATTTGGTTTTTGAGCATCCATGCTCTTCATTATTATTGGTTATCCTATTTTTTCCACTGTCCACCTTTTCTTCCATCCAGTCGGCCGCCTGAACGGAAAATAAAGCATATCAGTGGCGATAACCTGTCCATTATGATATATCGTGGAAAAAAATAATACCTTGAGGGCTGAATAGGGCCTGCAAGGTGTATAATTCACATATATCAGGGCTTTTCTCTTGTTTTCGACATTTTACGATATAATATATAATTTTACCTGATTATTTTCTTTTAGTTTTTACAGCTTCTGATAAGAATCCTTCCATCCCTTCCAGCGAAAGTTTGGCTGAATTCGCCGCAGCTCTGTTTTCAGCCTGGATTTCAACGAAAATCTCTTTACGGTAAACAGATACTTCCTTAGGAGCCTTGATACCCAGTCGCACCTGGTCCCCCTTTACCTCTACGATAATAACTTCAATATTGTCCCCAATAATAATGCTTTGTCCGGCTTTTCTAGTCAATGCTAACACCTTGTCGCCCTCCCTGGCCTATTCCTTCATTGCGCCGTTAAATACAAAATGTTTCGTGGAATAACGTTCATCTAACAAAACCACCTGTTTGCCCTTGCGGTTATCTCCATTGATAACAATCGGCGCTTTTAGATTGGCTGTTATCTTCTTGAAGTCCGGCGGAATTACTAAAATAGTATAAACTAAAACCTTTTTGGGATCTCTGATTTCTAAAAGAGTTACATCAGTATCTTCCAGATTAAACTCATAGTCGCTGAAAAATACAAAAGGCTCGGCAATAACAAAAGCAAGCTCCGGATCATCTACCGACTGGAGCCACTTAAAAATATTATTACCGGGATGATTTATAATGACAAAATTTTTGGCCCCGGGAAAGCCCAAAGGCCCTTCAATAAAGGAAAAAATATGCTCGTCCTGGCATTCAACCTCACCAAAACGGGAAGTTTTGACTATCACTTCACTTCACCTCATGTGTTTTTGTTAACCCAGCAGGTCAATCCACTGGCCGGTAACGTCAATGTCTACTGCCGGTTTCACCCTGACATATACATTTAAGCTTCCTTTTATTACCGATGTTTGCGGAAACCTTGCTTCAGAATCAACCGCAACGTCCCCCGGCACAACTTTTATGTCCAGACTTCCGGTATAAGAAATATCCGGCGGCGTTTTGGGGATCATGGTAATATTAAAGTCTTTTTCCGGCCAGGCACTAGCTTCCGCTATAGCCGGAATAGGATTACCACCTGCTTCTATCCGGCCCATCCGGTCTCCTTCTCTGGCTATATTATTAATACCTGCCAAAGCAGTAACTTGGCCCTTTTGGGCAATATCTTTTTGAAAGGCGACTATATTTCTGTAGCCCATACTGGCCCTGGTTTCAGTCTGATCGATATTTACCGCCGGCCAGTCTTTTGTTATCTTGACGGCTGCCGGTTTTGTCGTCAATCTGAAATCCGCCGGCTGTACTTTCATCTGTGTTGAAGCCCAAGTCTGCTCAATACCAATACGGCCAAAGGTTTGATTAATCCCCACCTGTAACATGCGTCATCGCCCTCTATCGTAAGAAGTCTAACAAGGTAGGCTGGATAATCCGCGCACCGGAAGCCAAAGCCGTGCGGTAAACATTTTCCTGCATTTTCAACTGTGTAATTACTTCTGCCATATCAATATCTTCCACGCTTGACAACAGCCCGCTGAAGTTGGTCTTCGCTTCATCCAGGCGGGTTTGAGTCATTTCCAGCCTGTTCATTTTTGCTCCAACCTCTGTCCTTCTAGCTATAATGTTGTCAATTGACCTGTCCAGATCTCCTATTCTTATTGTGGACAGGTTTACCGTATTCCCTGCATAGAGATCATTGGCGATATCGGTAAGCAACTGAAAGCTATCCACCGGATTTGTAAAAACATCATCTCCCGTAATATTGACTGTCATTTTAATACTGATACCTATCTCATATTCAATATCGCTAACGACACTACCTGTATATACGCCGGCAGCGGTAAAAGGGGCCTGGGTAGTCTGAAAACCCCCAAAGATAAATCTGCCATCGTGGTTGGTATTTGCAACCTGGATAAGCTGCTCCCTTAGCTGCTCTATTTCCTTGGCCATAGCGTCACGGGAGGTCTGGGGGAGAGTATCGTTAGCCCCCCGCACAGTAAGTTCGCGAACACTTTGTAATATTTCCGTGGCCTGCTGCAGGGCTATATCAGTAGTGTTCAGCCACGCATTGGCGCTGGATACATTGTCCAAAAATTTCTCCGTCTCGGTAATGCTCGAATTAAGCCGCAGAGAGTAAATAATATTGACCGGGTCGTCAGAGGGCTTATTGATGGCCTTGCCCGTTGAAAGCTGCTGCTGGATTTTGTCCATTTCCCGCATATTGTTGCTCAGGTTATTCAGGAAATTCGCCACCATCATATTATTAGTAACCCGCATCTACCCTACCTCCCCACTAAACCCATTCTGTTTACAACCACGTCGATCATCTCATCCATGGCGGTTACCAGTCTGGCCGCTGCGTTATACGACTGCTGGAACCTGATCATATTGGTCATCTCTTCATCAAGAGAGACACCTGATATTTCGTTTCTGTTATTTTTTAACTGTGCCAGCAAATAATTCTGGTTGTCCGACATCCGGATGGCTTCCTGGGACTGGACCCCCAGGCGGGAAGCCAAAGAACGGTAAAAATCATCAAAGGAAACGCCGCCCATGGTTGTCGTGTCATGTTTTAACTGGGCCATGGCCAACGCATTGCTCCCGTCACCCGGCACATCGGCGGCATTGCTGGCGGCAGCGATATTGTTTAAATCGGCCAGTATAGCGGCTGCAACCTGAATGTTGCCCGCTGTAACCGGGGGACCGCCGGCAAAAAAGTCATTACCTGTAGGAGGCACCGCACCGAGACCAAAACCGGGATTATGCAGGGCGTTAATCTCTGCCGCAAAGGTTGAGGCTAAATTATCCAAATCCGCAAGATAATTAACTGTTGTAACATCTCTTGTTTCATCAAGAGCAAACAGTTCGCCGTCCGTAATGTTGACCGGGCCGCCCAGGGTCCAGCTGAGGGCCGCGCCGGCTTTTACAATGTTGTTGACAACAAATGTATTGTCCACATAATTAGTACCGCCAACCGTTATCGTAACAATGCCGGCGGCATCTTCACTGTACTGGATATCCATGAGCTTGGAAAGCCGGTCAAGCAGGAGGTCCCTTTTATCCCGTAAATCGTTGGCATTCTGGCCGGCGGCCTGCAGCACACTGATCTGCTGGTTTAAGGCATTGATCTGGCTGGCATAGTTATTGGCTTCGCTTACCTTAATCC